>NZ_NHSD01000172.1 GCF_016653255.1 Rhodobaculum claviforme
GCAGGGGCAGGTCGGGGTCGGCCAGCGACGAGGCAGCCCCGATGATCGACACCAGCGGCGTGCGCAGGTCGTGGCTGACCGAGGACAGCAGCGCCGCGCGCAGCCGCTCCGCCTCGGAGCTGACGCGGGAGTGTTCGAGGTCGCGTTGCAGTTCAGTCCGCTCCAGCGCCACGGCGATCTGATCGACCAGCGCATCCAGCAGCCGCCGGTCCACCGGCGAAAACGCCCGCCCGTCGGGCCAGGCGATGCCCAGCACCGCCAGTCGCCGCCCGCCCGCGCTGACCGGCAGGAACAGCCAGCGGCTGGCGGGCAGCGTGCCCGAACCGCGCCCCGCCGCCTCGCCCCGCGTCCAGGCGTAATCCGCCGCCGAGGCCTCGCGCAGGTCGAGGGTGTCGCGCGCAGGCTCGGACGCGACGATCAGGGGGCGGCCAAAGGCGCCGGGGCGCAGCAGCACCGTCTCGCACCCCAGCGCGCCGCCGACATGGGTGGCCGCCGCGCGCAGCACATCGCCCGAGGCGCCCGCCCCCGCCACCTGCCGGGCGAAGTCGTAAAGCAGGTTGGTGCGTTCCGCGATGGCGCGCTGTGCGATGGCCCGCCTGCGCAGCCGGGCCGCCAGATTGCCCGTCACCACCGAGGCGAACAGGAACAGCCCCAGCGTCAGGATCTGGTCCTGCCGCACCATCATGAAGGTGTTGCGCGGCACCGTGAAGAAGAAGTTGTAGACGAGGAAACTGACACAGGCCGCCAGCAGCGCCGGCCACAGCCCGTGCAGCACCGCCACCACGATCACCCCGGTCATGAAGATCAGCGACAGCGTGGCCACCGGCAGATACACATCCGCCACCCCCGCCAGCAGCCCCGCCACCGCCACGATGCCCATCGCCATGGCATGGACGCGCGGGTCACGCTCCACGTCCCAGCGGCGGCGGGCGGGGGGCGGGGGGTCCTCCCTCGGGTCCGACACCAGCGTCACCTCGAAGTCGCGCGCGCGGGTCAGATCGCCCGACACATCCTCGCGCCCCAGCCGGGCCCACAGGGGGCGGGGCCGGGGCCTGCCCACCAGGATGCGGCTGACATTGCGGCGCCGGGCGAAGTCGAGGATCTCGGCCGCTACCGGTCCGGCGGCGTGCAGGGTGGCGATCTCGGCCCCCAGCCGTTCGGCCAGCCGCAGCGCGCCCGCGATGGCGTCCTTGTCGGCGTCGGGCAGCGCCTCGGCCTGGGCCGAGGTGACGGTGACGACGATCCACGCCGCGCGGGAGCGCTCGGCCATGCGGCGGGCGGTGCGGATCAGCGCGCGCGACACGGGGGATTCGTCCACCGCCACCAGGATGCGTTCCTGCGTGGGCCAGGGCCCGCCGATGGCGTTGGCGCGCATGTGTTCCTGCAACTGCGCGTCCACCCGGTCGGCGGCGGCGCGCATCGCCAGTTCGCGCAGCGCCGTCAGGTTGCCCTTTGCAAAGAAGTTCTGCACCGCCCGCGCGATCTGGTCCTGGATATAGACCTTGCCCGCGCGCAGCCGCTCGATCAGCTCCTCGGGGGGCAGGTCGATCAGCTCGATCTCGTCGGCCATCTCCAGCACCGCGTCGGGCACGGTTTCGCGCACGCGCACACCGGTGATGCGGGCCACGCGGTCGTTCAGCGTCTCCAGGTGCTGGATGTTGAGCGTGGTCCAGACGTCGATGCCGGCGGCCAGCACCTCCTCCACGTCCTGCCAGCGTTTCTCGTGGCGGCTGCCTTCGACGTTCGTATGCGCCAGCTCGTCGATCAGCGCGAGCGCGGGGCGGCGCGCCAGCAGCCCGTCGAGGTCCATCTCGTGCAGGATCCGGTCGCGGTGGAACTGCGGCCGCTTGGGCAGCACCACGAGGCCCGCGAGCATCGTCTCGGTCTCGGCCCGGCCGTGGGTTTCCACCACGGCCGCGACCAGATCCACGCCGTCGGCGGCGCGGCGGCGCGCGTCCTCCAGCATGGCATAGGTCTTGCCCACGCCGGGCGCCGCCCCGAGGAAGATCTTCAGCCGCCCGCGCCCCTCCCGCCCGGCTTGGGCCAGCAGGGCTTCGGGTTCGGGGCGCAGGTCGGTGCGGGTCATCGGCTCATCCCGTGGGGCTGTCGCCCTCAGGGGCGGGCAGCGGCAGGCGGTCGTCAAGGGCGAGGTTGAGGCGCAGCACATTGACGCGCGGGTCACCGAACAGGCCCAGCCACGGCGCCTCGGCCTGGGCGGTGATCTCGGCCAGCACGTCGCGCAGCGGCACGCCGCGCGCCTCGGCCACCCGGCCGGCCTGCAACCGCGCGTTCTGCAGCGAGATGTGCGGGTCGAGGCCGCTGGCCGAGGCGGTGACGGCGTCGATGGGCACGACGGTGACGGCATGGGCGGTGCGGAACGCCTCGGCCCGCTCGGCCACCTGCGCGATCAGGGCGGCGTTGGTGGGGCCGAAGTTGGTGGCGCCCGAGTCGGTGGCGTCGAAGTTCGCGGCCGAGGGGCGGGGGTGGAAATAGTGCGCGCCCGTGAACGCCTGCGCCACGAGGGCGGAGCCGACGATCCGGCCGTCGCGCGCGATCAGGCTGGCGTTGGCCTGCGCGGGGAACAGGGCCTGCGCGAGGCCGGTCATGGCCAGCGGATAGGCAAGGCCGGTGAGCCCGACCATCAGGGCGAGCATCACCAGCGCGGGGCGAAGATGGGTCATCATGGGATCTCTCCTTACATCAGCCCGAGGGCGCCGACCGCTAGGTCGATGGCCTTGATGCCGACAAACGGCACCACCAGCCCGCCGAGGCCGTAGATCGTCAGGTTGCGCCGCAGCAGTGCCGCCGCCGAGGCCGGCGCATAGGCCACCCCCCGCAGCGCCAACGGGATCAGCGCGAGGATCACCAGCGCATTGAAGATCACCGCCGACAGGATCGCGCTTTGCGGGCTGGCAAGGTTCATCAGGTTCAGCGCCGCAAGGCCGGGATAGGCCGCCACGAACAGCGCCGGAAGGATGGCGAAGTATTTGGCGACGTCATTGGCGATGGAAAACGTCGTCAGCGCCCCGCGCGAGATCAGGAGCTGCTTGCCCACCAGCACCACCTCGATCAGCTTGGTCGGATCGCTGTCGAGGTCGATGAGGTTCGCGGCCTCCTTGGCCGCCGGGGTGCCGGAATTCATCGCCACGCCCACGTCGGCCTGCGCCAGCGCGGGCGCGTCGTTGGATCCGTCGCCGCACATCGCCACCAGCCGCCCGCCGTCCTGTTCCTTGCGGATCAGGTCCAGCTTGGCCTCGGGCGTGGCCTCGGCCAGGAAGTCGTCCACGCCGGCCTCGGCGGCGATGGCGGCGGCGGTCAGGGGGTTGTCGCCGGTGATCATCACCGTGCGGATGCCCATGGCGCGCAGTTCCGCAAAGCGTTCGCGCACGCCGGGCTTGATGATGTCCTTCAGATGCACGGCGCCCAGGATACGGTCGCCCCGCGACACCAGCAGCGGCGTGCCGCCCGACCGCGCGATCTGATCGACGCTGGCCGCCAGGCCGCGGTCGAGCGTGGCCCCCGTATGGCGCAGCACCGCATCCACCGCGCCCTTGCGCAGCTTCGTGCCGTCGGCCAGATCCACACCCGACAGCCGGGTCTGGGCGGAGAAGGCGATGGCCTCGGCCACCGGCAGCGGCGCACCGTCGCCGCCCAGCATCCGGCGGGCCAGATCGACCAGCGACTTACCCTCGGGCGTCTCATCCGCGCGGCTGGCGGCCAGCGCGGCCTCGGCCAGGGCGCGTTCGGCCACTCCGGCGGCGGGGATCAGCGCATCGGCCATGCGGTTGCCGAAGGTGATGGTGCCGGTCTTGTCCAGGAGCAGCACATCGACGTCGCCCGCGGCCTCCACCGCGCGGCCCGACTTGGCGACGACGTTCGCGCGTGCCAGCCGGTCCATGCCGGCGATGCCGATGGCCGACAGAAGCCCCCCGATGGTGGTGGGGATCAGCGTCACGAACAGGGCTGCCAGAAACACCACCGGGATCGAGATGCCGGAGAACACCGCGAACGGCTCCAGCGTGACCACGACGAACAGGAAGATCAGCGTGAAGCCCGCGAGCAGGATGTTCAGCGCGACCTCGTTGGGGGTGCGCTGCCGCTCGGCCCCCTCCACCAGCGCGATCATGCGGTCGAGGAAGCTGCGCCCCGGCTCCGAGACCACCCGCAGCACCAGCCAGTCCGACACGATGCGCGTGCCCCCGGTGACGGAGGAGAAATCGCCCCCGGATTCGCGGATCACCGGGGCGGATTCGCCGGTGATGGCGCTCTCGTCCACCGAGGCGACGCCCGCGACCACCTCGGCGTCGGCCGGAATGATGTCGCCCGCCTGCACCAGCACGATCTGGCCCTTCTTGAGCGCGGCCGAGCTGACGCGCGTGGCGCTGTCGTGCGGACTGTCGGCCTGACGCAGGACCTTGACCTGCGTCTCGGTCTTGGTGGCGCGCAGGCTGTCGGCGCGCGCCCGGCCGCGGCCTTCGGCCAGCGCCTCGGCGAAGTTGGCGATCAGGACGGCGGCCCAGAGCCACAGGGCGATCTGCAGGGCGACGCCCGCATCCGGCGCCCCCGACGCCAGATCGCGCAGCCCCAGCACGGTCACCAGCGCCGCCACCACGGCGGTGGCAAAGATCACCGGGTTGCGCACCAGCGCGCGGGGATCGAGCTTGGCCAGCGCCTGGCGGCCCGCCCGCGGGGCAAGCCCGGCCAGCGACGGCCCGGAAAGGGTCTGTTTCGACATGGGTTTGTCCTCAGAAGCTCTGCCCGGCGATCATCGAGACATGCTCGGCGATCGGACCCAGAAGCAGGGCGGGAAAGAAGGTGAGCGCACCGAGGATCACGACGGTGATCATCAGCAGCACCACGAACAGCGGGGTATGCGTGGGAAACGTGCCCGCGCTGGCCGGTGCGGGGGTCTTGAGGCTGAGCGCGCCCGCCACGGCCAGCATGGGCACGATGAAGGCAAACCGGCCCAGCATCATCGCGATCCCCTGCAAGGTCGTGTGGAACGGCAGGTCCGCGCCGAACCCCGCAAAGGCCGAGCCGTTGTTGCCCGTGGCCGAGGAATAGGCATAGAGGATCTGGCTGAGGCCATGCGGCCCCGGGTCCTGCACCGCCGCCAAGGCCTGCGGCACGGTCGCGGCCAGCGCGCCGAACACGAGGATGCCCAGCGGCATCGACAGGAAGGCGATCACGGCCAGCGTGACCTCACGCCCCTCGATCTTCTTGCCCAGGTATTCCGGCGTGCGCCCGACCATCAGCCCGGCCAGGAACACCGCCAGCACGACATAGAGCAGCATCCCGTAGAACCCCGCGCCGACGCCGCCGAAGATCACCTCGCCCACCTGCATGTTCACCAGCATCACGAGGCCCGACAGCGGCATGAAGCTGTCGTGCATGGCGTTGACCGAGCCGTTGGACGCCGCCGTCGTCGCCTGCGCCCAGAGGGCCGACAGGGCGATGCCGAAGCGGGTCTCCTTGCCCTCCATGTTGCCGCCCGTCACCCCGGCCTCGGAGGCCAGCAGCGGGTTGCCCGCCAGTTCCTGCGCATAGATCACGCTCAGGCCCGCGACGAACAGGATGCCCATGGCCGCGAAGATCGCGAGGCCCTGCCGTCGGTCGGCCACCATGCGCCCGAACAGGAAGCAGAAGGCCACCGGGATCAGCAGGATCGAGACGCTCTGCGCCATGTTCGACAGGATCGTCGGGTTCTCCAGCGGATGCGCGGAGTTGACCGAGAAGAAGCCGCCGCCGTTGGTGCCCAGCTGCTTGATGGCGATCTGGCTCGCGGCAGGGCCCTGGCCGATGACCTGCTCGGCGCCCTCCAGCGTGATCGCGCGGGCATACGCCGCCAAAGTCTGCGGCACGCCCTGGCTGACCAGCAACAGCGCCATCAGGATCGCCAGCGGCAAGAGGACATAAAGCACCGTGCGCGTCAGATCGACCCAGAAATTGCCCAGCCGCCCCGTGCCTTGGGCGGCAAAGCCCCGGATCACCGCCACGGCCACCGCCATGCCGGTCGCGGCCGAGACGAAGTTCTGCACCCCCAGCCCGACCATCTGGCTGAAGTACGACAGTTCCCCCTCGCCGCCATAGGCCTGCCAGTTGGTGTTGGTGACAAAGCTGATCGCGGTGTTGAACGCCAGATCCGGCGCCATCGGCGCGATGGCTTCGGGGTTCCACGGCGTCAGCCCCTGCAGCCGCAGGATGGCGAACAGAAGAACGAACCCCGCGAGGTTGAACGCCAGCACCGCCAGCGCATAGCCCGTCCAGCCCTGCAGCCGGTCCGGCCCGGTGCCGGCGGCGGCGTAGAACGCGCGTTCCACCGGGGCCAGCACGGGCGACAGGAACACCCGCTCCCCGGCATAGACCCGGTGCATGTAGCCCGCCAGCCCCCAGGCCAGCGCCACCGTGACCGCGCCATAGAGCGCAAAGACGAGAAGATCGGTGCCCATCCCCGCCCCCCTCAGAACCGGTCGGGGCGCAGAAGGGCTGCCCCGAGATACACGAACAGCCCCGCCGCCACGGCAAGGCCAAGGATGAGGTCAAGCATCGCGCCCCCCCTCACAGCCGCCCGAGCGCGCGGGTGACGAGCATCAGCGCCACGAACCCGCCCACGCCGAGCGCGAGATAGACGATGTCCAGCATGGGTATCCCCTGCGATTGTTGCAGGTCGAATATCGGGCCCCACCCCGTAAGGGCGCCATGCCGGAACCCGCGCCCCGGCGTAAGGGCCGCGTAAAGATGCGCGCGCCGGACCCGCGCGGGCCCGCAGGCGGGATCCCGCAGGGCGGCACGGGGTCACAGCCCGGGCGGCCGGTCAGCGCCGCTGGGCGGGAGGATTGGCGGGGACGGCCCCCCCGGCGGCCGGGGCGGCAGCTGCGCGCCCGGTTCGGGCCGCGCGCGCGTGGGGTGGCTCGCCACC
>NZ_NHSD01000173.1 GCF_016653255.1 Rhodobaculum claviforme
GGGGGGCGGGGTCAGCCCGGCTCGGCGATGACGGGCTGGCGCTGCTGGCCGAGGCCCTCGATGCCAAGCTCCATCACGTCGCCCGGCACGAGGAAGCGCGGCGGCTTCATCCCCATGCCCACCCCCGGTGGCGTGCCGGTGGAGATCACGTCGCCCGGGTGCAGCGTCATGAACCGCGACAGATAGCTGACGAGATGCGCCACGCCATAGACCATGGTGGCGGTGGAGCCGTTCTGCATGACCGTGCCGTTGACCCGCAGCCACAGGGGCAGGGATTGCGGGTCGGGCACCGCGTCGCGGGTCACCAGCCAGGGGCCGAGGGGGCAGAAGCTGTCGTGGCTCTTGCCCTTGGTCCACTGCCCGGCGCGTTCGTTCTGGAAGGCGCGCTCGGACACGTCGTTCGCGATGGCGTATCCCGCGACATGGGCGAGGGCGCAGTCTTCCTCGACGTAGCGCGCGCGGGTGCCGATGATGATGGCCAGTTCCACCTCCCAGTCGGTCTTTGCCGCGTCGCGCGGGATCCGGACCGGGTCGTGGGGGCCGCTGATGGCCGAGGTCGCCTTGAGAAAGACCACCGGCTCGGGCGGGACCGGCATGCCGGCCTCGGCGGCGTGGTCGGCATAGTTCAGTCCGATGCAGATGATCTTGCCCACGCCGCCGACACAGGGGCCGAGCCGCGTGTCGGCGGGCACCTCGGGCAGGGTGGCCGGGTCAAGCGCGCGCAGCCGCGCAAGGCCCGCGTCCGACAGCGTGTCCCCGGCGATGTCGGGCACCACGCCGCCAAGGTCGCGCAGGCCCCCCGCGGCGTCGATCATCCCCGGCCGTTCGGCCCCCGCCTCGCCCCAGCGCAACAGTTTCATGGCTGCTCCCTCCCTCCGGTCCGGTGATCCGGGACGGCCCGGCCGCCCCGCTCCGGCTTAGGCCGCGATGCGCCGGGACGGAAGGGGGGATTGAAACGGCGCAGGGGGGCCACGCGCCTTGCGGCAGCGGTGGCTTTCGCCTATATCCTGCGCAGGTTTCAGCCGGGCCGCACCGGCCCGATCGGAGTTTCCATGGCAAGACGCACGAAGGTCTACGAGGGCAAGGCCAAGGTCCTCTATGAGGGGCCCGAGCCCGGCACTCTGGTGCAGTACTTCAAGGACGACGCCACCGCCTTCAACGCCGAGAAGCGTGCCGTGATCGACGGCAAGGGGGTGCTCAACAACCGGCTGAGCGAATTCTTCATGTCCGGGCTCAACGCCATCGGCGTGCCCACGCATTTCATCCGCCGCATCAACATGCGCGAACAACTCATCCGCGCGGTGGAGATCATCCCGCTGGAAGTGGTCGTGCGCAACGTCGCCGCCGGGTCGCTGTCCAAGCGGCTGGGGATCGAGGAGGGCACCGCCCTGCCGCGCCCCATCGTGGAGTTCTACTACAAGGACGACGCGCTGGGCGATCCGCTGGTGTCGGAGGAGCATGTCATCGCCTTCGGCTGGGCCAGCCAGCAGGACCTCGACGACATGGTGCAGCTGGCGCTGCGGGTGAACGACTTCCTGTCGGGCGTGATGCTGGGCGTCGGCATCAAGCTGGTGGACTTCAAGATCGAGATCGGCCGGATCTGGGAAAACGATTTCCAGCGCCTGATCATCGCCGACGAGATCAGCCCCGACAGCTGTCGGCTGTGGGACATGCGCACGGGCGAGAAGCTCGACAAGGACGTGTTCCGCCGCGACCTCGGCAACCTGGCCGATGCCTACACCGAAGTGGCCAAGCGCCTCGGCGTGCTGCCGTCCAACGGCAAGGTCATGACCCGGCCGACGCTGATCAACTGAGCCTGCCCCTGCGGACCGGGTCCGGGGCCGATGCCCCGGCCTCGGGGGTGGGCGCGACGGGGGCCGGGTCGGCCCTTGCCGAAGATCACCCGGCAGGATCCAGCGTGGCGAGGTGATGCATCATCGCCGGGCGCACGCTGTCGGCACCTGCGGCGCGCGCGTCCTCGATCACCGCGCGGGCGTCGCGCAGGTCCACCCGGCGCAGCAGGTGCTTGACCGGCCCCACCGAGGCCGGGCGCATCGACAGCGTGCGCATCCCGATGGCGGCAAGGCACAGCGCCTCCACCGGGCGGCCGGCGTCCTCGCCGCAGAACGACAGCGGGGTTCCGGCCTCTGCGCAGCGGCGCACGATGCCTTCGATGAAATCCAGATAGCTCAGCGACAGCGTGTCGTACCGCCGCCGCACCCGCTCGTTTTCGCGGTCGGCGGCAAAGAAGAACTGCTTCAGATCGTTGCCGCCGATGGACAGGAAGTCCACCGCCTCGAAGAACCGCCGCGGGGCGTGGGCCAGCGCGGGCGTCTCCAGCATCGCGCCGACCTCCACCCGCTTGGGCAGGACATGGCCGAGGCGCTCTTCGCGCTCGATCTCGCGCATCAGGTGGTCGCGGGCCTCCAGAAACTCGTCGAGGCGCGTGACGAAGGGAAACATCACCGTCAGCGGCCGGCCCCGGGTGGCGCGGATCAGCGCCTGAAGCTGCATCCGCATCACGCCGGGCCGGTCGAGGCCGACGCGGATCGCGCGCCAGCCCATCGCGGGGTTCGGCTCGTCGTGCGGCTTCATGTAGGGCAGCACCTTGTCGGAGCCGATGTCGAGGGTGCGGAACGTCACCCGCCGCCCGCGCGCCGCGTCCAGCACCCGGGCATAGATCGCCGCGAGTTCCCCGCGTCGGGGCATCTTGTTGCGCACCAGAAACTGCAGCTCGGTGCGGAACAGGCCCACGCCGTCGGCGCCCGATTCCTCCAGCGAGGGCAGGTCGGCCATCAGCCCCGCGTTCATCTGCAACCCGATCACGCTGCCGCAGCGGGTCCGCGCCGGGCGGTCGCGCAGGCTGGCATAGCGCTCCTGCGCCTTGGCCTGCATCGCCATCTTGTCACGAAAGGCGGTGGCGATGCTGTCCTCGGGGCGCAGGTGGACGGTCGCCTCGGTGCCGTCCACCAGGATGTGGTCGCCGTTCAGCGCCTCGTTGGTGATACGCGTGGCCGAGATCACCAGCGGGATCGCCAGCGCGCGGGCCACGATCGCCGCGTGGCTGCCGACCGAGCCCTCCTCCAGCACCACGGCGCGCAGCTTGCGGCCATAGTCCAGCAGTTCGGCCGGGCCGATGTTGCGCGCCACCAGAACCGGGCGGTCGGGCATGGTGGCACCTGTGTCCGCGCCCTGTCCGGTCAGGATGCGCAGCAGCCGGTTCGACAGGTCGTCCAGATCGTGCAGCCGTTCGCGCAGATACGGGTCGGGGACCTGTTCCAGCCGGGCGCGGGCCGAGGACTGTTCCTTCTCCACCGCGGCTTCGGCCGACAGCCCGCGCGCGATGTCCTCCTCCATCCGGCGCAGCCAGCCGCGCGAATGGGCGAACATGCGATAGGCATGCAGCACCTCGGCGTGGTCCTTGTCGGCGTCGGTGGCCATCGTCAGCATCTCGTCCACCGCGCCGCGCAGCTTCTCGACCCCGGCGCGCAGGCGGATGGTCTCGGCCTCCGGGTCGTCGGCGACGGGGTTGGTGATGACCACGCGCGGCTCGTGCAGCCAGACATGGCCCTCGGCCGCGCCCTCCTGGCCCGAGACGCCGCGGATCATCACCGGCTGCTGGTGCAGGCGGCGCAGGGCCGCACCCTCGCCGACAAAGGCGCCCAGCTCGGTCATCTCGGCGAGCACCATGGCCACGACCTCGAGGGCATAGACCTCGTCCTCGGAGTATTCGCGCGCCTCGCGCGATTGCACCACGAGCACGCCCAGCCGTTCGCCCAGCCGCTGGATCGGCACGCCGAGGAAGGCCGAGAACACCTCCTCGCCGGTTTCGGCCATGTAGCGGTAGCCCGGTTCGGCGGGCGCATTGCCGGTGTTGAGCGGGCGCGCGGTGCGCGCGACGCGGCCCACGAGGCCTTCGCCCAGCCGCAGGCGGGTCTGGTGCACGGCC
Organism: Rhodobaculum claviforme; assembly: GCF_016653255.1. Taxonomy (GTDB): domain Bacteria; phylum Pseudomonadota; class Alphaproteobacteria; order Rhodobacterales; family Rhodobacteraceae; genus Rhodobaculum; species Rhodobaculum claviforme. The sequence continues at coordinate 3,950 of NZ_NHSD01000173.1, forward strand.
TCGGCCTTCAGCCCTTCGGTGGCGCACAGCTCCAGCGTGGCGGGGTCGCGGAACAGATAGACCGAGCACACCTCGGTCCCCATGGACTCCGCGATCAGCCGGACGATGCGGTCCAGACGCTCCTGACCGGCGGCGGCGGCGCCGCCCGGTTCGGCCAGCGTGTCCCGCAGGCGCCGCAGCAGCTTGCGGCTTTCGGTCTCCATTCGGTCGGGCATGGCTGTGCGCGCCCCCCCGGGCTGGCGGGGCTCAGCCCGCCGCGTGCAACTCGAAGGCATCATGGAGCGCCTGCACGGCGAGTTCCATGTATTTCCGATCAATCAGGACGGAAATCTTGATCTCCGATGTGGTGATGACCTTGATGTTGACGCCTTCCTCGGCAAGCGTGCGGAACATGCGCGCGGCGACCCCGGCCTGGCTGCGCATCCCGATGCCGACGATGGAGACCTTGGCGACCTCGGTGTCGGCCACCAGCGCCTCAAAGGCGATGGCGCCGGCTTCCTGGGCTGCGCGCAAGGCACGCCCGGCGCGCGGCACCTGATCGACGGGGCAGGAGAACGTCATGTCCGTGCGCCCGTCCTCCGAGATGTTCTGCACGATCATGTCGACGTTGACATGCCCCTCGGCCAGCGGGCCGAAGATCGCGGCGGCGATGCCGGGGCGGTCCTGGACGCCCATCAGCGTCATCTTCGCCTCGTCGCGCGAATGCGCCACGCCGGCCACGACCCTGGATTCCATCAGCTCCTCCTCGGCGCAGACAATGGTGCCCGACGTATCGTCGGTGGGTTCGAACGACGACAGCACCCGAAGCGGAACGCCGTAGCGCATCGCCAGTTCCACGGATCGCGTCTGCAACACCTTGGCGCCGAGCGAGGCCAGCTCCAGCATCTCCTCGAACGCGATGCGGTCGAGCTTGCGCGCCCGGCGCGAGATGCGCGGGTCGGTGGTGTAGACGCCGTCGACGTCGGTGTAGATGTCGCAGCGGATCGCGCCGAAGGCGGCCGCAAAGGCCACGGCCGAGGTGTCCGAGCCGCCGCGCCCCAGCGTGGTGATCCGGCCCTCGGGCGAGATGCCCTGGAAGCCGGCGATGACGGCCACGCGCATGCCTTCCGCGAATTTCGCGTCGATGTTGGCACGCGGGATCTCCACGATGCGCGCGGCCCCGTGGGCAGAGGTGGTGCGCAGCGGCACCTGCCAGCCCTGCCAGCTGCGCGCCGGGATCTCCATCTGCTGCAAGGTCAGCGCCATCAGCCCGGCGGTGACGTTCTCGCCCGACGAGACCACCGCGTCGTATTCGCGCGCGTCATAGAACGGCGCGATGCCGGAGACCCAGTTCACCAGTTCATTGGTGCGACCGGCCATCGCCGAGACCACCACGATCACGTTGTGACCACGGCCAACCTCGGCCGCGACCTTGTCGGCGGCGGCGCGGATGCGCGCGGGGTCGGCCACCGAGGTGCCGCCGAATTTCATCACCAGAAGCGACATGCCCAGCAGCCTCCTGTCCCGCTGCGCCCCTTACGCCACGGGCTGTGTCCACGCAAGGCGCCTTCAGATCCCGAGCCGGTCGCGCAGGCTGTACCAGGTCATCGCCAGCACCAGCAGCGGCGTGCGCAGCGCCGGACCACCGGGGAAACGCGGCAGCGGCAGGCGGGCCATCAGATCGAAGCGCCCGGCCTGGCCCGCGACGGTTTCCGCCAGGATCTGCCCCGCCAGCGTGGCCATCGCCACCCCATGCCCGGAATACCCCGAGGCCGACAGCATGTTCGGCCCCGGCCGATAGAAGCACGGCATCCGGTTCATGGTGATCGCCAGCGTGCCGCCCCAGGCGTAATCGACCGGCACCCCGCGCAGCTGCGGAAACACCCCCTCCATGCAGGGGCGCACGACGGCCGCGATGTCGCGCGGAAAGCGGTAGCCGTAGGTTTCGCCGCCGCCGAACAGCAGGCGGTTGTCGTCCGACAGGCGGAAATAGTTCACCACGAACTTGCTGTCGGCCACGGCGACGGGGCGGGAGATGACCTCGGCCGCGCGGTCGCCCAGCGGCTCGGTCGCGACGATGAAGTTGTTGATCGGCATGACTCGGGCGGCGACCTGCGGCTCCAACCCCTCCAGATAGCCGTTGCACGCAAGGATCACGTGATCCGCGTCGACTCGGCCGGCATCGGTGGTGACGACGGCGCGGGGGCCGGGGGTGACGCGGGTGACGTGGGTGGTCTCATGGATGCGCACGCCGGCTGCGGCGGCGGCCTGCGCCAGGCCGATGGCAAAGTTCAGCGGATGGATGTGCCCCGCGCCATGGTCCAGCGTGCCGCCGTGGTATCCGGGCGCGCGCACGATCTCCTGCAGGGCGGCGCGGTCCAGCGGCTCCAGCTGGTCATAGCCGTAGTCGCGCGCCAGATGCTCGGCATAGGCATGCTCGGTCGGTACGTCGCGGGCGTGCCATTCGGCGTGCACGATGCCGGGGCGGAAGGGCGCGTCGATGCCGTGCCGGTCGATCAGCGCGCGCACCAGTGCCTTGGCGTCCTCGCCCATCGCCCAGAGCTTCTTCGCGTCGTCCAGCCCCAGCATCTTCTCCAGCGCCGTCTGCTCCATGCGCTGGCCCGATCCGACCTGCCCGCCGTTGCGTCCCGAGGCGCCGAAGCCCACCCGGTGCGCCTCCAGCAGCACCACTTCGAACCCGCGTTCGGCCAGGTGCAGCGCCGCCGACAGCCCGGTGAAGCCCGCGCCCACCACGCAGACATCGGCCCGCGTGGCCCCCTCCAGCGGGGCGAAGGGATCGATGGGGGTGGCGGTGGCGGCGTACCAGCTTTCGGGCCAGGCGCCGCGGGTGTCGTTGCCGAACAGCAGGCTCATGCGGAGGCCTTTCGCAGGCGCCATGGCATCCGCAGGGGGGCCGCAGGCGCGCGCCCCGGGG
>NZ_NHSD01000174.1 GCF_016653255.1 Rhodobaculum claviforme
GCCCCTACGATCCCCGCCCGCGACATCACCCCGCGCGCGGCCTGGTTGAACCGGCGCGCGCTGGTCGCCGGCATGGCGGCACTCGCGGCGGCCCCCGGCGGGCCGGCGCGGGCCGGTCTGTCGCTGCCCGGGGCCGCGCCCTGGCCCGCCTCCACCGACGAGGCGCACACCCCGTTCGAGGTCGCCACCAACTACAACAATTTCTTCGAGTTCGGCACCGCCAAGGAAGATCCCGCCGCCCATGCCCACCACCTGCGCCCCACGCCCTGGAGCGTCGCGATCACCGGCGCGGTCGAGCGCCCCCGCACCCTGGGCATCGAGGACATCCTGACCCGCCACCCGCTGGAGGAGCGCGTCTATCGCCTCCGCTGCGTCGAGGGCTGGTCGATGGTGATCCCCTGGGTGGGGTTCCCGCTGCATCTGATGCTGGCCGAAGCCGGGCTGACCTCGCGCGCGCGCTACGTCGAGTTTCACACCCTGCACGACCCCGAGCAGATGCCCAACCAGACCAGCGGCATCCTCGACTGGCCCTACCGCGAGGGGCTGCGCATCGACGAGGCGATGCACCCGCTGACCCTGATGGCCGTCGGCATGTACGGCGAGGTCCTGCCCAACCAGAGCGGCGCGCCCATCCGCCTCGTGGTGCCGTGGAAATACGGCTTCAAGTCGATCAAGTCGGTGGTGCGCATCGATGTGCGCGAAACCCGTCCCGTCAGCAGCTGGGAGGAACGCCAGCCCCGCGAATACGGCTTTTTCGCCAACGTGAACCCCACGGTGCGCCACCCCCGCTGGCACCAGGCCACCGAGCGCCGCCTGCCCGACGGCGGGCGCATCCGAACCGAGATGTTCAACGGCTACGCCGAGGAGGTCGCCCACCTCTATGCCGGCATGGACCTGACCGAGAATTTCTGATGCGCGCGTTTGCCCTTGTCGGCTGGGCGGTGGCGCTGGCGGGCGCGGTGCCGGGGCTGTGGCTGGCGTGGCAGTGGCAGACCGGCGCCCTGGGCTTCGTGCCGGACGAGGCGCTGCTGCACTGGACCGGCCGGTTCGCGCTGGTGTTCCTGGTGGCCACGCTGGCGCTGGGCCCGCTGCACATCGCGGCCCAGTGGCGCCCGCTGTTCGCCGCGCGCCGACCGATGGGGCTGTGGGCCTTTGGCTATGGCGCGGCACATCTGGGCATCTGGGCGGCGCTTGACCAGGCCGGGATCGCGGCCTTCATCTGGGCCGAGATCACGACGATGCTGCACCTGCAACTGGGGCTGGCGGCGTTGCTGCTGCTGCTGCCGCTGGCGGCGACCTCCACCAATGCCGCGCTGCGCGCGCTGACCTTGCGGCGCTGGAGCGCGCTGCACCTGCTGGTGTGGCCCGCGACGTTGATCGCGCTGTCCCATGCCTGGATGGTGGCGCGGTTCGAGAACCCGCTGGTGGTCGCGCTGGGCGCGCTGACGCTGGCGATGCTGGTGACGCGGGTGATCGCCGGAGTGCGGCAGGGCTGATGCGGGGCCGAGGCGCCTCAGGGCACCGCCTCCAGCAGCGCGGCGCCGTCGGCCCGGTTGGCGTTCACCGCCCGGCCGACCTTGCGCACCGCCAGCGCATCGTCGGGCGCCGGGCGCATCAGGCGGGCCGCGCCGTGCCCGGCCTCGCCCAGCCACAGCGCCTGGTCGGCGGGCGCGATGACCACCGGCATCCGGTGGTGCAGCGCCGACAGCGCAGCGTTCGCCGCACAGGTCACGATGGCGCAGGTCACAAGCCGCGTGCCGTCGCGTTCCCACACCTGCCAGACACCGGCCAGCGCGAGCACCTCCCCACCGGGGGGATGGATGTACCAGGGCTGCTTGCCGTCGTCCTCAGTCGTCCATTCGTAAAACCCGCTGGCCGGGATCAGGCAGCGCCGGGTGCGCGCCGCCGCACGGAACGCGGGCGTGTCGGCGATGCCTTCGGCGCGGGCGTTGATCAGCAGCGGGCCGGCGCCCGGGCGATCGTACCACGACGGCACGAAGCCCCAGCGCATCGTTGTCAGCCGCCGCCCGCCCTGCTGTCCGTCCTGCCCCCCGCCCGGATCCGACACCACCGCCGCCACCGGCTGCGTCGGGCTGATGTTGAAGCGCGGGCCGGGCGGCAGGTCATTGGCGGGGGCGGCGTCGAACAGCCGCGCCAGCGCCTCGGTCGGGTGGGTCAGGGTGAAACGGCCGCACATGGCCGCAGTGTGCCGCCCGCGCGGCCCGCAGGAAAGCCCTAGCGTTTGCGGGATTGACCGAAGGAGGGCAAGCGGGCATCACACCGGACGATGATGGTCTTCAAGATCTTTCGGCGCGCCGAGTGGGACGCGCTGTGCGCGGCGGGCGAAAGCACGGGCGCGCCCGTCGATCTGGCCGACGGGTTCATCCACCTGTCCACCGCGGCACAGGTCGCCGAGACGGCGGCGCGCCATTTCGCGGGCGAAAGCGACCTCGTGCTGGTGGCGCTGGACAGCACGATCCTCGGCGCGGCCCTCAGGTGGGAGCCGTCGCGGGGGGGGCAGCTGTTTCCCCACCTCTATCGTCCGCTGCGGCGCGGCGATGTCGCCTGGGACAAGTCGCTGCCATTGGGGGCGACCGGCCACATATTTCCCGAAGGCGTGTTCTGAGCGCCGCGCGGGGTGATTGACGCGGTCGTGTGCCTCGCCTAACCGGTTTGGATTGGTCCATCGTTTCGTCGGAGATCCCCCATGAGTCTGCGCCACGGCCGGTCCTATCATGCCATTCCCGGCCCCTCGGTGGTGCCTGACCGGGTGCTGCGGGCCATGCACCGCGAAGCCCCGAACATCTACGAGGGTGCGCTGCTGGAGATGACGGACGCGATGATCCCCGACCTCAAGCGCGTCGCGGGCGCCGAGGGCGGGCATGTCGCCATCTACATCGGCAACGGCCACGCCGGCTGGGAGGCGGCGAACGCCAACGTCCTCAGCCGCGGCGACAAGGTGCTGCTGCTGGCCACCGGGCGCTTTGGCCATGGCTGGGCCGCCAGCCTGGCGGGCATGGGCGTGGATGTGGAGATCATGGACTTCGGCCGCCACAGCCCGGCCGATCCCGCCCGCCTGTCCGAGCGGCTTGCGCGGGATCGCGGGCATGCGCTGCGCGCGGTGCTGTGCACCCACGTCGACACCGCGACCACGGCGCGCAACGACCTGCCGGCTCTGCGCGCGGCGATCGACGCGGCCGGGCATCCGGCGCTGTTCATGGTCGACGGCATCGCCGCGATGGGCTGCGAGGAGTTCCACCTCGACGCCTGGGGCGTGGATGTCGCGGTGGCGGCCAGCCAGAAGGGCCTGATGCTGCCGCCGGGCCTTGCCTTCGTGTGGTTCTCGGACAAGGCGCGCGCGCAGGGCGGGCGCGCGGACCTGCGCACCCCGTACTGGAACTGGGAGCCGCGCGTGGCACCCGAGTTCTTCTATCAGTACTTTTGCGGGACGGCGCCGACGCATCACCTCTTTGGTCTGCGCGAATCGCTCGACATGCTGGTGCACGAGGAGGGGATGGCCTCAGTCTGGGCCCGCCATGCGACGCTGGCGCGCGCGGTCTGGGCCGCGGCCGAGGCCTGGGGCCGCGGCGGCGCGATGGCCCTGAACATCGCCGACCCGTCGGCGCGCGCCCATGCCGTGACCGCGCTGCGGCTGACCGCACCCGACGGCACCCGGCTGCGGCGCTGGTGCGACGACGAGGCGGGCGTGACCCTCGGCATCGGCCTGGGCATGGCAGAGCCGAACGACGAGGCCTGGCACGGCTTCTTCCGGCTGGCGCACATGGGCCATGTCAACGCGCACATGACCCTGGGGGCGCTGGCGGTAATGGACGCGGGCCTCAAGGCGCTGTCGATCCCGCACGGCGACGGCGCACTGGAGGCGGCAACACGGGCGCTGAGCGCCGCCGAGGCGCCCGCGGCCGCCCGCATGGCGGCTCCGGCGGCCTGACGTCGCTCGGTCCAGTGGCGGGGTGCCCGCCCGGGCCGCGGGGGGCGATACGCTGCCGGGCCGCGGGGACGGCATGGGCGCCACGGCAGCGGGCCGTGCGCCGGGGGACGCGGTCCGGCTGGGGCGGCCCTCATGCCGCGGGGGTGTCGGCGTCGATCTCGATCATCACGGCGGACACGTCGTCGGGAAAGTCGCGGCCGCCGCTGTGTCGCCTCAGGCCCCTCAGCGCGGCGTCGAGCAACGCCGGGCCACGCTGCCCGGCGAGGCTGCGCAGGAGGCGCTCCAGGCCGTCCTCCCCCAACTCCTCCCCGGCCGCGTCCGGGCATTCGGTGATCCCGTCCGAGACGATCAGCAGCCGGTCGCCCGCGTGCAGGGTCGTTGCGACCTCGGTGTAGCGGGCGCCGGGGATCAGGCCGACCGGAAGGCCCCCCTCGCCCAGGCTGGTGATGGTGCCGTCCGCGCGCTGCACCAGCGGGTGGGGATGGCCGGCCTGGACCAGTCGCACCGCGCCGGTGGCGAGGTCGACCTCGGCATAGGCAAGCGTGCAGTAGTGGTCGGTCGCCACCTCCTCCAGCATGAGTTTGTTCATGGTGTCCGCGACCTCGGCCGGGGGGCGGCCGAGCATGCCGCCGGAGGCAGCGCCCCCCACCGCCTCGGCCGGGACGAGGGCGATGTTCTGCTCCGGCACCGCGCCCGAAAACAGCCCCGCCAGACGCGCGGCCAGCAGCGCCGCGGTGACCCCGTGGCCCGACACGTCGATGGAAAACAGCCCCACACGCTGCGCGCCGATGGCAAACCTGCCCACCAGGTCGCCCCCCACATGCCCCGAGGGGCGCAGCATCAGCGACACCTGCGCACGGCCGAACCGGTGTGCGCCCTCGCGCACCAGCGACTGTTGCAACTGTCGGGCCTGGTCGAGGTCGCGCCCCAGCGCGGCATGCGCCGTCTGCAACTGCGCCAGGGTTTCCGTCACCAGCCGGTTCTTTTCCTGAAGCTCCCGCTCCATGCGCAAGATCCGCTCGCCCGCGGTCAGGCGGGCGTGCAGTTCGGCCGGGCTGACAGGCTTGGACAGGAAATCATCCGCCCCCTCCTTCAGGCCGCGCGCCACGGCGCCCTTGTCGGTCTTGGATGTCAGCAGGATGAAATAGCCATAGCCGCTGCGGGGCAGGGCGCGGAACGCCCGGCAAAAGGCGATCCCCGACATCCCCGGCATCATCCAGTCCGACAGGACCATGTCCACCGGCAGGCGCTGGCACAGCGCCAGCGCATCCTCGCCCGAGGCGGCCTCGTGCACGCGGTAGCCCCAGCGCGCCAGCATCCGTGCCAGCACCGTGCGTTGCGCCGCGCTGTCGTCGACCACAAGGATTTCGCGGGCGCCCCCGGACGGGTGCACGCCGGGGGGCACCGTGGCCCAGGGATGCAGCACGTCCGGCTGTCCCGTCGGATCCAGTTCCGCAGCGCCCACGCAATCCTCCGCCCGCCAATCCGTCCCGGTTTTCGCAGGCCCGCGTTAACGGTGCGTGAAGGCCGCACGGAACGCCGGGGTGTCCTCATTTTTCATTAATCGTCGATGCGTTATGGTGCGGCCTCGTCAGGACTGGAGGGCGGACATGATCGACTGGGACCGTGTGGCGGAGCTGCGCAGCGACATGGGCGCCGAGGACTTCCTCGAGGTGGTCGCGCTGTTCCTCGCGGAGGTGCAGGAGGCTGCGGACCGGCTGTCGCGCTCCCCCGCCCCCGAGCGGCTGGAGGGGGAGCTGCACTTCATCAAGGGCAGCGCCTACAACCTGGGATTCGAGGCGCTGGGCGCGCTGTGCACCAGCGGGGAGCGGATGGCGGCGGCCGGGTCGGCCGCCGATGTGGATGTGGCCGCCATCCTCGCGTGTTACGCACAGTCCCGCCGGGAATTCCTTGCCGGGCTGGACAGTCTGGGCGGCAAGGACGGTCTTGGCGCCGTGTCGAAGTGAAACCGCGCCCTCAGCGCAGCCCGGCGCAGAACGCCGCGATCCGGTCGCAGGCTTCCTCCAGCACCGCGTCCGAGGTTGCGTAGCTGACGCGGAACGCGGGCGACAGGCCGAAGGCGGCGCCGAACACCACCGCGACGCCGGTCTCCTCCAGCAGCGCCGTGGCAAACGCCTCGTCGTCCACGATCTTCGCCCCGCCCGCGCTGGTCTTGCCGATGCACCCGGCGATGGAGGGGTAGACGTAGAACGCCCCCTCGGGCACCGGGCAGGTGATCCCGTCGCAGGCATTCAGCCGCGCCACCACCAGATCCCGGCGGCGCACGAAGGCGCGGTTGTTCTCGGCGATGAAGTCCTGCGGGCCGGTCAGCGCCTCCACCGCCGCCCACTGCGAGATCGAGCAGGGGTTGGAGGTCGACTGCGACTGCACCTTGCCCATCGCCTTGATCAGCGCCTCGGGGCCGGCGGCATAGCCGATGCGCCAGCCGGTCATGCAATAGGCCTTGGACACGCCGTTGACCGTCAGCGTGCGATCATAAAGCGCGGGCTCCACCTGCGCCGGCGTGCAGAACTCGAACCCGTCATAGACGAGGTGCTCGTACATGTCGTCCGACATCACCCACACATGCGGGTGGCGCAGCAGCACGTCGGTCAGCGCCTTCAGCTCGTCCCAGGTGTAGCCCGCGCCGGTGGGGTTGGACGGCGAGTTGAAGATGAACCATTTGGTGCGCGGGGTGATCGCGGCCTCCAGCTGGTCGGGCGTCAGCTTGTAGGCGGTCTGGGCGCTGGCCTCGGCGACCACCGGCTCGCCGCCCGCCAGCAGCACCATGTCGGGATAGCTGACCCAGTAGGGCGCGGGGATGATCACCTCGTCGCCGGGGTTCAGCGTGGCCACCAGCGCGTTGTAGAGGACCTGCTTGCCGCCGGTGCCCACGGTGACCTGCGCGGGGGTATACTCCAGCCCGTTGTCGCGCTTGAACTTGGCGCAGATCGCGGCCTTCAGCTCCGGCAGGCCATCGACGGCGGTGTATTTCGTCTGCCCCTCGTCGATGGCGCGCTTGGCGGCGGCCTTGATGGTGTCGGGGGTGTCGAAATCGGGCTCGCCGGCGCCCAGGCCGATCACGTCGCGCCCGGCGGCCTTCAGCTCGCGCGCCTTGTTCGACACGGCGATGGTCGGCGAGGGCTTCACGCGGGCGAGGGTTTCGGACAGGAAGGACATGGGGCAGGGGGCTCCGGCGTGGGGGCGGCG
>NZ_NHSD01000175.1 GCF_016653255.1 Rhodobaculum claviforme
GGGCGGGGCCGGGCGCAGGCCGCGCTGGTCGGGGTGGGTGATCGGGATCGCCTGCAACAGCCGCTGGGTATAGGGGTGGCCGGGGCGGCCGATCACGTCGGCGCGCGCGCCGATCTCCACCAGCTCGCCCAGATACATCACGGCGATGCGGTCGCAGATACGCTCCACCGCCGCCATGTCGTGGCTGATGAACAGATAGGAGACGTCGAAGTCCCGTTGCAGGTCGATCATCAGCTCGATGATCTGGCCCTTGATGGTGACATCGAGCGCGGACACCGCCTCGTCGGCGATGATCAGCTTCGGCTCCATCGCCAGCGCGCGCGCGATGCAGATCCGCTGGCGCTGCCCGCCCGAGAATTCATGCGGCAGCGAGGACGCCCGGCGGGGATCGAGGCCGACACGCTCCAGCAGCCACTCCATCTTCTCCACCGCCGCGCGGCCCTTTGCCAGCCCGTGCACCTGCATCGGCTCGATGATGGCCGAGCCGATGGTCTGGCGCGCATCGAGCGATCCGAACGGGTCCTGGAAGATCATCTGCACGTCGCGGCGCAACAGCGCCAGGCTGCGCGGGTCGTCGTAATCCACCGTGCGCCCCGACACCGTCACCCGGCCCGCGTGCACCGGGGCGAGGTTGATGATCGCCTTGCCGATGGTGGATTTGCCGGACCCGGATTCGCCCACCAGCCCCAGCGTCTCGCCGCGGCCGATGGCGAACGAGACATCCTCCACCGCGTGCACCATCCCCGTCAGCCGCCCCAGGAACCCGCCGCGCATGGCAAAGCGCACCGACAGGCCGGACACCTCGATCACCGGGCTGTCGCCGGCAAAGGTGACGGGCACGCCGTCGGTGGGCACGGCCGGGGCGGTGTGGGTGGCGGCCTTGCCGGCCATGCTGGGCGCGGCCTCGATCAGGCTGCGGGTGTAGGGGTCGCGCGGGTTGGAGAAGACCTCGTGCACGCTGCCGCTTTCGATCTCGCGGCCGTGGCGCATGACCAGCACATGGTCGGCGACCTCGGCCACGACGCCCATGTCATGGGTGATGAACAGCACCGCCGTGCCGGTTTCGCGCTGCAGATCCTTCAGCAGCGCCAGCGTCTGCGCCTGTACGGTGACATCGAGCGCGGTGGTGGGTTCGTCCGCGATGATGAGGACCGGATCGCACGCCAGCGCCATGGCGATCATCACGCGCTGGCGCATGCCGCCCGAAAACGTGTGCGGGTACTGGCGCATCCGGGTTTCGGGGTCGGGGATGCGGACCTTCTTCATCATCTCCAGCACGGCGGCCTTCAGCGCGGCGCCGCGCAGGCCCTGGTGGATGCGGATGACCTCGACCAGCTGGTCGCCCACCCGCTGGACGGGGTTGAGCGAGGTCATCGGCTCCTGAAAGATCATGCTGACGCGGCCGCCGCGGATCTTGCGCATCTCGGCTTCCGGCAGGGTCAGGAGCGAGCGCCCCTCCAGCGCGATCTCGCCCGACGCACGCCCGATGCCCTCGGGCAGAAGGCCCATGATCGCGAGCGAGGTGACGGATTTGCCCGACCCGGATTCGCCCACCACCGCCAGCGTCTCACCGGCCCGGATGGTCAGGTTGAGGTCATGCACGACCGTGGTGCGGCCGAACGAAATGGACAGATCGCGCACCGAAAGGACAGGAGACGCCATCAGCCGGTATCCTTCAGCCGCGGGTCGATGGCGTCGCGCAGCCCGTCCCCGATCAGGTTGAACGCCAGCACCAGCACCAGGATCGCCATGCTGGGGATCAGGGCCAGATGCGCGGCACTCAGGATATTGTCGAAGCCGTCGCGCACCATGCCGCCCCAGGTGGGGGTGGGCGGCGCCAGCCCCAGGCCGATGAAGGCCAGCGACGCCTCGGTCCGCACGGCGGTCGCCATCCACAGGGACGCCATGACCATCACCTCGGGCATGATCGCGGGCGTGATGTGGCGAAACAGGATCCGCGGGCCGGAGAACCCCATCGCCTGACAGGCCTGCACATATTCCCGGTCGCGCTGCGCGATGACGCCGGCGCGGGCGATGCGGGCAAAGGCGGGCGTGGCGGTGAAGGCGATCGCGATGATGATGTTCGTCAGCGTCGCCCCCAGCATCGCCACCAGCGCAAGGCCAAGGATCAGCGCGGGGAACGCCAGCACCACATCCATCACCTGCATGAAGATGATGTCGATGCGCCCGCCCAGATACCCCGCGATCATCCCGATCAGCGTGCCCACCACCATCGCCAGCAGGATCGCGCTGACCCCGATCGTCAGCGAATAGCGCGCCCCGAACAGCAGCCGCGACCAGATGTCCCGGCCGAACTGGTCCGTGCCCAGCAGGTAGTCCCCGCCCGGCCCGATCAGCGGGTCCATGATGTTCTGCCGCGACGGCGCATGCGTGGCGAACACCGGCGCGAACACCGCCAGCAGAACCAGCGACGTGATGATCGCCAGCCCGATCCAGGTTGTCAGGTTCAGCCGCGCGACAAAGCTGCGGACCCGGCCCTTGCGCGCGATCGCGGCGGGGGGTGCGGAAACGGTATCGGTCATTTGTACTTGATCCTCGGATCGAGGAAACCATAGGTCAGGTCGGTGAGAAGGTTCACCACCACCACCATCAGCGTGTAGATCACGATCATCCCCTGCAGCAGCGTGTAGTCGCGTTGCTGCAGCGCGATCAGGATCAGCTTGCCCAGGCCAGGGCGCGAGAACACGATCTCCGTCAGGACCGAGTTGCCGATCAGGATGCCCAGATAGAGGCCCACCACCGTCGTGATCGGGATGGTGCAGTTCCCCAGCGCATGGGTCCAGATCACCGAGCGCGTGCCCGCCCCCTTGGCCCGCGCGGTGCGCACGAAGTCCTGGTTGAGGACCTCCAGCATCGCCGAGCGCGTCACCCGCGTGATGTAGGCCATCATGATCAGCGCCAGCGCCAGCGTCGGCAGGGCCATCTGGCGCAGGCGGTCCACGATCCCCTCGCCCGATCCGGCCGAGATGACGGGGAACCACCGCAGCTGGATCGCGAACACCATCAGCAGGATGATGGCGGCCACGAACGCCGGCAGCGACAGCCCCAGCAGCGACAGGAACCGCAGCACATAGTCCGGCGCCCGGTTGCGCCGCACCGCCGCCCACACCCCCGCCGGAACCCCCAGCAGGACACCCAGGATCAGCGCCGCGATCGTCAGCTCCAGCGTATAGGGCAGGACCGCGAGGATCTCCTCCGACACCGGGCGGCCGGTGACCATGGAATTGCCGAGGTTGCCCTGCACCACCTGCCACAGGAACTGCGCGTACTGCACCACGATGGGCTCGTTCAGGCCGAGCTGGTCGCGCAGCGCCGCGATGTTGGCCGCGCTCGCCTGGTCGCCCAGGATCACCATGGCCGGATCGCCCGGCAGCACGCGCACCAGCACGAACACCAGCGTCAGCGCGCTGAACAGCGTGATGACCGCAAAGCCGAGGCGCTTGATCACGAATGGCAGCATCTGTCGCCTTTCGCCGGGGTGGGGGCTGTCGGGCCGCGCCGGGCGGCCCGTGCGTCGATCGGACGCAAGCCGAACTGACCCCAAGCAAACGTTCATTTTGAACACATGTCAACGCATTCCTTTTATCGGGACCGAAACTATATCTTGGTCCGATAATCGGAATGTTGCAGGATCCCGCCCATGACCC
>NZ_NHSD01000176.1 GCF_016653255.1 Rhodobaculum claviforme
CGCCTGAAGCCCGCCGCCCCCGCACCCGTCCCGCGCCAACCCGATGGAGACCGCCATGCCTGTCCTCAGCCTCTCCGGCCGCCCTGCGCCCGAGCCCGCCAGCTTTCTCCGGCCCGAGGGTCTGCGTGACGCGGCCGTCGGGGCCGGTCCGCTGGCGCTCGATCTCGATAACACCGTGGATTTGACCGCGCTGGAACCTGTGCTGTCGCGCCTTGGCCTTGTCCGTATCGCCTTTCCTGGGTTCTCGGACGGTCGCGGGTTCAGCCTCGCGCGTCGGCTGCGGCAGCTGGGCTATCGCGGCCGCTTGCGTGCGCTGGGCCGGGTGATCCCGGACCAGCGCGCCGCGCTGCTGGGCAGCGGGTTCGACGAGGTCGAGCTTTCGGCGGAAGACCTCGACCGTCTCGGCGGTACGGGGGTCTGGACCGTTCCGGTTGCCGAGACGCCCTTCCGCCGACGTCGCGCGCGAAACGCCACGCCGACGGCAACGGCCGCCTGAGCCTGCTTCGAGCCGGAGCTCTGCGCGGGCCACTTGTCGGCTTGCGTGATGTCCACCGGCTGGAAAAGCGCGTGATTTTCGTTCGATCTGCGGGCGTCCCCCGAGTGATGTCGGGCGCCCTTTCTCCCAACCCGCCGCCGGCGTGCAGGCTGTCGGCTCCACAAGGTGGCGCGAGCACATCCGCTGGAAGCTGCGGTTGAAGCATCGCTCCTTGCCCACCAGCACCGCGTCGACCGCCGTCGACCCTCGCCATTGTTCTTGAACCATGTATGGATGGCCCCTTGGCAAGGGCTTTGTTCGGCCCTCTGAACTGCCCGGGGCTTGCCGGGGGGCAAAACTCTCGAAGGATGCCCTCCCATGGACATGAAGAAGACCACGACGAGCCCGTACCCGGCCGAGTTCCGCGCGCGGGCGGTGCAGATGGTCATCGACCATCTCGACAGTTACGCGAGCCTGACGGCCGCGGTGCGCGACATCGCGGCCAGGCTCGGTTGCTCGCCCGACAGCCTGCGGGTCCGGGTCACAAGCAGTCTCAGCGCGATACCGGCCGGCTTCCCGGGCCCAGCACCGCGGAGAAGGCGCGCATCAAGGAACGCGAGCGCGAGAACCGCGAGCTGCGGCAAGCCAATGAGATCCTGAAGAAGGGTGAGCCAGTGAAGGCGGTCGCCCATCGCGGCGCCATCGGTTCGAGCCCGATGGGCGACGGTTCAAGCCCACTGGCGAACGCATGTTTTGCCCAGGCGGAGCTCGACCGCCCGTTCCGCAAATGATTGCGTTGATTGAAGAGTTCCGCGAGGAATATGGGGCTGAGCCAGCGCGGCGCCACCGGTTCGGGGCCGCTGGCGGAGGCCGATCTGCAGGACGCTGCCGATCGCCCCGTCCAGCTGGTACGAACGTAAGGCTGCACAACGTGATCCCGCGCGCCGATCGCCGCGGGCGCGACGCGACGCCGGGCTGAGAGAGAAGATCCGGGAGGTCTGGACCGCCAACCGCGGGCTCTAACAGGTCGCTGAAATAGTCCGGCGGCTGGACGGATTTCCCTTCCATCGCTGTTGGATCTGGCCGCCCCGGGGCGGTCGTCGACCCCAAGCCCCACGAACCAGCGGAACATCAGGGTGTAATCCATCTGCTCCATCAGTTGCCGCTCGGAGCGCACCGAGAACAGGATCTGCAGCAGGCTCGCCCGGATCAGCCGCTCCGGCGGGATCGAGGGCCGGCCCTCCGGATCTGCCGTAGCGGATGGCGCGCCGGAATCCGCGCTTCGATGTCGACATAGCTGAACAGCGACCCGCTCGTCTCGTCCGCGCCCCGCATCCCAACCCCTCCGGCAACCGCCCAAGCGGTGAATCATGTCCCTCAACCGCCATCCAGAGCTGGGTTCTTCAGCGGCCTGTTAAGGCGCCCGGAAGGTCTGGTTCGCTCTGGACCGCGCCGGCGTCCAAGTGGCCCGATGCACGGAGGAGCGGTGGATAGCGTGAGATGGGACTGCGAGGGGGGTGCGCGGCAGGAAGGTCGTGACGACCAACCCCGACACCGCACGACCCTGCCCGGATGACAAGGTCAACCGCGTCGTCCACGCCGACCGGCCGAACCAGCTCTGGGGCGAGCCATTGTTCGCCATTGGTTCAAGAACAATGGCGAGCGATTTTACGTATGTTCCAACCTGGTCGGGCACGGTCTGCGTCGCACCTCGCCATGGTCACTCGGACCGGTGGCGTTCCCATGGCTCGATCATCGACGTGTTCGCACGGCGGATCGTTGGCTGGCGCGTGTCCACGTCGATGACCACCCGGGTCGGCCTCGCGCAGCGCTGCCAGTCCGGCGCCCAGCCCGTACCAGGCCGGCAGGCCGAAGCGCGACTGCGCCCAGGCAAAGACCCAGGGGATCGCGCGCAGGTCCTCCAGCGTGCGCTGCCCTGTCCGGCGCGCCGGGCGCGACCCGATGCGGATTTCCTCGATCGCATCGATGGGCGTGGCCTCGGCGAAGAAGTCGAGGAATCCCTCGGCCTCGACCAGCTGGCGCCAGGCGATGCGGGCCTCGGCGGCCAGCTGGGTCATGGCGGCGACCAGATGGGGCGGGTCCTCGGCCCCTGCCAGCGTCGCGCCCAGCGTTCCGGCGCACAGGAGTTCCAGCTCATGCGCGGCGGTGACACGGTTGGCGTATTTCTGGGCGATGGTCTCGCCCTGTTCGGTCAGGCGCAGGTCGCCGGCCAGGCTGCCCCGCGGCAGGGCACCGAGGAAGCGGTGGGTCGGCCCCGCGCCGCGGCCGATGCTGCCGCCGCGGCCGTGAAAGAAGCGGATGCGCACGCCGCGCGCCCGGCCGACCTCGGCGATGGCGGCCTGCGCGCGGTGGATCGCCCAGACGCTGGCGGTAATGCCGCCGTCCTTGCCGCTGTCGGAATAGCCGACCATCACCTGCTGCACGGGTTCGCCCGCGTCGGCCTGCCGCTCCAGCGACCGCCGCACCATGGGCGCGGCGAGCCAGGCGGCGAGGATCGCTGGCCCCGCCTCCAGATCGTCGATGGTTTCCAGCAGCGGCACCACAGGCAGGGGCAGCCACGGGCCGTCCGGATGATCGTGGCGCAACAGCCCGGCCTCGCGGGCGAAGAGGGGGACGGCGAACGCCTTTCAGCTCGGAACGCACCTGCTGGCCGCCGACCGCCGCAAGGCGGACGCTGACGGGCTTCTCGGTTATCAGCCAGTCTCCTTGCTTTCGCCAAATTTTCGTCTTACGTCTACGGTATCGATCAGTTTAGAGTATGATCATGGTGGAGACCGCGACCCTGTCCTCGAAGTTCCAGATCTCGATCCCCAAGGCGATCCGGGCGGCGCAGCACTGGGAGGCCGGGTTGACCTTTGCCTTCATCCCGAAAGGCACCGGGGTCCTTCTGGTGCCGGTGCCGAAGCGGGAGGCGCTGAAGGGTCTCGCGCGCGGGGCCTCCCCCACCGACTATCGCGACCGCTCGGACCGGGTCTGGTGATCCTTGTCGACACGTCGGCGTGGATCGAGTGGCTGATCGGATCGCCGACGGGTGAGGCGCTGTCCGAGCATCTGCCCGAACAGGCCGACTGGCTCGTCCCGACCATCGTCCAGCTGGAGCTGGCGAAGTGGCTGACCCGCGAGGTCGGCGAGGACAAGGCCGATCAGGTGGTTGCCTTCACGCAGGTCTGCCGCGTCGTCCCGCTCGACACCGAGACCGCGCTGGCGGCGGCGGAGGCCTGCCGCGAGCACAAGCTCGCGACCGCCGACGCCATCATCTTCGCAACCGCCCGCGCGCAGGGCGCGACGCTCCTGACCTGCGACGCGCATTTCGAGGGCCTTGCCGGCGTCAGGCTGATCGAGAAGATCAAGACCTGAAGCTCGGGCCGCCACTCGCCGCCAGTGCCGCGTTCAGTTTCTGAACCATGACGGCCTCGCTGGCGGGCAGAAGTGCGGCCATGGCGAGCGGCGGCACGCCGAGCGACCGGCCCAGCGCCAGTGCAGCGCCCATGTCCCAGCCGACCATCGCGCCGGGCAGGATCCGCAGCTGGCCGCCGAGCCGTTGCGCCGGGTCCCAGACTTGCACGCCTTCCCAGGTCAGCGGCCGGTTCAGCCGCGCGGGGCAGTCCGGGCAGGCTTGCGCCTGGAAGCCATCCGCATCGAGCCAGTGGTCGCGCGCCGTGACCGGGGCGCGCAAGGCCAGGCCGGTGGCGGATGGAGAACCCACCGCACCGGGCCCGGAGGATGCTCCGAAGCCCGTCATCCCCCGCACGGGCACGAGGCAGGCGCAGATCATCGCGCTGTTGCAGCGCCCCGAGGGGGCCGCTACCGCCGAGATCGTGGTCGAGACGGGCTGGGCGGCTCATTCCGTCCGGGGCATGGTCTCCGGCACGCTGAAGAAGAAGCTGGGACTGCCCGTCATCTCCGAGAAGGTCGCGGGTCGGGGGACCGTCTACAGGCTGGACGCTGCCTGCGGCCTCGCCTCGTTGACCTGATCACCCGCAGTGCTCCTGTTGCGGTCAATGTTTTCCTGCAGAACCTGCTCGGCCCGGTGGATCTCCAACAGAAAGTCGACTTCATTCCCGCTCAGGGCAGCGATGTCGGCGCGCTCGAGGTGCTGTCCCGCGGCAGCCTTAGCCAGCCCATCGCCGGAACACTCCCAGGCCGCCTTCACGGCACGGGAGTATCCTTGATGCCTCGCGATCACGTCCTTGCCCTGGGTCATGACGGCTATCCACCAGAAAGCCAGACAACGACCGCCACCGCATGATGGTTCCGTCGGCAACGTCGAAAACCAGCCACGTCCTTCGGCACAGTCCAGGGCACCATGCACGGCGCCAGGTCAGTGGCGGTAGACATCACGCTCTGACACGCCGAGCGCCAGGAGCTTGTGGGGCCCCCACGCCTCTTCGGTCGCGGCGATCCAGCCGGCATGATCTCGTTGCACCTCGCCGGTTCGAGGCCATGACAGCCATCGCTGCACGGGCTCCGGCAAGGCGGCGCCTCCGGCATCGAACCCCAGCAGGTCGCGCCCCAGCGCCTGGATCTGCTTGAGCGCGATACGCCCGTCAGCCCTGCCGCCAAGCTGCATCTGCGGCAGAAGCTCCAGCGTGCGCTTCGGCAGAGCCGAGGGTTTGTGACCAAAGGGCACCGAGAACTCCCACCCGCCCAGCAGAGCCACAGCCTGCGTCTCGGGGTTGACGAAGACGCTGGTGGCATCGATGCAGCCATGGGCCTGGCCAGCCCAGTCGAGCCATTCTGCAATGCTCATCAAGCCGGACACGACCCACGCGAGGTCTTGCGGAGCAAAGCAGCGCCCCGTCCTCGCCCCGTGCTCAAGGAGATCCTGCAGCAGGATGCTTCCCTGGGGCCGCCGGTAGATTTCCAGCCGGTCTCCACCCTCGAGGGGGAGGATCGACAGCAGTTGTGGCAAGGCGGGTGCAAGGTCCTTGCGCATCCGGTCGTCGGCAAAGGGCAGGGCTGAGACGAAGCATTCTCCGACCCCGGCGAGGTGCACATTCTCGGCGGCAAAGACCCGGGCGACGGTTCCTGGTGTGACAAGGATGTCGCCGGCATGGGCATGTCGCTGGGAGAGAACGCGCACGCGGCGCGCCGATCCGCCGGTCAGATGAAAAACCCTTTCGCAGGTGGCTGGCTCAGCGATGTCCGGCGCGGCAGGTGCTAGGGCCGATCTGGACTTCCATTCGAGTAGAACCCTCAGGACATCGCCCGCCGCCGGATCGGCATTGCGATCAGGATGCCAGGCAGCCAGCATGGCGTTCAGGCGTTTCCTGCAACTGGGTGTGCCGACCTCCAGAAGCGTTGCCATCCCGGCGCCATCCAGAGCCAGAATGTCGCTGGCGGCAAGGGCCAGCGCTTCTTGGTTGGTGATCCTTCCGGTTGTCATGCATCCGCCGCGCCTGATGATCGCAACGTACGTCCTGTCATGGGAAGAGGGCACATATATGGCCAGAGCGTTGCAGCGCTGTGGCGAGGGCTGGAGCGCCTCGAACAGCCGACGATGGTCTGCCCACGATGGGCACCGTCTGCAGGCTCGGCCTCGACTGACGCGTCACGGTTCGACCCAGTACCAGGGGAGCCCGGCGCGCCTCGATCGGCCCGAGGCCGTGGTCAACCCACCGCTGGATTGGACCAGCGTGATGCCGCGAAGGGGCGAGACAACGCCCGCTCGACCAGTTCAAGGCGATCCTGGCCATAGAAGGGGTCCCCGTCGACGATGTAGGTGGGCGAGCCGAAGATGTTGTGCGCGCACGCCCAGCGCGTGTTCTCCTGCAACTTGTCCTGAACCGGTTTCGACGCCGCGTGTTTCAACAGCGCATCCGCCTCGTGCCCCAGGTCCGCGGCGATCTTGCCCAGTCGCTGTGGGTCCGACAGGTCCGCATCAAAGCGCCAATGGGCTTCGAGCAGCGCGTGCGCCATCATGTCGGTGTCCCGGCCGGACTCTCCGAGCGCCAGGATCATGCCCGAGGCAAGGCTGTAGTCGGCGTCGTGATATGTCGGCCGGAAACTGATGATCGGAACGCCCCGATACTCCGCCCACCGCTCGATCTCGCGGCCGAAGAAATAGTCCACATGGGCCTGCGATCGCGCGCGGAAGGGCTGGCCGCCTTGCGCCTCCATAACCCGAGACAGCCGGACCGGCCTGTGGATCAGGGTCACGCCGTGATCGGCGCAAAGTTTGCCCAGCGTGGCGGACCCGAGGTAGGCGAAGGCCGAGTGAGCCGAATAGACATACTCGATGACGGGCATTCCCCATGATCCCATTTCTGCAACGAACGCCAGCAGCGTGACCGACCGGACGGCCCGCATGGCGACGCCAGCCTATCGGGTCCTGGCCGCTTCGAACAGCCGACGCAGCACGTCGCTGCGCAGGAGCGCGATCCCGGTGAAGACCGCGCCGATGGCAAGGCTCTCGCCGAGGCTCGGATGCAGGCCGAACCACGGGAACACCAGGAGCTGTGTCGCTACCGCCAGCGCCTGTCAGGGCTGGGCTACACCTCCATCGGCGCACAGCGCGGCACGGCGCCCGGCAGCCGGACGGGGGTGAGCCCAGCGCGCGCCAGTTCCGCGACACGGATGGCCGTGCGCTAGCCGCCCAGTGCGTCGGGCATGCCGGCGACGGTGGCGGCGATCACCTCGGCGTCCTCGTGGGTGCCCCCGCCGACCTTGTGCTGACCGCCGTCGATCTTGCAGCCCAGCGCGGCGGACTGCAGCAGGACATGTTCGAGGCCGAAGCCGAAGCCATGACCCCGTTCCCGGTCTGGGCGCTCGGGCAGCTCCAGCTGCGCCTTCTTGACCCGGAACGCCCAAGGCATGCGGGCTGCCGAACCCCGATGCGGGGTGCACTGTGGAAGCAAGAGGGAAGGAAGCCCCGCGTGAGACGGCGAAAACCGCGTCCGGCTGCCTGGTGCGTGCGTGAGTTCGCTACAGGGTGATCCGTTCCCGGGCGCCGCCCTTGTGCGCAATCCATCAGTGGGTATGAAGGTCTGGCGGTCCCGGCACGGTCGAGCAAGCAAGCATTGCGGCGGGCCATGGTCCGAGCCAGTGAAAGGCCGGCGGATGGAACTGCCATTGGAGCCGCTGACGATGGATAGTCCCCCCACTGCACCGCGCAAGCCGGCAGCCAAGCCACGCAACCCCGAGCGGACGCGCGCGCAGATCCTGGCGGTGGCGTTGCGGGAGTTCGCCCGCCATGGCTTCCACGGCGCGCGGGTCGAGCGCATCACCAAGGCGGCGCGCTGCAACCCGCGGATGCTCTATCACTATTTCGGCAGCAAGGAGCAGCTCTATCTCGCCGCCCTTGACGAGGTGTATGCCGGTATCCGGGCGCAGGAGCGCAGCCTCGACCTCGAAAGTGGCCCACCCGAGCAGGCCATGCAGCGGCTGGTGGAATTCACCTTCGACTTCTTCGCCACGAATGACGTGTTCCTGCGCATGACGCGGAACGAGAACGTCCTCGGTGGGCGCCATATTCAGCGATCACGCATGATCCGTGACATGTCGCAACCGCTTCTTGACGCCATCGGCCGGCTGGTTGCGCGCGGACATGCGCAGGGTGCCTTTCGTGAGCGCGTCGATCCCCTGCAGCTCTATGTGAGCATTGTCGCGCTCAGCGCGCACCACCTCAACAATGCCGCGACACTGTCGGCGACCTTTGGCACGGACCTGACCGACCCAGCCTGGACGCGGGCCCGACGCGACCATGCCGTGGCCATGGTGCTGGGATACCTCGGCGCGGATGGCCGTGGGCGACGCCCTGACACCGAGGCCGGGACTTGACCGCACCCGCCCGGGCTGGCACGCGTCTGAGGTAAGAGAACACTTACCTTCGGAGGCACGGGATGGGACGCATCGACCAAAGGCTGGAGGAACTGGGGCTGGTGTTTCCCCCGCCCTGGACACCCCGGGGCGCCTTCCTGCCGTTCCGCAGGGAGGGGACGCTGGTGTTCCTCTCGGGGCAGATCTGCGAGTGGGACGGCAAGGTCACCTGTGTGGGGCCGGTCGGGCCGGGCGGTGTCGATATCCCCACCGCCCAGGCTGCGGCCAGGGTGTGCGCGCTCAATCTGCTCTACACGCTCCGGATGGCCTGTGACGGCGACCTGGATCGGGTCAGCTCGGTTCAGCGGCTGGGCGGCTTCGTGAACTGCCTGTCCGGCTTTGGCGACAGCCCGGCCGTCATCAACGGGGCGACGCAGGTCTTCATCGACGTCTTCGGCGAGGCAGGGCGCCATGCCCGGACGGCCGTCGGGGTGTCCGGCCTGCCGGGCAATGCATCGGTGGAGGTCGATGCGGTGATCGCGCTGGCGGACTAGCCGACCTGCGCCATCAGATCGCCCAGCGGCAGGGCCGGGCGGGGCAGCGGCGGTGCCAGCGGCGCGAGCGCTGCGCCCGCCGCCAGAACCAGCGCCTCCTGCCCGGGCCGGGCGGCCAGCATGACCGACCGCGGCCGCCCGAGGGTGTCCAGCCCCCAGGGCAGCGCGAGCAACGGGCCGGCAAAGACCGTCCACGGGGTCAGCAGGTTCTGGTATCCGGTGCCCGCGTCCAGTGACGGCGCACCGTCCGGGACGGGCGGGGCCAGCAGCAGGTCCACCCCGTCCATCTCGTCCCAGAACCGGCGCCGGGCCGCGGCCAGACGCTGCCGTGCCGTGGCGACCTCGGCGCGGTCGAGCGTCTGCCCCTCGGCCAGTGCCGCGGCGAAGCGGGGGCGCAGCCGGTCCGCGGCGGTGTCCAGCAGATGGCCATGCCCGGCGGCAGCTTCGGCCAGCATGACGGTGCGGTGATCGGCGACGATGGCGGCAAACGACAGCCCCGTCCCGGTATGCGCCAGCGACAGACCCAGCCCCTTCAGGGCCCCGGCGGCCTCGTCCAATGCAGAAAGCGCGGCGTCGGACATCGGCGCGTCGGGATCCAGCGGCGCCCGGCCCAGCCGCAGCCCGCCGGCAAGGCGGGCCAGGGGCGCAGCGCCGGTGCAGGCCGCGAAGGCTGCCGCCGCAGTCTGCACATCGCGGGCAATGAAACCGGGCGCGTCGAAGCTGGGCGCGAGCGGGGTCATGCCCCGGGTCGGCAGCACGCCGATGCCCGGCTTCAGCCCGACCGCGCCGCAATAGGCGGCCGGCCGGCACAGCGATCCGGCCGTCTGTGTGCCCACCGCAAGGTCGAGCATGCCTGCCCCCA
>NZ_NHSD01000177.1 GCF_016653255.1 Rhodobaculum claviforme
CCCAGGTCCCCCGGTGCAGCGCCTCCAGCAGCGGCAGGTTCCCGGCCATCGGGGTGATGCCGTCGCGCGTCACCACCAGCGTCACCGGGTCATCCCCGGCCCGCCCCGTCAGCACCACCGTGACGCGCTGGCGGGTCGTCGCCCGCTCGATGTGGGTCAGCCCGTGGTCGCGCGCCGCCGCCTCCAGCGCCTGCGGCAACGCCAGCCGGCCGGCGCTGCGGTCGACCTGCGGCACGCCGCCGGTCCCGACCCCCAGCGCCAGCAGCGATGCCGTCACCGCGATCACCCCCGCCACCGGCAGCGCGCCCCAGCCCAGCGCCATGTGCCAGCCCGCCACCGTATTGCGCAGCCGTGGCCAGGCCAGCAGCGGCCCGATCAGCAGCACCCCGACCAGCGCGTGGGTCGCGACCTCGACCAGCCATTCGAGGCCGAGGACGAAATGCTTGTGCAACGAGCCGATCGTATGGAAGACCTGCGCCCCCTCGGCGCGCGGGCCAAGGTCGCGGCGCGTGGCCATGTCGAAGGCGTGCACCGCCCGCACGCCCTGACGGCTGAATTCCAGCACGAGGGTGCCCGGCGCCTCGAAGCGCAGAGCGCGGGCCTGGGCGGCGCCGTCGACGGCACGCAGCAACGCCGCGGCCTCGCCCACCGGCACCGGCCGCTCCAGCGCCGGGCCCGAGGTCAGGTCCTGGACCATCGGTTGCAGCGCCAGAATGCCCCCGGTCACGATCAGAAAGACGATGGGAACAAGCAGCACCAGCGTCACCCAGCGGTGAAGCCGGATCAGCACAGGTTTCATCACGGGGCCCACTCCGATGGCTGCGGTCGCCTGCAGCCTTCACACCGGCCGGACGCGCGCCTTGTGCCAGATCAACTGCGCGCGGGACATGGCGGAAAACCGCCGCCGGCCCCATGCGCCACGCCCGATCGCGCGGCGTGACCGGGGGTCCGCGGCCCGGGACGACCGCCCCCGCGGATCGGCCGGGTCGATCCCGCCCAGACCAGCCCCACCGGGCCGTCGCGCACGGCCCTTGGGAGCGGATCGCCTGATGGCCGGGGGGGCCGTCGCCCCCGAAAGGCCCGAGGACAGGCCCGCTCCACGGCCTGCATGACCGGGAGGCCGGGCGCGCGGGAACCCGCCGGCGACAAGGCCCTGGCCCTCAGCGGCCGGAGGGCCGGGCAATGGCCGCAGGTCCGGCAACGTCACGCGGGGGGTCTTCGGGGATGGGGCGCGTCCCGTCACCGCCAGGGGGCGCGGGACCTTGCCGGGTCGCCCGCCGCCGCCCGGGCCATGGCCCCCGCGTCGCGAATCAGCCCTGCGCGCGGCTGCGCATCCGCGCATGCCCCGACCGACCGGCAACTTGTTCTGGAACGGTGGTACCGCCTCCCCGGCTCGAACGGGGGACCCCCAGATCCACAATCTGGTGCTCTAACCAACTGAGCTAAGGCGGCACGCGGTCCTGTTAGTCGCAGGCGACGGCGAATGCAAGAGCGCCGCGCCGCCCGCGCGAGGGTCCGTTACAGCGCGGTGGCGGGGTCGTCGAACCCCTGCGGCAGCATCAGGTTGTGGCGGCCCAGCGCATGGACATCGCGTTCGCCCACCAGCGCCATCGTGGTGTCGAGTTCCTTGTGAATGACCTCCAGCACGCGGGTCACGCCGGCCTGCCCCATCGCACCCAGCCCATAGACAAAGGCCCGCCCGATCATCGTGCCGCGCGCGCCCAGCGCCAGCGCCTTCAGCACGTCCTGTCCCGAGCGGATGCCGCTGTCGAGCCAGACCTCGGTGTCCTTGCCGACCGCGTCCATGATCGAGGGCAGCATCCGGATCGACGACACCGCGCCATCCAGTTGGCGGCCGCCGTGATTCGACACCACGATGGCCTCGGCGCCGATCGCGGCGGCCTTGCGGGCGTCCTCGGCGTCGAGGATGCCCTTGAGGACCAGCTTGCCGCCCCACTGGTCGCGCAGCCGCGCCACCTTGTCCCAGTCGAGTTTCAGATCGAACTGTTCCGCCGTCCAGGAGGCCAGCGAGGAGGTGTCGCTGACCCCCTTGGCGTGACCCACGATGTTGCCGAAGCCGCGCCGGGGCGTGCGCAGCATCTCCAGCCCCCACGCCCATTTGGTGGACAGGTCCAGAAGCGTCGGGATCGTCAGCTTGGGCGGCGCCGACAGCCCGTTCTTGATGTCGCGGTGCCGCTGGCCGAGGATCTGCAGATCCAACGTCAGCACCAGCGTGTCCACGCCCGCGGCCTTGGCACGGCGCATCAGGTTGGCGACGAAGTCCTCGTCCTTCATGACGTAAAGCTGGAACCAGAAGGGCCTGCCGGTGGCTGCCGCGACATCCTCGATGGAGCAGATCGACATCGTCGACAGCGTGAAGGGGACCCCGAACGCCTCGGCCGCGCGGGCGGCCTTGATCTCACCGTCGGCCGACTGCATCCCCGTCAGCCCCACAGGCGCCAGCGCCACCGGCATCGCCACGTCCCGCCCGGCCATGGTCGTGGCGGTGGAGCGGTCGGACATGTCCACCGCAACCCGCTGGCGCAGCCGGATCTTGTGGAAATCGGTGACGTTGTCGCGGAACGTCTGCTCGGTCCAGCTGCCGGACTGGCAGTAGTCGTAGAACATCCGCGGTGCCCGGCGGCGGTAGATCCGGTGCAAATCCTCGATGCAGGTGATCACGGGCATGGATGCGGTTCCCTTGCAAGTTGACGTGGCGTAGCAAGCGCGTGGCGTGCGCACAATGCGCGTGGGGCGCGTGGGGCGCGTGGGGCGCGGGCGGCATCAGCGCGCAAGGCTGACGACCCGGCCGAACGCGGGCGCGCGCGGGGCCGGGCCGGGCACCGCCCAGATCACCGGCACCCGGCCCGGTGCCGGCCCCAGCGGCCCGTCCAGATCGGTCAGGATCACGATGGCCGAGGGCCCCAGCCCGGCCGCGGCCGCGATGACGGGGCCAAAGTCGGTGCCGCCGCCACGCCCCAGCGGCAGGGCGCGGATCTCGTCCTCCCATGATGCGCCCTGCATGCGGCGGATGGACTGCACCTCGGTGTCGAACGGCAGGACATGGACCTCGGCCCCGGTGCGCCGTCCGATGCCCGCGATCTGCCCCGCGAACAGCGCCAGCCGGGCATTGTCGATGGAGGTGGAGCAGTCGACGCCCACCGCCAGACGCGCAGCGCGGGGCATCGGCGCGCGGCCCGGCTCGAAGCCCGGGGTGGGGCGGCCGTGGCGCCGGGCGTCCGAGTCGGCCGCGACCCAGCGGCGGGCGGGGCGCTGAAACGACACCTCGGGGTGGCGGGCGACGGCGCGGGTGATCAGGCCGCGCAGGACCACCTCCCAGGGGACATCGCTGCGGGGAATGTCAGCCAGCACACCCCGCAGCGCGCCGATGCCGCGCCCGGCCGCGCGTCCGGCGGCCAGCGCGCGCGCCAGGCGCCCCTGCCATTCGGCGGCGGCCTCGGCGTCCTCGCCGCCGCCCCGGTCGGTGCCGTCGGGGCGGATGTCGCGGCGGAAGCCCTGGGCGGCGGCGTGCGCCTCGGCCCGCTCCGAGGTCGTGCCCTTGCGCGCCCCCTCGCCGTCGCCGTCGCGGCCCGATCGGGCCGCCAGCGCCAGTGCCAGGCGTTCCGCATCCCAGCGCGCCAGCGGCGCGGGATCACGGTCGCCCAGCGCCTCGGCCACCAGACCGGCAAGCAGCACCGCCGGGCGCGGCAGGGCATGGCCCGCCTGCACCAGCGTCTCGTTGACGATGGCGTCGGCGGCCAGGTTGTAGCCGCGCACCCCGGTGCCCAGGCGCGCCGCCAGCGTGCGCGCCCGCGCGGGGTGGCGCAGCGCGACGTGCAGGACCTGATGCGCCGCCGCGCCCACCTGCTCATGCGCCGCCAGATCGGCAAATCGCGGGCCATAGAAGATGGTGCGCCCGTCGGTCCAGGCGACCGCGCCGTCCTCGGGGGCGCCCTCGTCGGCGTCGCGGTGCGCGACCCACAGCGCCAGCGCGCCCAGCGCGGGGTCGTCCTCGCCCATGCGCCGCAGCGCGGCGGTGGCGCGGGCGGAATGCGCGCCCACGCTCATCCCAGGCCCAGCGCAGCGCGCTCCTCGGCATAGGCGACATAGGCGGGGGCGGCGAGGAACGCCTCGCCCAGGCCGCGGTCCAGACCCCGGCGCAGCAGCAATTCGAACCCGTGGGTCGTCAGCTCGGCCAGCGGCAGGCGCGCGAACCCCTCCTCGGGGCGTTCGCGCGGCAGGGCGGGCAGGCCGGCCATCACCTCGCTGACCTCGGCCACGGTGTCCGCCTCCAGCGCGCCGATCAGGCCATAGACCAGCGCGTGCAACCCGTGCATGGACGCGGGATACATCGCCCAGCGGGATTTCTGCGGGACCGCGAGCATCTCGGCCACGCGCACGGTGGCGGCGATATCGTCGGCGACCACCGCGAATTCCGCAGCGATCGCCTCGCCCAGGGTGCCCGCGACCATCATGTGCCGCAGCCGGCGGTCGCGCACGGCGCCGAGGATCTGGCTGACACGCTCCCAGCTGCGCGGGGTGGCCGCGATCATCTCGCCACGGTCGAGCGACTGCGCGGTGGTTTCCAGCAGATCCGGGCGGGTGCGCACAAAGGCCACGACCGCCGGATGCAGGCCGGTGGGGACGGCGTAATTCTCCAGCCAGTCCGTCGCGGTGGCCTGCACCATCAGATGCACCAGCCGGTCCGACAGCGCCGAGCCCATCTCGTAGGCGACCGCACCGTCCTCCACCGTGTTGCCGGCGGCGACGATGAACACGCTGTCGGGCAGCCGGTGCGGGCCGACGCGGCGCTCCTGCAACAGGCCATAGACGGCGGGTTGCAGATGCGGCGCCGCCGCCGTCAGCTCGTCCAGGAACAGCAGCGACGGGGTATCGGGGTCGTCCGGCAGATCCTCGGGGCGGTACCACAGCGTCTTGCGGGTGTCGTGGTCATAGTACGGCAGCCCGCGCAGGTCCTGCGGCTCGATCGTCGTCAGGCGCAGGTCGTAAAGCCGCGCGCCCATCTCGGTCGCCAGTTGCTGCACGATCTGCGTCTTGCCCACGCCGGGGCCGCCATGCAGCATCCACGACACCGTCAATGCCCCCGCGCGCTGGGCCTGCCACCCGGCCCGCAACGCCGCCTGCGCCTCTCCGGCGGCCACCCGCATCGCGTTGACGCCCACCTGTGCCCTCCTGACCTGACCGTCACAGATGTGGCGCGCGCCGGGGCGCTGTCGACCCGGCGCGACCAAATGCCGACGTGCCGGACCTCAGATCGTGGCGTTGATCGCCCCGCCGTCCAGAACGATGTTCTGCCCCACGATGAACCCCGCATGGGCCGAGCACAGGAACGCGCAGGCGGCGCCGAATTCCTCGGCGGTGCCGTAACGGCCTGCGGGGATGGTGGCGGCGCGGCGGGCGCGCGCCTCCTCCAGGGTGATGCCCTGGGCGCGGACCACCGCACCGTCCAGCGCGTCGGCGCGGTCCGTGGCGTGGATGCCCGGCAGCAGGTTGTTGATGCTCACGCCGCGCCCCGCGACCTGCCGCGCGGTGCCCGCGACAAAGCCCGTCAGCCCCGCGCGCGCGGTGTTCGACAGCCCCAGTTGCGGGATCGGCGCCTTGACCGAGCCGGAGGTGATGTTGACCACCCGCCCCCAGCCGCGCTCCATCATCCCCGGCAGCAGCGCCTGCATCAGCGCCACCGGCGTCAGCAGGTTGGCGTCGAGGGCCGCGATGAAGTCCGCGCGGTCCCAGTCCGACCAGAGCCCCGGCGGCGGGCCGCCCGCATTCGTCACCAGGATGTCCACGGCGCCCGCGGCCTCCAGCACGGCGGCGCGACCGTCCTCGGTGGTGATGTCGGCGGCGACTTCGGTGACCTGCACGCCATGGGCGCTGCGGATCGCCTCGGCGGTGCGTGCGAGCGCCTCGGCCCCGCGGGCGTTCACCACCAGATCGACACCCGCCGCCGCCAGCGCCTCGGCGCAGCCGCGCCCCAGCCCCCTGGAGGCCGCGCACACCACCGCCCGTCTGCCCCTGATGCCCAGATCCATCGCCCTGCCCCCCGCGCGTCATCCTCTGCGACATTTCGCCTATCATCTGCGCGCAGCAGGGAAAAGGGCCGCCGGCGGGGCGCCGCCGGTGCCGACGGCGGGACTTGGCAGGCGATGGGGTCTTCCCATAGAAGTGCGGGTCATGGCGGCGGAGGACAGGATGGCCACGGGCACGATCATCGCGGCAAGCGACCTGACACCGCTGTCGCGCGAGGTGGCCGGGCGGGCGCTGGCGCTGGGGCGGCGCATGTCCGCGCGGGTGATCCTGGTGCATGCCCTGCCCGACGGCACCTCCGAGGCCAGGGTGCAGGCCGCCCGCGAGGCGCTGGAGCAGGCGCTCGCGGCTGCGGGCGGGTCTGGGGCCGGGCCTGGGGGCGCCCCCCCGCAGCCGTCCCCGCGGGCCGAGGTCAGGGTGCTCACCGGCCCGCCCGATATCGCGATCCGCAGCGTCTGCCTTGCCGAGGGCGGGGTGCTGGTGCTGCTCGGCCTGCACCGGTTCCGCCGGGTGCTCGACATGCTGCGCCTGACCACGATGGAGCGGATCGTGCTGCGCGCCCCGGTGCCGGTTCTGATCGCCCACACGCCGGTGACGCGGGACTATGGCACGGTGCTGGCGTCCACGGATTTCGCTCCGGCCTGCGCGGCGGCGCTGGCGGCGGCCGCGCGCGTCGCCAGCCCCGGGGCGCAGTTCCACGCCATCCATGCGCTGCAACTGGGCCTGCGCGACAAGTTCAGCCACGGCGGCGTCAGCGCCAGCCGCGCGATGACCCGGGCCGAGGCCATGTGCCGGGCGTTCCTGGCGATGCCCGGCGTGCCCGCGGGGCTGCACCCGCCCGAAATCGTCGTGGGCGGCGTGCACGAGGTCCTCGCCTTTCGCCTGGAGGAGCTGCGCCCGGACCTGCTGGCCATCGGCACCCATTCGGGCCGCGACCCCGAGACGCTGGGCAACTATGCGCGCGATCTGATGCGCGAGCCGCCCACGGATGTCATCGTGACCAAGCCCCCGCCATTGTGACACCGGGCGCGCCCCGGTCCCGCCCAAGCC
>NZ_NHSD01000178.1 GCF_016653255.1 Rhodobaculum claviforme
TGCGGCTGACCCGCGGGGTGGAGACCGACCGCTTCCACCCCGGCCCGGCGCGGCCCCCGCGCGACCGGCCGGTGCTGCTGTATGTCGGCCGCGTCGCGCCGGAAAAGAACATCGAGGCATTTCTGCGCCTGCCGCTTGCGGCGAAGAAGGTGGTGGTGGGCGACGGCCCCGCGCTCGCCCGCCTGCGCCGCGCCCACCCCGAGGTCACGTTCCACGGCACGCTGACGGGCACGGCGCTGGCGCAGGCGTATCGGGCCGCCGACGCCTTTGTCTTTCCGTCGTGTACGGATACCTTCGGGATGGTTCTGGTCGAGGCGATGGCCTGCGGCCTTCCGATTGCCGCCCACGACGTGCCGGGGCCGCGCGACATTGTCACCCTACCCGAGCTGGGCGCGCTGGATGCCGATCTGGGCCGCGCCGTGGCCAGGGCGCTGGCGGCCCCCGGCGACGCTGCGGCGCGCCACGCCCACGCCCGCGCGGGCTACTGCTGGGACCGGGTGGCCGACACGTTCCACGCCCACTGCGCCGAGTTGATGGGCTGAGGCGGGCGCCGCCCCGGCCCGCTCGGGGCCATCCCCCAGGATCGGCCCGGCCCCCGCGGCGTGCTGTCCGAGGCTTGCGTCGAGCTTACGCGCAGGACCAGCCGAAGGGTGGGGCATCGAGTGGATGAAGGCCCGTTGTTCGTATGTCGACGGCCGGTGTGAACCGATTGGTGCGGGCACCGCGCATTGAACAGGCGCTACATATGGTTCATGTCCGTTCAGACCTGTTCACCGCCCCCCATTAACCCACTGGTTTAATAGTCAGAACTGTTCAAATCTGTCTTGACCTGTCCGAGGGTATCCCACATCTATGGGTGGATAATATGCTGGATCAGATCGGCAGGCCGGAAAGGTGGATACCTCCATGCGGGCAAGGAACAGGCTGTCGGCGGCGTTCGTGAAACGGGCTCCCGCGGGGAAGTGGTGCGACGGGGCGGGGCTCTGGCTGGTGAAGCGCGATGATGGTGGGGCGCAGTGGGTGCTCCGCTACACCTTGCACGGCAGACGGCGGGAGATGGGTCTCGGCGGTGGCGATGTTCCTCTGGCTGAGGCCCGGCGCATCGCGGAACGCTGGCGCGCCGTGGCGGCTGTGGGGCGCGACCCCATGAAAGAGCGTGACGCTGAAATCCGGGCCGCGCGCCGCGACGACATCACGCTGGCCGTCCTGACAGCCGACGCATTCGAGGCCCGAAAGAGCGAGTTGAGGGACGAAGGCAAGGCCGGCCGCTGGATGTCGCCCCTTGAGGTCCATGTCCTGCCCAAGCTGGGCAAGGTCCCTGTGACCGACATCGACCAGCGCGACATCCGCGACGTGCTGGCGCCGATCTGGCATGGTCGCGGCGCGGAGTCGGCAGAGAAAGCGCTGAATCGCATCGGGATCGTGCTGAAGCATGCTGCCGCGCTGGGCCTCGAAGTGGACCTTCAGGCCCCCGCCAAGGCCCGCGCCCTGCTGGGCAAGTCCCGCCGCGAGCGCAAGCACATCCCTGCGGTACACTGGCGCGACGTCCCAACCTTCTATGCGACCCTCGCCGAGCCCACGATCACGCATCTGGCCCTGCGCCTCGTGATCCTCACCGGCGTGCGATCCAAGGCAATACGCTTCCTCCGACTGGATCAGATCGACGGCGATGTATGGATCGCACCGGCTGAGATCGTAAAGGGACGGAAGGGCAAGACGGTCGATTTCCACGTGCCGCTGTCGCCCGAGGCACTGCGCGTCATCGAGCTGGCCCGTCCCTTCGAGCGCTACGGCTATCTGTTCCCCTCTGCGCGCAAGGGTGTCATCTCCGACGCCACTATGGCCCGGCTGATGGAGCGGCGCGGCATGGACGAGCGCCCCCACGGCTTCCGTTCGTCCCTGCGAGACTGGCTCGCCGACTGCACCGAGGCCCCCCACGAGGTGGCCGAGACCGTTCTGGGGCATGTCGCCGGATCAAAGGTGGTGAAGAGCTATCGCCGCACGGATTTCCTCGATCAGCGCCGGGTGCTGATGTGCCGCTGGGCGGACCATGTGACCGGGGAGACCGGCAAGGTGGTGAAACTCGTCGGGGCGGGCTGAGCCCGTGGCGCGCCCCCCGAGGCCATGGGACGCACACTGGCGCGCGCTGGGCGGCGGTGAAGGGCCGTGGACGCCGTTCTGGACCGACCACCGGGGGCAGGAGCTGCCCGACGGCGCGTGGAACGAGGCGCGCCTGATTGTCGGCCCTTACGGCGGCGTCGGGGCCTTCGACAACCCGCTCGACGCGATGCTTCAGCGCGCCCGCCACATCCTGCACCGCGAGGAAGCGATTGGCAGGGCGCGTCGGATCAGCGGCAAGGCGAGGATCAGCAGGGGGGAACTCGACGCCCGCTTGGAGCGGCTGCGCCAGCACGTTGAAGCCCTCACCGCCGAGGCCGAGCCCCTCATCCCGGCCCGCCGCCGGTCGCCGGACGAGCAAGCACTGTGGGGCCACCTGAAGGCCCTGAGGCGGGCTCTGGCCCCTGGGCGGCACGCGACCGAGCATGAGGCGACCACCCGGCAGCGCCTCGCCACGCTGCGCCACGAAGCCGCAGACGCTCACGCGCTGTTGGGGGCCATGGCGCGCGCCGCAGCGCAGGGGATCGACCCGAACGCCCGGCTGGACCTGCTGAGCCCCGAGGAACTGGCAGAGGTGCGCGACCCCAGCGCCCCCGCCGTGGTCGCGCGGCTGACGCAGATCCTGCGGCTTGGCGATGCCCTCCACGCCGCCGGGGCCGAGGCGACCCACCTGCTTGTGGGCCTCCCGCAGCCCCAGGCCGACGCCGAACCCGTGGCTTTGGACCCGGCTGAGGCGCGGGCGCGGGCCGTTGCAGCGCTGCTGGCGCTGGACCCCACGGCCCGGCCCGACCTGCTGACAGAGGCCGACATCGACCGCGCGCTGGGCATGGCCACACCGCCGCCGCCGACCGTGCAAGCGCCAGGGCCGGGGCCGCATGAGCGCAGGCGCGAGCGCTGGCTTGCCGCGCACCTGCTGGGCCTCGCTGTGGGGCTGGGGGTGCAGGAGTTCAGGCAGGACAAGCCTGGCGCCCTCGCGGCCCCTGACCTGCTCACGCAAATGAAGCTGAAGCCCAGGCTGCGCAGGGAGTTTTCCGACCCCACCGCGCGGGCGCTGATCGACGGACTCCCTGACGGCATCGAGGGTGTGCGCCACCTTCAGAAGAACGCCCGGAACGATCCCTTGACCCGTGACGCCATCGCCACCGGCAAGGCCCTGGGAAGGCAGCTGAGGCTCAGAAAATCGAACCCCGACGCCCCTCCTGACGCGGACCTAAGCACCTGAAAAGTAAATAACTTCGGCCATCCGTGGTCCGAAATCGCGCGAAACCGGGGAAATAGCGCCCGAAGCCCAGCCGCCCGCTATCGACGAGGATGTCTGCATCAACACTGATGGAGACAACCATGGGCAAGAGACTGAATTTTCGTGACTTTCGTGAGCAATACCTCGGCGGGCGGTCGCGCGGGGCGGTCTATAACGATATCGCTGCGGGCCGCCTCCCGGCGCCGCTGAAGCTCGGCGGGACGCTGTTCTTCGACATCGACGAGGTGGAGGCCCACCTCGTCCGCCTGCGCGAGCAGCAGGAGCAGGAACGCGCGCTGCGGGCCGAGGCGGACGCCATCGCCGCCGCCCGCCGCGCCGAGCGCGCCGCGCGGAAGGCGTAGCCATGAGCGTCCGCGCCTATAAGTGGGTTCATTCCCTCCTGCCCATTCTGGACCTGCCGCCGACCGAGAGGTGTGTGCTGCTGGTCCTGGCCTTCCATCACAACGACCAGACCGGGGAATGCTTCCCGGCGATGAAAACCATCGCCGGGCATTGCGGGGTCGGCGAGCGGCGCGCCCGGCAGGCGGTGCAGTTGCTAGCCGCCTGGCGCATCATCAAGGTCCGCCGTGGGGGCACCGCGGCCGGTAATGCCTCGAACCGCTACACCCTCTTCGGCACGCCGCGGCGTCCGAAGGAAAGCGGCAAACGCATGCCGGTTTCGGGGGCGGGCAAACCGGCACAAAAAAGCCGGTTTCAAAGCGGCAGTGGGTTGCCGGATTCAAACCGGCAGACGGGGGCTGACGATAGGGATTGGTACTCTAAGGGCGAAGAGGCCCAAGCCAATGGGGCCTCCGGTCTGCGTGTCGTGAATGGTGGCCGTCATGCTTGATGGCGACCTGTTCACGGCCCAAGCCAAGGCGAAGGTTCTGCGTCCGCATCAGGTGCGCGCCCTCAAAATGATCCGCCAATCCGCTGGCAAGGGAAACCGGCGCATCGTCTGCACCATGCCGACAGGCGCCGGGAAAACCGTGTTGGCGGCCAAGCTCATCGAGAACGCCTTGGCCAAGGGCAACCGCGCCATCTTCACGGCGCCGGCCATCAGCCTGATCGGCCAGACCGTCGCCGCCTTCGAGGCCGAGGGCATCCGCGACACCGGCGTGATGCAGGCGAACCATCCGCGCACGAATGCCTCGGCACGGGTGCAGGTGGCGTCGGTGCAGACGCTGGCAAGGCGGGACATCCCCGACGCGTCGCTGGTGATCGTGGACGAGTGCCACATCCGCAGCCAAGCGATTGACGACCTGATGGCCGAGCGGCCCGACGTGTTCTTCATCGGGTTGTCGGCGACGCCCTGGGCGAAGGGCATGGGCCTGCGTTGGCAAGACCTCGTGGTGCCTGTGACCATCGGCGACCTGATCACGGACGGGTTCCTGTCGCGCTTCACCGCCTACGCGCCCAACGTGCCCGATCTGTCCGGGGTGAAGGTCCGCGCGGGTGAGTACGTCGAGAGCGGGCTTGCGGACGTGATGGGGCAAGCGGCCCTGATGGGGTCCGTGGTGCAGACGTGGCTCGAAAAGGGCGAGGACCGGCCGACGCTGTGCTTCGCTGTCAACCGCGCCCACGCCGCCGACCTGCAAGCCGAGTTCGAGCGCCACGGCATCGCGGCCGGATACGTCGATGCGATGAGCGACCGGCTGGAGCGCGACCTGATCAACCTCCGCTTTCGCACGGGCGACATCCGCGTGATCTGCTCGGTGCGGACCATGACTACCGGCGTTGACCTGCCGGTGTCGTGCATCATCGACGCCGCCCCGACGCGCTCCGAGATGCTGCACGTCCAGAAGATCGGCCGGGGCCTGCGCGTCAATCCCGGGACCGAGGATTGCCTGATCCTGGACCATGCCGGGAACAGCCTGCGCTTGGGGCTGGTGACCGACATCAACCGCGGAGACCTCGACACCACCGCGCCGGGCGAGAAAGCCAAGCGCGAGGCGAAGGCCGAGAAGCTGCCCAAGCCGTGCGTGTCCTGCGGCACGCTGCACGTGGGCCGCGTCTGCCCCAACTGCGGCCACGAGCGCCGCCCAGTTGCCGGGGTAGAGAGCGCCGACGGCGATCTTGTCGAGATCACAGGCAAGCGCGCCGCGCCCACCAAGGCCTGCAAACAGGGCTTTTGGTCGATGGCGCTGTGGCTGGACCGCGAGCGCAACAAGGGCGGGAAGCTGGCGAAAGGGCTGTACATGTCCCGCTTCGGTGTCTGGCCGTGTGGCCTGCGGGACGTGCCCATGCAGCCTGACCGTGCGTTCCTGTCCTACGAGAAGTCGCGGCGCGTGGCCTACGCGAAGCGCAGGGCGAAGGAGCGCGGCAGATGACCTTCCATCGCAAGACCGCCGATGTCGCCACCGGCAAATGGAAGGGCATCCTGCTGCGCTTGGGAATGCCCGCCGCGGCCCTGACTGGCAAGCACGGCCCGTGCCCCAGCTGCAACGTCGGGAAGGATCGCTTCCGCTTCGACAACAAGGAGGGGCGCGGGACGTGGATTTGCGGCTGTGGTGAGGCCGGCGACGGCATGGCGCTCGCCATCAAGTTCACCGGCAAGGCCTTCGCCGAGGTGGCGCCGGAAATCGACACGATCCTGGGCAACGAGGTGGTGGGCGCCGAGAAGCCCGCGTCCGAGATCACCGAGGCACAGCGCAAGACCGGCTTGCGCGAGGTCTATGCGCAGACCGTCGCGGTACAACCCGGCGATCTGGTGGACGCCTATCTGACCGCCCGTGGCGTCGGCGATCTCGTCTATCACCGGACCCTGCGCTTCGCGCCCGCTCTGCGCGACGGAGAAGGGGGCGTGAGGCCCGCGTTGGTGTCAATGGTGCAAGGGCCGGATGGGGCGAACGTCAGCCTCCACAGGACGTTCCTGCGCCCGGACGGGCTGGCCAAGGCCGAGATGGCGAGCCCGCGAAAGCTCATGCCCGGCAAGCTGCCGGATGGGGCCTGCGTTCGGCTGTGCGACTTCACCGGCGGACCGCTGGGGATCGCGGAGGGCATCGAGACCGCCAAGGCGGCATCATCGCTCTACTACCTGCCGGTCTGGGCTGCGCTGAACGCCACCATGCTGGCCCGCTGGCAGCCGCCCGAGGGCTGCGACGAGGTCGTGATCTTCGCCGACAACGATCCGAAGTTCGGCGGTCAGGCCGCCGCCTTCACCCTCGCCCACCGCCTCGCCTGCAAAGGCATGACCGTCAACGTCCAGACCCCGCCGATCCCCGGCGAGGATTTCGCCGACATGTGGATGAACCGCCACCGGCCCAAGGGAGACAGCCGATGACCACCACCCTCAACGCCCGGCAAGAGGCCTTCGCAGCCGCCTATGTCCGATCCATGAATGCCACCCAGGCCGCCATCGAAGCCGGATACAGCGCCAACGGCGCGTCCTCGAAAGGATGGGACCTATTGAGAAACGTGAAGGTCCAGGCGCGCATCGAAGAGCTCCAGACCGAGATCATGGCCCGCAATGACGTGGAGGCAGATCGCCTGATCCGGCACCTCTACCTCATCGCCATGGCGGACGCCTCCGATCTGGTCCAGCTCCACGTTGATCCCTGCCCGCGCTGCTGGCCCGACCTCGATGCCCGCGATCCCGCGCGCGCCGAGCCCGATCCGGAGTGCATGACCTGCCGCGGGCGCGGGCAGCCCCGTGTCGCCTATACTCCGGTCGATCAGATGTCGCCCGGCGCCAAGGCGCTGTTCCGGGGCGTGCGGCACAACCCCAAGACCGGCTCCATGGAGGTGCTGATGCACGACCGCCTGAAGGCCGCCGACATGCTCATGCGGCACCTCGGGCTGTACCGCGACCAGGACGAGGCCCCGCGCGCCGACCCCCTGCGTGACCTCATCGCGGACATCTGCCGCCGCGGCTCCACCGCGCCCCTGGCCAAGGACTGACCACCGATGCCAGACGCCTGCGGCGATGACCTTCTCGAAGAGCCCGCGCGCAACATGCGCAACCTGTGGGTCGCGGTTTTTCGGGAAGCCATCAGCGAGGCCCGGCGCAACCCGGAGGATCGGTGGCTGCGCACCGCCGACGCGCGCACTGTCGCGGCTCTGGCGGGGATCGGCCCCGACATCGTTCCCTTGATCGCTGACCGGGTGCGGCAGCAACATGAAGCCGCTGCCGAGCCAGGCAACGGGACACCCCGGCCCGGCGCTGCGTGCGTGCCGCGTCGGGCAAGGGGTGGCCGGGATAGGTGAGCCCAAGTTTGGGCCGACCGGCACTGAGGCCGGATTCGGGCCGAGTACTGCGCAACATCGAGAAGATGCTGGCCGAAATCACTCACCTCAAATCTGAGGTGAATAGATTTGCCCATGAATACAGGGACAGCAAGGGGCAGATGCGCAAGGAATACCGCCTGCCGCGCGACCTGACCGTGACGCTGATCACCGCGTGGGGAATCTTGACCGCCACGGGCGGCGCAGGCCGTCACGATGTCCTCGCGCGAGATCGAGGAGCTGGTGGAGAAGCGGCACGACCATGTGCTCCGCGACATCACCAAGATGCTGGCGGAAATCAACCACCCCAAGTTTGGGGCGGTTGACTGTGCCGCCGAATATCGGGACGCAAAGGGGCAGATGCGCAAGGAATACCTCCTGCCGCGCGATCTGACCGTGACGCTGATCCTCGGCTACCGCGCCGATCTGCGCTATCGCGTGGTCAAGCGGCTGGAGGAACTGGAGGTGCAGGCCGGCCCCACCTCGTGGCGATGCTCAACGACCCCGACATGGTGCCCTTGATCGCGGAGCAGGTCTTGGCCGAGCGTAAGATGCGCGCGGGAATCGCCAGGCATGCGCGCAGCGCCTCGCACAGTGGCGAACACGGCGCGCGGCAGGGAAGGGAAGGGCGGGCGGCGAAGCCCCCGGCTGAGCGGGCCGCTACGGCGCTGGCCTGACGCCGGGGCGATGTTCCCCCAGTTTGGGAGGATCGTTCCCTCACATTGAGGAAACGTGCGCGCGGCACCATCAGCCCCTGGCCGAGCCCCGGCCCAGCACCACCGCGCTTGGGTGATCCTAGGTGGGATCGAGGAACACCGCTCCGCGCGTCTCTAGAGAGCCGCACCATGTCTGCTCGGGTTCGCCTTCCCGAATGGCTTCATGAAGGTGTCGCGGATCTTGGCGGGCTTCGGCCCCGGCCGGGTCTACTGAGAGCCTCGTGCCGTCGGCAGGAGCAGGGCCGACGGGCTCACATCTAACCAGCCCAAATCTGGGCTGGTTGATACTAAGTAGTCAAAGAAACAGCGGAACTTGCGTCCCTGGTGCCGTCCAAGTAGCGTCGCGTCGGCGCAAACAGGAGGCTGCACATGCTGACCGGGCCCATCCGCTCGCAGATCGACCAGATCTGGAATGCCTTCTGGTCGGGGGGCGTGTCCAACCCGCTCGCGGTGATCGAGCAGCTTACCTTCCTGCTGTTCATGAAGCGCCTCGACGACCTCCACACCCTGGAGGAGAACAAGGCCCGCACCCTCGGCATCGCCATGGAGCGGCGGATCTTCCCTGAGGGGAACGACCCCAAGGGCCGGCCCTATGTCGATCTCCGCTGGTCGCGCTTCCGCCACTTCGAGGCTCGCGTGATGATGGAGGTGGTGGATGAGCACGTCTTCCCCTTCCTGCGCGCCCTGGGCGAACAGGGCTCGTCCTACGGGCGGCACATGAAGGACGCGCGCCTCGGCTTCTCCAACCCCAACTTGCTGGCCAAGGTGGTGGAGATGCTGGACGCCATCCCCATGGACGACCGCGACACCAAGGGCGACGTCTTCGAATACATGCTGGGCAAGATCGCCAGCGCCGGCCAGAACGGGCAGTTCCGCACGCCCCGCCACATCATCCAGCTGATGGTCCACCTCACCGGACCCACGCCCGAGGACGTCATCTGCGACCCCGCCGTAGGCACCTGCGGCTTCCTCGTGGCCGCGGGCGAATACCTGCGCGACACCTTCCCCCAGCTGATGCGCCACGACACCCACCGCCGGCATTTCCACCGCGGCATGTTCCACGGCTTCGATTTCGACGCCACAATGCTGCGCATCGGCGCCATGAACATGACCCTGCACGGGGTCGAGGACCCCGACGTCAGCTATCGCGACAGCCTGGCCGAGGATCACGCCACCGACGCCGGGCGCTATTCCCTGATCCTCGCCAACCCGCCCTTCGCGGGATCGCTCGACTATGACACCACCGCGCGCGACCTGCTGAAGGTGGTGAAGACCAAGAAGACCGAGCTTCTGTTCCTCGCCCTGTTCCTGCGCCTGCTGCGCACCGGGGGGCGGGCGGCGGTGATCGTGCCCGACGGGGTGCTGTTCGGATCGTCCAAGGCGCACAAGGATCTCCGCCGCACGCTGGTGGAGGATCACAAGCTCGACGCCGTCATCAAGCTGCCCTCGGGGGTGTTCCGCCCCTATGCCGGGGTCTCCTGCGCGATCCTGCTGTTCACGAAAACCGGGGTGGGCGGCACCGGGGACGTGTGGTTCTACGACATGGCGGCCGACGGCTTCAGCCTCGACGACAAGCGCACGCCGCTGCTGGAGGAGGGCAAGCTCGGCCCCGTGCCCGCCCTGGCCCTCGGCCCCGAGGAGCACGCGAAGAACAATCTGCCCGACATCCTCGCCCGCTGGAAGGACCTCGCGGCCGAGGCCGACCGGCCCCGCACTGCCCAGAGCTTCCTCGTGCCCAAGGCCGAGATCGCCGCCACCGGCGCCTGGGACCTCTCGCTCAACCGCTACAAACAGGTGGAGCACGCGGCCGTCGACCACGCCCCCCCGCGCGAAATCATCGCCGAGCTGCGCCAGATCGAGGCCGAGATCGCCGAGGGCCTCGACCGGCTGGAGGACATGCTGGGATGAGGTGGCCGACGGTTGCGTTGGCCGAGGTGGCGAGCATCGAGCGGGACGGGGTGGCGCCCGAGGCCATCGCGAGCGGCACCCGATACCTTGGGCTTGAGCACATCGAGAGCGGCGGCCAGATCATCGGTGGCGAACCGGTGGAGGCCGGGGATCTGGCGAGCACGAAGTTTGCCTTCTCCCCGCGCCATGTCCTGTTCGGGAAGCTGCGTCCCTACCTTGCAAAGATCGCCCTTCCCGACTTCGGGGGCGTGTGCAGCACCGACATCCTCCCGGTCCTGCCGGGCTGCAAGCTGCACCGGAACTATCTCGCCCACTTCCTGCGCCAGCCCGAGGTTGTCGCCCTCGCATCGCAGCGGGCCACCGGCGCCAATCTTCCGAGGCTGAGCCCAAAGGCCCTGGCCTCCTTCGACATCCCCCTGCCGCCGTTGGAGGAGCAGAGGCGGATTGCGGCGATCCTGGATCAGGCGGACGCCCTGCGCCGCCTCCGCGCCCGCGCCCTCACCCGCCTCGACGCCCTCGGACAGGCGATCTTTCAGGAGATGTTCGGGGACCCGTTTCTCAATACACGGCAATGGCCGAGACAGGCCATTGGAGAACTTTGCTCGCGCGTCTCCGTTGGCGTGGTGGTCAAGCCCGCGTCTCACTACCAAGACAATGGTGTTCCTGCCATTCGTGGCACGAACATCAAGAGTGACGGGATTGATCTGTCCGATCTTGTTCACTTCTCCGAAGCAGCCAATGCGGGGCCGCTAAAGAAGTCGAGGGTTTGGGAGGGGGATGTGATCGCTGTTCGGTCGGGTCGCCCGGGTCTTTCCGCTGTCGTTCCTCCCGAACTGGATGGGGCGAACTGCATCGATATCCTGATCGCTTCCCCAAAGCGGGACCAACTCCTTCCCGAGTTCCTGCGTGACTTCATGAATTCCTCCGGGGGCCGGGGCATCGTCCTGTCAGAGAGCCGAGGGCAGGTGCAGCAGCATCTGAACGTCAAGTCCCTGTCCGAGGCCATGATCATTGTTCCGCCTTTGCAGATGCAACAAAAGTATCTTGAACGTTGCCGGACGCTGCGCGAACGCCGCACAATTGCGGTGCGCGCGGCAGCAACCCTAGATTCGCTCTTCGCCTCCCTCCAGCACCGTGCCTTTCGGGGGGAGCTTTGAGCTTGCCCGGGT
>NZ_NHSD01000179.1 GCF_016653255.1 Rhodobaculum claviforme
CGCACAGCTTGCGAGCGTCTTGGTCAGCGACATGGTGTCCCTTCTCGGCTGTCTCTTCGCGGTTAGGTGTGTTGGTCCGTCGTGCCGACGCGGCCGGCTGATGAGCAGTCGCGGGCGTACGCGGCTTCGCGCCGTCGCCACACACTTTGTGTTGGCAGGCGCGGGAATCCAAGGGGCACGGGGCTGCCGCGTCAACCGCCGGCCGGTTTTTCGGCCAGGATCATGTAGTTGACATCGCTATCCCGGGCCGTGTGCCAGCCTGTCAGCGGATCGAACGCGACGCCAGCCACCTCGGCCATCCGCAGGCCGCCGGCGCGCAGACCGCGGGCGGCTTCCGACGGTTTGACGAACCGCCGCCAATCGTGGGTGCCGCGCGG
This sequence comes from Rhodobaculum claviforme, assembly GCF_016653255.1. Lineage (GTDB taxonomy): Bacteria > Pseudomonadota > Alphaproteobacteria > Rhodobacterales > Rhodobacteraceae > Rhodobaculum > Rhodobaculum claviforme. The sequence continues at coordinate 378 of NZ_NHSD01000179.1, forward strand.
CAGCCAGCCCAGCAGGTATTCCGCGCCGACCTTGGCCAACAGGAAGGACTTCGCCGTGCGGTTGACGCTGGAGACGACGGCCAGTCCGCCAGGGCGTACCAACCGGCCGCAGGTCGCCAGGAAGGTGTCGACATCGGGCACATGCTCGATCACTTCCATGATCGTCACCGCGTCGAACTGCTGGCCGGTTTCGGCCAGGGCTTCCACCGTGCCGATCCGGTAGTCGATCGCCAGGCCCTGCATTTCCGCGTGCGCCTTGCCGGTCTTGACCGCTTCGGCCGATGCGTCGATGCCGGTGACCCGCGCGCCCAGGCGGGCCAGCGGCTCCGCCAGAAGCCCGGCGCCGCAGCCGACGTCCAGGATAGAGATGCCTGCCAATGGCTGCAGCGATTCGCCCGGGGCTTGTGTCTGGGTCAACCGGGTGGCCAGTCGGTCGCGAATGTAGCCGACCCGCACAGGGTTGAGGGCGTGCAGCGGTTTCATATCGCCCTCGGGGTCCCACCAGCTTTCCGCCATGCGGGCGAACTTGCCGATTTCTTGAGGGTCGACGCTGACGCCTTCGACGCGCGCTGGCGGCGGTGTGGCGGGGTCGGCGGCCGCGGTAGGCGGCTGGTCCATGGACGCTTGGCTCCTTAGCGACGCGGGGAGAGATTTCGCGCAATGTGCGCGGACTGCGGCGCGATTTCTTGCGCTGCGAAGCGCGTGTAGAGTATGGGTGGCCGCTGTGCGAGGGGCAACCTCGGCGCGGCACCTGGCCGCTGCCATGCTCCTTGACCGCCCCGCCTTGAGCCATGGCGGCGCGCCTTTCGGCCGTCCGCCATCGCCCCACCGCCTCTAGATTCACCCCACGGCCAGGAGCGCCCATGGCCCGCATCGTGATGAAGTTCGGCGGCACCTCCGTCGCCAATGTCGAGCGCATCAAGAAGGTCGCCGAGCGGGTCAAGGCGGAGGTCGACGCGGGCAACGAGGTCGGTCTGGTCGTCTCCGCCATGTCCGGGGTCACCAACGAGCTGGTCGGCTACGTCCGCGACACCTCGAAGCTGTACGATGCCCGGGAGTACGATACGGTCGTCTCCGCGGGCGAGCAGATCACCTGCGGCTTGGCGGCGATCGCGCTGCAGGAAATCGGCGTTTCCGCGCGCTCCTGGCTGGGCTGGCAGGTGCCGATCCTGACCGACGATGCCCACGGCAGCGCGCGCATCCAACGCATCGAGGGCGAGGAGATCGTCCGCCGCATGGGCGAGGGTCAGGTGGCGGTCTTCGCCGGCTTCCAGGGCGTGGACGAGACCAACCGGATCGCGACCCTGGGGCGCGGCGGCTCCGACACGTCGGCCGTGGCGATCGCCGCTGCGCTGGGCGCGGAGCGCTGCGACATCTATACCGACGTCGACGGGATCTACACCACCGATCCGCGCATCGTGACCAAGGCGCGGAAGCTGGATAGGATCACCTACGAGGAGATGCTGGAACTGGCCAGCCAGGGCGCGAAGGTGCTGCAGACCCGCGCCGTGGAAATGGCGATGAAGCACCATGTGCGCGTGCAGGTGCTCTCCAGCTTCGAAGACAAGCCGGGCTCTCTCATCGTGGACGAGGACGAGATCGTGGAACAGGAAGTCGTCAGCGGGATCGCCTACAGCCGGGACGAATCCAAGATCACCCTGACCCGCGTTCCCGACGAGCCGGGCTCGGCGGCGCAGGTGTTCGGTTCGCTCGCCAAGCAGCACATCAACGTCGACATGATTGTCCAGAACGTGTCGCCCGAGGGCGGCTACACCGACCTCACCTTCACGGTGGGCAAGGACGATTATGATCGGACCATCAAGCTGCTGCAGGATAAGGATTCCGGGTTCGCCTACGACGAGCTGGTGCCCGACACCAACGTGGTGAAGATTTCGGTGATCGGCGTGGGCATGCGTTCGCACGCCGGTGTCGCCAGCACCATGTTCGAGACGCTGTCGGAAAAGGGCATTAATATCCAAGTGATCTCGACATCCGAGATCAAGGTGTCCGTCTTGATCGCCGAGGAATACACCGAGCTCGCGTTGCGCGCGCTGCACACGGCCTATGGTCTGGACACCGAGTAACCGCGAAGGCCTGGTGCAATGATCGGCTTTCCCTGCCACCCCGTTCCCACAGGCTAGTCTGGGATGACGCAACAGGTCCTCGGCTGGGCCGGCTCCCGTCGGCTGCTGCGGGTCCTGCGCGACATCATGAAGGGCGGCGGCACGGCCCAGGAGCGCCTGGACCAAGTCGTCCGCTTGATCGCGCAGGACATGGTGGCCGAGGTGTGTTCGGTCTACGTCATGCGCGCGGGCGAGGTGTTGGAGCTATTCGGCACCGAAGGCCTGAAGCCGGAAGCGGTGCATACCACCCGCCTGCGCAACGGCGAGGGCCTGGTCGGCAACATCGCCTTGCACGCCCGGCCGTTACGCCTGGCCGACGCGCAGAACCATCCCGACTTCGCCTATCGCCCGGAAACCGGCGAGGACCCGTTCCAGTCCCTGATGGGCGTGCCCATCCTACGGGATGGCCGCGTGCTCGGCGTACTGGTGATCCAGAACGTCACCCAGCGCAACTACGCCGAAGAAGAACTGGAGACCCTCGAGACGGTCGCCATGGTGCTGGCCGAGCTGGTCGCCTCCGGCGAGCTGGTGTCGACCGAGGAATCGCACTCGGACACCGCCGCGCTGCTGCCGGTGCGGTTGCCTGCGATCGTGCTCAACGAAGGGCTCGGGCTGGGGCGTGTGGTGCTGCACGAGCGTGGCATCGTGATCCGCCAGACG
>NZ_NHSD01000180.1 GCF_016653255.1 Rhodobaculum claviforme
ACGGGGGCGGGGGGCATGCGGGCGATCGCCCCCCTGACGGAGCCGCGGCGGACCTGCACGCAGCGATCGCCGGGCTGGAGGCCGACCTCGCGGCGCTCACCGCCGCGCGCGAGGCCGAGGCCGAGGCGCTGGCGCAGCTCCGCGCCGAGCGTGAGGCACTGTCGACCCGCATCGACGAGTTCCGGCAGGCCGAGACCGCCGCCCTCGTACGGCTGGCCGATCTGCAGGAGGAACAGGCCCGCACCGAGGCGCAGATCGCGGCCAGCCTGGCCACCGCCCCCGATCCCGCGGCACTGGAGGCCGCACGGGCCGAGATGGCCGCGCTGGAAGCCGACATCGCGCAGTTGCAACAGACCGCGCAGGCGCTTCGGCCCGACATCGATGCCCTGCGCGCCGAGGCCGAGGACGCCCGCGCGCGCCAGGTGCGGGACCTCGATCAGGCGCACGCGGCGCAGGCGACCCTTGCGGCGCTGGCGCAGGACACGGCGGCGGCGCGCGCCACGCTGGACGGGCTGCGCACCGAGGCCGCCGATCTGGCGGCCCAGGCGCAGGACCTCGCACAGGTGGTGGCGCAGCGCGCCGGGGTGCAGGCCGACCTGGAGGACCTGACGGCACGGCGCGACACCGCAGACCGCGCGCTGCGCAGGGCCGAGGCAAGGCACGACGCGCTGCTGGCCGAGATGGAGACCCTGCGCGCCGCCATAGCCGAGGGCGAGGCGGCCGGCGCGGCGATGGCGCGGCGCGAGGCACAGCAGGCCGAGCAGGAGGCCACGCTCGCGGCCCTTCAGGCCCGGATCGCGGACGAGGACACCCGCCTGGCGGACCTGCGCACCCGGCGCGCGGACCTGGAGGCGCAGGTCGCAACCCTGCGGACCACGCTGTCGACGCTACAGGACAGCGTCACCACGATCCGGGCCGAGCAGGCCGCCGGGCTGACGGATCTGCGCGCCGAAATGTCCGAGGCGCTGGCCGCGCTGTCGGAGGCCAGCCGCGAGGCCGCCGCCCGGCGCGCGGCGACGGCAGAGATGGTGACGCAGGCCGAGGCGCTGACCGGACAGATCGCCGCGGCGCAGGACGATCTGGCGGAGCTGGAGCACCGGCGGACGGCGCTGGCGGCCGAGGTCGCGCAGCTGGAGCGGGACCGCGCGGGCCTGCACCCCCCGGTCGCCGGGCGGCGGCCGGACCCGCAGGCCGCAGCCGGGACGGCCGCCGCGCCCACCCCGCGCCCCCCGGCGGTCGTGGCCGAGGCGCTGCGCGCCGCGCCGGGGCTGCCGGCAGAGGACACCGACGCGCTGCGACGGCTGACGGCGGCGCTGATCGGCGGCGCCTGCGTGACCGATGCGCTGCGCGACAGTATCGGGACGATCAATCGCCAGACGCTGGTTGCGCTGGTCAGGGTTCTTGGACCGTGTTGAGGGGCTGTTGCCATGGCACGACACTGCATGACGAGGGGGCGGCGCGGCGCGCTTGCGGGGGCCTGCATGGCGCTGCTGGGCATGGCGGGGCTGGCGGCACCGCTGGGCGCGCAGACGCTGGAGCGCAACATCCTGACCGGGGGTCCCACCGGCACCTACATCCAGATGGGGCGCGACATCGCCGACGCCGCGGCGTCGTGCGGGATCACGCTGAACGTGCGCGAAAGCGCGGGATCGCTGGAGAATTTCCTGGGCGTGCGGATGCGTCCGCAGACCCAGTTCGGCATCGTGCAATCGGATGTGCTGGAGTACCTCGACACCTTCGCCGCCGAGGAGTCCGATCTGGCCCGCGCCGTCGCCGGCGTGCGCATCGCCTTCCCCCTCCATGACGAGGAGGTCCACGTCCTTGCCCGGCGCGACATCGGATCGCTGCGGGATCTGGCCGACCGGCGGGTGTCGATCGGGGTCGAGGACAGCGGCACCTTCCTGACGGCGTCGCTGGTGCTCGACCTTGCGCAGGTGGTGCCGGGCACGCGCGTGCTGGAGAGCGCCGACACCTCGTTGCAACTTCTGCTGGACGACCGGATCGACGCGTTCTTCTATGTCGCAGGGGCGCCGGCCGCGATCTTCGGGTCGCCCCGGATCGACCCCGCGCGGTTTCACCTGCTGCCGATCACCGACCCCACGCTGCAGGCGGTCTATCGGCCGACGTCGATTGCGGCGGGGACCTATCCGTTCCAGGCCGACGCGGTGGATGTGGTGGCGGTCAAGGCGGTGCTGATGACCTATGAATTCAACCCCCGGCGCAACGCCTATCACCGGGAAAGCTGCCGGGCGGTGGCCGATATCGCGCAGGTCATCAGCACCCGGTTCCAGGCGTTGCAGGAGAGCGGCCATCCCAAGTGGCGACAGGTCGATCTGTCGGATCTTCCGCCGGGCTGGGACGTGGCCGGCTGCGTGCTGGCCGGGCTGACCCCCGGGCGCGCGCTGCGCTGCGACGATCCCGGCGCGCCGACCTCGGCCACCGTCCCACCCGGAACCGCCGAGAGCGAGGCCAACCGCGCCTATCGCCGCCGCATCTGCGAGGCCGTGGGCTGCTGACGCAGCACCCCGGGCCGTTCGCGTCGGGCCGATCCCCATGGCCGCCTGCATGGCCGCCAGCGTGGCCGCCTGCATGACCGTCCGGGGCGCCACCATGCGGACCGGCGCCGCCCGGCACCTGTGCCCCGCCGCCCGCACCGGGCAAGGCGCCCGGGCCGCGGCCCCCGATGATCCCGGGCGTGCAGCGACAGCGCGGACGGCGCCGCAGGGTGGAACGGGGCGCGTGACGGGTTGCAACGGCGACGCGGGGGGTGTCATCTGGCACCGGAACGGATCGGAACAGGGCCCCGATGACCCCGGAGTTTGCGCAGCGCATGGCGGGGGTCCGGCCCTCGGCGATCGGAGAGTTGCTCGCCCTCGGGGCGGAGCCGTCGATCATCTCGTTCGGCGGCGGCTATCCCGATGCGGCGCTGTTTCCCACCGACCGGCTGGAGGCGGTCTTTCGCGACGCCATCCGGACGCCCGGCGGGGCGGCATTGCAGTACGCGCCCTCGGACGGGCTGCCGCGGCTGCGCATGCAGATCGCCGCGCTGATGACCGCGGACGGCACGCCCTGCACCGGCGACGATGTGCTGATCCTGCAGGGGGCGCAGCAGGGCCTCGACCTCGCGGCGCGGATGCTGGTCGATCCGGGCGACGTGATCGTGACCGAAGACCCGACCTTTCTGGGCGCGCTGATCGCGTTCGAGGCCAGCCAGCCCGCGTATGCCGTCGTACCGATGGACGCCGAAGGGATGCAGACCGACCGGCTGGCCGAGGTGCTGGCACGGACGCCGCGCGCGCGGATGATCTACACCGTGCCGGACTTCCAGAACCCGACCGGGGTGACGCTGTCGCTGGCGCGCCGCCACGCGCTGATCGCGCTGGCCAACCGCCACGACCTGATCGTGCTGGAGGACACCCCCTATCGTCACATCCGGTTTTCGGGCGCCCCCCTGCCGACACTGAAGTCGCTCGATACCGAAGGGCGCGTCATCCACCTCGGCAGCCTGTCCAAGGTGCTGGTGCCGGCGCTGCGCATCGGCTGGGCGGTGGCGGCCCCGGCGCTGCTGGCGCGGATGGGGCTGCTGAAGGTCGCGGCGGATACCCAGACATCGACCCTGAACATGACCGCCGCCAGCCTGTTTCTGGACCGCCACGACCTGATGAGCCATGTGGCAGGCCTGCGCGCCGCCTATGCCCGCAAGCGCGACGCCATGCTGGTGGCCATCCGTCGGCATTTCCCGCAGGACATCCACGTCACCGAGCCCGAGGGCGGGCTGTTCACCTGGGCCACCTTTGCGCCGGGCTTCGACGCCACCGCCTTCATGCGCGACGTGGCCCTGCCGCAGGCGCGCGTGGCCTATGTGCCGGGTGCGAGCTTCTTTCCCCAGAGCCCGCGGCCCAACCACGCGCGGTTCAACTTCTCCGCCCGGTCCGAGGCCGACATCCACACCGGGATCGCGGCCCTCGGGCGGGCCCTGCACGCCCACCGGTTCCCCTGAGCGAAAGGTCGCCATGCCTGTCACCCTGCACACCCCGCCGCCCGCGACACCGCCCCTCGCGGCGGCCGAGATCGCCCGCTGGGCGCCGATCCCGGTCTCGATCGCGGTGGACCTGGGCCGCGACGCGGGCCAGATCGACCCCGCGATCCGGCCGCTGCGCCCCGCAGGCCGGCAGCCGCGGTTGTTCGGACAGGCGCTGACGGTGCGGTGCGAACCGCCGGACTTCGGCGCGGTTCTGCATGCGCTCGATGTGATCGCGGCGGGACAGGTGCTGGTGATCGACGCCGCCGGCCACCGCGACACGGCGATGATCGGCGATATCCTGTCGGGCCACCTGCGCGCGCGCGGTGTGGCGGGGCTGGTGTGCGACGGCGCGGTGCGGGACACCGGGACCCTCGGGGGGTGGGACGACTTTGCGGTGTTCGCGCGGTGGATCACCCCGCGCGGCCCGGTCGGCACGGATCGCGGCGTGATCAACGGGCCGGTTGTGGTGGGCGGCTGCGCGGTGGCGCCGGGCGATCTGGTGATCGGCGACGACGACGGCGTGGTTGCGCTGTCGCCCGCGGTCGTGCGGGGCCGCATCCATGACGCCGAAGCCAAGCTCGCGCGCGAGGCCGGCTGGATCGCCGCGCTCGCCGCGGGCGCCACCGCGGCCGAGGTCTTTGGCGTGGCGCCCCCGACCCCCGACCGCTGACCACCGCCCGCTGACCACTGACCCCCGGCCAGCGCTGGTCGTCACGGCCGCCGCGCGCCCGGGCGGTGACGGCGCTTGACCGGACGGGGCGCAGGGGTCAGCCTGCACCCGTCCGGAGGTCCGCCATGCAGCACTTCTCGCTTCTTGATCTGTCACCCATCCCGGAGGGTCGGACGGCCGCCGACGCGCTGGCCGCGACCGCCGATCTGGCCCGCGCCGCCGAGGGGTTCGGCTATCACCGCTACTGGCTGGCCGAGCATCACAACATGCCCGGCATCGCCAGCGCCGCCACGGCGGTCGTGATCGGCCATGTCGCGGCCGCCACGCGCACCATGCGCATCGGCGCGGGGGGCATCATGCTGCCCAACCACGCGCCGCTTATGGTAGCCGAGCAATTCGGCACGCTGGCCACGCTTTACCCCGGGCGCATCGATCTGGGGCTGGGGCGCGCACCCGGCACCGACATGGCCACGGCGCGCGCGCTGCGCCGCCGGATGACGCCCGCAGACAGCTTTCCCGCGGATGTGCAGGAGATGATCGGCTACCTCGACGACACCACCGACACGGGCCCGGTGCGCGCCATCCCCGGGTCGGGCACCCATGTGCCGGTGTGGATCCTCGGCTCCAGCCTGTATGGCGCGCAGCTGGCGGCGCATCTGGGGCTGCCCTATGCCTTTGCCGCGCACTTTGCACCGGCCCTGCTGGAGCAGGCGCTGGAGGTCTATCGCCGTGGCTTTCGCCCCTCGGAGCGGCTGCACCGGCCGCATGTGATGATCGCCATCGGGGTGTGCGCGGCCGACACCGATGACGAGGCGGCGTATCTGCGGTCGTCTCAACTGCTGGCCTTTGCGCGGCTGCGCGCCGGGCGGCCCGGCAAGCTGCCGCCTCCGACCGACGATCCGGGCCGGGAGATCCCCGCCCCCGTGATGGCCCAGGTCACACAGGCGCTGGCGTGCTCGGCCACGGGGTCGGCCGCGACGGTGCGCGCCCGCCTCGGGGCCATCACGCAGGCCGTGCGACCGGACGAGGTGATGGTGACCGGGATGATTTACGACCACGCCGCGCGCCTGCGCTCCTTCGAGATCGCGGCCGAGGTGCTGGGCGACCTGTGCCGGGACCCCATCGCCGCCTGAGCGCCAATCCGGCGCCATGCTCCCAGCCGCCGCCCCCCGCGGCTGGCCCCCGGGATGCCAGCCGCCGGGACCGATCCGCCGGGTCCGGTCCGCTGCCGTGGCGCCCTTCGGGGCGGATCCTGCGGGCCATGCCGGCCCTGCGCGGCCCTAGGCCGATGGGTCAGAGATCGCGGAAGCGCATCGCCTGGCGCGGGGTCCAGCGGACGCTCAGGTGGTGGCCGTCCTCATCCTCGCGCTCGGCCTCGACCACGCCCGCCGCATGCAGCCAGGCGCGCCTGCGGCCCTCGGCAAAGGGCACATGCAGTTCGGCGCGCAGGCGCTCCTCGCCCAGCGCCTCGGCGATGCGGTCGGAGAACGCCTGAAGCCCCGTCCCCGTCAGCGCGGACGCCACCGCCACATCCCCGCGCCGCGCCGCCTGCACCTCCAGAGCCGCGCGCGCGTCATCGTCCAGCAGGTCGGCCTTGTTCCACAGCTCCACCACCGGCACCGCGTCGGTCACGCCCAGGCTGGCCAGGATCGTGCGCACATCCTCGGCCTGGGCCTCGGTCTCGGGGTGGGCGATGTCGCGCACATGCACGATGACGTCGGCCTCCAGCACCTCCTCCAGGGTGGCGCGGAAGGCCGCCACCAACTGCGGCGGCAGGTCCGAGATGAAGCCCACCGTGTCCGACAGGATCGCATCCCCCCCGCCCGGCAGCCGCACCACCCGCATGGTCGGGTCCAGCGTGGCGAACAGCATGTCCTTGGCCAGCACCTCGGCCCCGGTCAGGCGGTTGAACAGCGTGGACTTGCCCGCGTTGGTGTAGCCCACCAGCGCCACCACCGGATAGGGCACGCGCGCGCGCGCCGCGCGGTGAAGCGCGCGGGTGCGGGTGACCTTTTCGAGCTGCCTGCGCAGGCCCAGGATCTGGGTGTCCAGCGCGCGACGGTCGGCCTCGATCTGCGTCTCGCCGGGACCGCCGACGAATCCAAGGCCGCCGCGCTGCCGCTCCAGGTGGGTCCAGGCGCGCACCAGCCGCGTGCGCTGGTAGCTGAGCGCCGCAAGCTCCACCTGCAGCACCCCCTCACGGGTGCGGGCGCGGTCGGCAAAGATCTCCAGGATCAGGCCGGTACGGTCCAGAAGCTTGACCTTCCAGTCGCGTTCCAGGTTGCGCTGCTGCACGGGCGTGACGGGGCCGTCGATCAGGACCAGCTCGACCTCGGCCTCCTCCATGCGCAAGCGCAGCTCCTCCAGCTTGCCCTTGCCGAACAACCGGCCCGGCTGCGCCTTGGGCAGGCCCACCACCTCGGCGCCGACGACATCAAGACCGGGCAGCGCGGCCGCGAGCGCCACCGCCTCCTCCAGCGCGGGACCGGCCGGGCGGCGGTGGGGGTTGGAGCGGATGTCGGGATGAAGGACCATGGCGCGGGTGCGCCGCCGCCCGCCGGCGCCGTCCAGTTCATCGACCTCGATCATGGCCGGGACCCCCGGCAGAGATCAGGCCTCGGATTCATAGAGGCTGATCGGCTGGCCGGGCATGATGGTCGAGATGGCGTGCTTGTAGACAAGCTGGCTCTGGCCATCGCGGCGCAGCAGCACGCAGAAGTTGTCGAACCAGGTGATTACCCCCTGCAACTTCACCCCGTTGATGAGGAACACCGTCACAGGGGTCTTGTTCTTGCGGACATGGTTAAGGAATACATCTTGCAGGTTCTGTTTGTCCGATGCCATCGACACACGCCTCGTTTGCTTTCTTATTTCCGGTCCCCACAGGGCGCGTAAGATCGCCCGGCGGATGCGCCGTCCTCCCTGTGCCGGACCGACTATGGTGTGGGCAGGGCGAAGTTTCCAGTCCGAATTCGGTACGCCCCGGGACGCGCATGGGGGGATTGCGTGGATGGCGGTGTCAACGCCGCCAGCTTTCGGGCACCAGCAGCGCCACGATCGCCAGCAGCTCCAGCCGCCCCAGCACCATCACAACGCCCAGGATCGCGCGCGGCCCGGTGCCCAGCCCGGCCCATTCGAAATCCGCAGCCCCCGCCGTGATCGCCAGCGGCCCCGTCGTCGACAGCGCCGAGATCGTCAGCAGCAGCGCCGGCTCGAACCGCAGCCCCGCCAGCGCCAGCGCCGCGATGCCCGCGCACAGCGACAGCACGAACAGCATGAACGCCACCCACGCGAGATAGGCCCCGTCGCTGCGCAGATGCCGCGCGCGCGCGCCGCCACCCGCCACCAACGCGGGGTCCAGCAGCCGCTCCACCTCGTGGCGGCCCTGGCGATAGAGCGCGAGCACCCGCAGCAGCTTGATCCCCCCGGCGGTGGTGGCCACCCCGCCGCCGATCATCGCCAGCCCCGCCAGCAGCAGCGCGGGCGGCCCGAGGCCGGACCACTCGAACGCCTCCGCCCAGTCGGCCGAGACATAGCCGGCGGTGCTCAGGAACGAGCCCAGCGTGAACAGCCGCGCCCAGAAGGCGCGCAGCGCGGTGCGCAGCCCCTCGGCCTCGCCCTCGCCCACCGCCGCCAGCCAGTGCCGCGCCGTCAGCACCAGCGCCAGCGCCAGCACGACGAAGACCGCGATGCGCAATTCCTCGTCGCGGTGAAAGGCGCGCGCGCGGTCCGGCAGCACCGCGCCCGGCAGCGCGCGGCGGGTCACGGCGAACACCAGGAACACCAGGA
>NZ_NHSD01000181.1 GCF_016653255.1 Rhodobaculum claviforme
CGTGATCGCGGGTTGCCTGCAGCGGCTGGTCCGGGATGAATCCGGTGATGTCAGCCCTGTGTGAGGCCATCGTTAGCCATTCGGAGCCTAACGCGCAGGCTGGAGCCAGCCGTTGGGTGGCAGAAAAACGGGGCGGAAGAGCGCGATGTCCCTCCGCCCCGTTAGTTACATCAAGCGCGCCGGCCGCCGGGGATAATGGGGAAGTAGGCCGGCGCGCCCGGGTCGGAAGGAGCCGCGTCGAATCGGCATGGGGACAAGGCCGCACGGGCTCATCTTCCTCTCATGACCAACGGTCGCCTTGGTCCGATGTTCGCCGGAAATCGGTTATTTTTTTCTGCGGTGGCCAAGGTTTGGGGCTGGATGGGCGAATTATACGTTTGCGTTCTTCCCCAGACTTGTTTTCCGCAATACCTTAGGATGCCCAGCCACCGTACTCGGCGAGCCTGCCATGTCTCAGCAGCCCGATCCCGCCAGTATCATTCGCTATGCCCTGGAGGAATCCCGCGGCCGCGGGCTGGATAGTCTCGGCCAGCTCAACCATGCGGTGCGCCGCGTTCTGCATCTGCGCCCGGATATGGGCCGCAGCCGGGTCGAATCGCTCGTGCAGGAAGCGATGTGGCCACGGCCACCCCGCGTTGGTCGTAGCGTCGGGGCCGGCATTCCCGTGCCGCACCGGGCGCCGGCGGTGCTTCGTCAGTCCCCCAGCACGCGCGACTGAAGCCTGCGGTCGTTTCCAAAGCGTAGGGCCCGGCCGTTGTGTAGCGGCCGGGCCCTTGGTGTGTCCGTCGGCTGGGTGGTGCTGCCGGGGGCGTCGGGTCAGAGCATGCCGCGGGCTTCGAGCAGGGCGATGACCTGCTGGGCGAGCGCGTCGGGGCTGGCCTGGTCGGAGCGCAGGTGCAGCTCCGGGGCCTCGGGCGGCTCGTAGCTGGAGCCGATGCCGGTGAAGTTCGGGATCTCCCCGGCCCGCGCCTTCTTGTACAGCCCCTTGGGATCGCGCTGCTCGCACACATCCAGCGGCGCGTCGACGAACACCTCCAGGAACTCGCCCTCGGGCAGCATCTCGCGCGCCATCCGCCGCTCGCTGCGGAACGGCGAGATGAACGACACCAGCGTGATCAGACCGGCCTCGGTCAGCAGCCGGGACACCTCCGCCACCCGGCGGATGTTCTCCACCCGGTCCTCGTCGGTAAAGCCCAGGTCCCGGTTCAGCCCGTGCCGGACGTTGTCGCCGTCCAGCATCATCGTGTGCTTGCCCATGCCCGCCAGGCGCTGCTCCACCAGGTCGGAGACCACCGACTTGCCCGCCCCCGACAGCCCGGTGAACCAGAGCACGCACGGCCGCTGCGCCTTCGCCTGCGCGCGCACCGCCTTGTCCACCTTGGTGTCGTGCCAGTGCACGTTGGTCGCCCGCCTGAGCGCGTAGTCGATCATCCCCGCGCCCACGGTGGCGTTGGTCATCCGGTCGATCACGATGAACGACCCGGTCGCCGGGTTCTCCGCGTACGGGTCGAACGGCACCGGCCGGTCGAACGCCAGGTCGACCACCGCCACGTCGTTCAGCGCCAGATGGCTGGCCGCCGTCTCCTCCAGCGTGTTGACGTTCACCGTGTGCTTGATCCGGCTGATCTGACCGCCGACGAAACTGGTCCCCAGATGGATCAGGTACGACCGCCCCGGCAGCATCTCCTGCTCGTCCATCCAGATCAGGTGGGCGTGCACCTGATCGGTCACCGTCGGCCGCTCCTGCGCCGGCGCGATCACGTCGCCGCGCGAGATGTCGATCTCGTGCTCAAGCGTCAGCGTCACCGCCTGCCCGGCGTGCGCCACCTCCAGATCGCCGTCCATCGTCACGATCCGCTTGACCCGCGAGCCCTTGCCCGACGGCAGCACCGCGACCTCCTCGCCGACGCGCACCTGGCCGCCCTGCACCGTCCCGGCATAGCCCCGGAAGTCCAGGTTCGGCCGGTTGACCCACTGCACCGGCAACCGGAACGGACGCCCGCGCGCCGCGTCCTCGAGCTGCACCGTCTCCAGCTTCTCCAGCAGGCTCGGCCCCTGGAACCAGTCCATGCTCCGGGACCGCTTGGAGATGTTGTCGCCCTTCAGCGCCGAAACCGGAATGCAGGTCACCTGCTGGATCCCGACCTCGTGCGCAAAGGTCCGGTACTCCGCCGCGATCCGCTCGAAGGTCGCCTCGTCCCAGTCGACCAGGTCCATCTTGTTGACCGCCAGCACCACCTGGCGGATGCCCAAGAGCGAGACGATGTAGGAGTGCCGACGGGTCTGCGTCAGCACGCCGTGGCGCGCGTCCACCAGCAGCACCGCCAGCTCCGAGTGCGACGCCCCGGTCGCCATGTTGCGGGTGTACTGCTCGTGCCCCGGCGTGTCGGCGACCACGAACTTGCGCTTGTCCGTGGTAAAGAACCGGTAGGCGACGTCGATCGTGATCCCCTGCTCGCGCTCCGCCTGCAGGCCGTCCACCAACAGCGCCATGTCCGGCTCTTCCCCGGTGGTGCCGAACTTGCTGCTGTCGGCGTCCAGCTGCGCCAGCTGGTCCTCGAACAGCAGCTGGCAGTCGTACAGCAGCCGGCCGATCAGGGTCGACTTGCCGTCGTCCACCGAGCCGCAGGTGATGAACCGCAGCAGGTCCTTGT
>NZ_NHSD01000182.1 GCF_016653255.1 Rhodobaculum claviforme
ACCTCGGGGGGCCTGGCCACGGGGGGCGGGGGCGCCATCCGGCTCCAGCCCCAGCTGGTCGCGCAGGACGCGCGCGGGCACCTCCTCCACCGCGCCGGGGGCGAGGTCGCCGAGCTGGAACGGCCCGTAGCCCACGCGGATCAGCCGGTTGACCACCAGCCCCACGGCCTCCATCGCGCGGCGCACCTCGCGGTTGCGGCCCTCGCGCAGGCCCACCGTCAGCCAGGCGTTGGCGCCCTGCTGGCGGTCCACGCGAACCTCCATCGGCTGGAACAGCTCGCGCTCGATCACGATGCCTTCGCGCAGGGGTTGCAGGCTGGCGTCGTCCGGCGTCCCGTTCACGCGCACGCGATACCGCCGCAGCCAGCCGGTCGAGGGCAGCTCCATCCGCCGCTTCAGGTCGCCGTCGTTGGTCAGCAGCAAGAGCCCCTCGGAGGTGATGTCGAGCCGCCCCACCGTCATCACCCGCGGCAGTCCCGCCGGGAGCCGGTCGAAGACGGTCTCGCGCCCCTCCTCGTCGCGCTCGGTGGTCACGAGGCCGGTGGGCTTGTGGTAGCGCCACAGCCGCGCGGGCTCCGGCGCGGGCAGGGGGCGGCCGTCGACCTCGATCCGGTCGGCGGGGGTGACGGTCAGGGCGGGCGTGTCGATCACCTTGCCGTTGACCGCGATGCGCCCTTCGGCGATCCAGACCTCGGCCTCGCGGCGCGAGGCCACGCCTGCGCGCGCCAGCACCTTGGCGATGCGCGCGCTGTCGTCTTCGGCCATGGCCGCTCTCCTTCGGAAATCTTGGCCTGCCATACTGCGCGCGCGCACGCTTGGCCAGCGGCGCTTGTGCGCGACCGCCCCGGCCCGTTAACTGGGTCCCGACCCGCCACCACCACCGTCCAGACCCCGGAGAAGCCCCGCGCGTGACCCGCACCCCGTTGTCCCTGCATGCCGCCCTGATGCTGGAGGGTATGGTGCCGCTGCTGGCGCCGGCCCTGCTGCGCCGCCGTCTGGCCCGCGGCAAGGAGGACCCCGCCCGCATGGCCGAGAAGCTGGCGCGCCCCACCCGGCCCCGCCCCGACGGGCGGCTGGTGTGGCTGCATGCCGTCGGCGTGGGCGAGGTGCTGGTGCTGCCGGCGCTGGCGGCGGCGTTGCAGGCGCGGGTGGCGGGGCTGTCGGTGCTGATCACCTCGTCCTCGCGGACCTCGGCGCAGGCGGTGGCGGGGGCGCTGGGGCCGGGGATGGTGCACCAGTACCTGCCCTTCGACTGCCCGGTGCATGCGCGCGCGTTCCTGGATCACTGGCGGCCCGCGCTGTCGGTCTGGGCCGAGCGCGACATCTGGCCCGCGCTGGTGGTGGAGGCGCACCGCCGCGCCATCCCGCTGGCGCTGGTGAACGGGCGGATGGACGCCGCCTCGCACCGGGCCAAGGCGCGGGCGCGGGGGTTCTACGGCGCGCTTTACGGCCGATTCGCCCATATCGGCGTGCAGGAGGCGCGCACGGCGGCGCATTTCGCGGATCTGGGTGCTGCGGCGCAGGTGACGGGGCGGCTGAAGGGCGGCGCGGCCCCGCTGACGGATGCGCCGGAGGTGCGCGCGGCGAACACCGCCCGGCTGGCGGGGCGGCGGCTGTGGCTCGCGGCCTCCACCCACCCGGGAGAGGAAGCGCTGGCCGCCGCCGCCCACGTCCGCCTGCGGCAGACCGACCCCGGCGCGGTGCTGGTGATCGCCCCCCGCCGCCCCGACCGTGCGGCCGACGCCATGGCCGCGGCCCGCGCGGCGGGGCTGGAGGCGGCACGCCTACCCGACGACGGGTGCCTGCCGGAGCAGGTGCCCGCGGTCTGCGTGGTGGGGCGCGTGGGCCAGATGGGGCTGTGGTACCGCCAGGCCGATGCCGCGTTCATCGGCGGATCGATCGCCCCGGTGGGCGGGCACAACCCCTACGAGCCCGCGCGGCTGGACTGCGCCATCCTGCACGGCCCGCACATCCACAACTTCGCCGAGGATTACGCCGCCTTCGCCGACGCCCGCGCCGCACGGCCCGTCACCGATGCCGCCACGCTGGCCGCCGCGCTGGCCGATCCGGGGCTGGCCGATCTGCCGCCCCGCGCGGCCCGCGTCGCCGCCGACGGCGCCGCCGTGCTCAGCGCCGAGGCCGGCCGGCTGGTGGCCCTGATGGACGCGCCATGACCCTGCTGCGGGCGGCGATCACGCTCTATCGGTTGCTGTGGTGGGCCGCGCTGCCGCTGGTGCTGGTGTATCTGTGGCGGCGCGGGCGGCGCGACCCTGACTATCGTCGGCACTGGAACGAGCGTTTCGGCGGCGGTGCCGTCCCCTCCGGCGCGGTCTGGGTGCATGCCGTGTCGCTGGGCGAGATGCGCTCGGCCGTGCCGCTGGTGCACGGGCTTCTGGACCGGGGCGAGACGGTCGTGACCACCCACCTGACCCCGGCCGGGCGCCGCGCCGCCCACGCCGCCTTCGGGCCCGAGATCGCGGCCGGACGGGTGATCCCGCGTTACCTGCCGTTCGAAACCCACCACGCCTGGGCGCGCGTCCTGCGCCGCGCCCGCCCGAAGCTGGTGATCGCGCTGGAGATCGAGATCTGGCCCGGCATGATCGCCGCCCTGCACCGCGCGGGCGTGCCGCTGGTGCTGGCCAACAGCCAGGTCCCCGAGGCCAGCCTGCCGCGCGCCCGGCGGCTGGCGCGCATCCTTGGCCATCCGGTGGCGCTGGTCCCGCTGGTGCTGGCCAAGTCCGAGCGGCACGCCGACCGCTTCCGCGCATTGGGGGCGCCGCGCGTGCAGGTCTGCGGCGAGTTGCGCTTCGATCAGGCGATCCCGCCCGCACAGATCGCCGGGGCAGCCGCGCTGCGCCCGGCGCTGGGGGGGCGCCCGGTGGTGACGCTGGCCTCGGTGGTGGCGGGCGAGGAGGACACCTACCTCGATGCCCTGTCGCGGCTGCGCGCGGCCCTGCCGGTGGCGCCGCTGGCGGTATGGGTGCCCCGCGCGCCCGAGCTGTTCGACGCCACCGCCGACCGGCTGGCGGCGGCGGGCCTGCGGGTGGCGCGGCGCAGCACCGCGCTGGACGGCGCGCTGGCGGCGACGCAGGACCTGAGCGGCATCGACGTGGCTCTGGGCGACAGCTTCGGCGAGATGTTCTTCTACCTCGCGCTGGGGGATGTGGCGGTGGTGGGCGGCGGCTTCGTGCCCAAGGGCGCGCACAACATCATCGAGCCGCTGGCGCTGGGCCGCCCGGTTCTGGTGGGCCCGAGTGTCTGGACGATCGAGTATCCGGGGCAGGAGGCGATGGCGGCGGGCGTGGTGACGCTGTGCACGGACGCGGCCGCGCTGGCCACCGCGCTGGCCGACCAGCTGACCGACCGGCTGGCCGACCCGGGCGACGATGCGGCGATGGCGGCGTTCCTGGACGCCCACGGCGGCGCCACCGCGCGCACGCTGGCCGCGCTGGCGCCGCTGCTGGAGGGGGACGGGACATGAAGCTGATCGCGCTGGTACCGGTGCGGGCCGGATCGAAGGGGCTGCCGGGCAAGAACCTCCGGCCGCTGGCGGGGGTGCCGCTGTGGCGCCGGGCGGTGAACCAGGGCCTGGCCGTGGGGGCCGAGGTCATCGTCTCCACCGACATCCCCGAAATCCTGTCGCACCCGCCCGAGGACGGCCTCCGCATCCTGCCCCGCCCCGAGGCGCTGGCGGGCGACACCGTGCCGATGGACCCGGTAATAGCGCATGCGCTGCGGGCGGTGCCCGGCCCGGCCACGGTGGTGCTGTTGCAGGCGACATCCCCCCTGCGCCGCCTGCGCGACATCCGCGCGGGGCTGGCGCTGCACGCCACCGGCGACTGGGACCTGGTGATGAGCGTGGCGCCCGCCGACGCGGGCGTGCTGAAATGGGGCCGGTTGGAGGGCGGCGCCTTTCGCCCGCTGGGCGACCCCGGGCACCCGTTCTCCAACCGTCAGAGCCTGCCGCCGGTGTGGCGCCCCGACGGCGCGGTCTATGTCTTTGACGCCGACGGCTGGCGCGCGCGCGGCACGCTTGCCTGTGACCGCATCGGCGCGGTCCGGGTCGCCCCCGACAGCGCGCTGGACATCGACACGGCGGCCGATTTCGCCCGCGCCGAAGCCGCGCTGGCCGCGCGCGGGGGCGCGTGACGCGCTGGACACACCCGCGCGCTTGGCCTATCCCCCGTCCATGCCGCCACGCTCCGATCCCAACTCGAAACTCATTGCGGAAAACCGCCGCGCGCGCTTCGATTACGCGATCGAGGACGACCTCGAATGCGGCATCATGCTGGAGGGGTCGGAGGTCAAGTCCCTCCGCCAGGGTGGCGCCAACATCGCCGAGAGCTACGCCAGCGTCGAAGACGGCGAGTTGTGGCTGATCAACGGCTACATCGCCCCCTATGGCCAGGCCAAGACCTTCGGCCACGAGGAACGCCGCAAGCGCAAGCTGCTGGTATCAAAACGCGAAATGGCCCGGCTGTGGGCGGAAACCGCCAAGAAGGGCAAGACGCTGGTGCCCCTTCGGCTTTATTTCAACAGCCGCGGCATCGCCAAGCTGGCCATCGGCATCGCCAAGGGCAAGAAGCTGGCCGACAAGCGCGCGACCGAGGCCAAGCGCGACTGGGATCGCCAGAAGCAGCGGATCCTCAAGGAAAATGGCTGAGGCGCCATCGCCTCGGGATGCAGGGCCGGTGACGGCGGACGCCCCGGACATCGTCTTTTCCGACGACCAGGCGGCGGCGTTCGACCGGTTGGCGGGGATGCTGGCGCAGGGGGGGGTGGACCTCGCGACCGGCGCGCTGATGCCGCCTGGCTCCGAGGCGGCACCGCCCCTGGCGGTTCTGGGCCGCGCAGGCTCCGGCAAGACGATGCTGCTGGCGGCGCTGACACGCGCGCTGACGGAGGCGGGCGTGGAGACGGTCAGCGCGGATTGGGAGGGGCGACGCCGCCGCGACCGGCGCACGCTGGCGGTGCTGGCGCCCACCAACAAGGCCGCCAGCGTCCTGCGCGGGCGCGGGGTGCCGGCGACGACGATCCACCGCATCCTCTATACCCCGGTCTATGACCCGCAGTACGAACGCATCGCGGAATGGCTGGCAGGGGGTGGCGCGCGCCCCGCGACGGATGCGCTGCCCGATGGGATGACGGATGCGCAGCTCGACCGCGCGCAGGCGTTCTATGCCACCATGCCGTCGATCCCCGGCGCGCTGGCGGCGGCGGGCTTGCGGGGCTCGGACTTCATCAAGGGGTGGAAGCGGCGCTCGGACCCGCTCGACATCGGGTTCGTGGACGAATCCTCCATGCTGGATGCCCGCGCGCTGGAGGATCTGCGGGAAATCTTTCCCCGCCTCGTGCTGTTCGGCGATCCCGCACAGCTGGCGCCCGTGGGCCAATCGGGCGAGATGGTGTTCGACCGCCTGCCCGAAGCCCAGCGCCTGACGCTCGCGCGCATCCACCGGCAGGCCGAGGACAACCCGATCCTCGATCTTGCCCACGCACTGGCCGACCCGCAGGTCGATTTCGAGGGCTTCGAGGACCGCGTCCGCACCGCCGCCGCCCGCGACGACCGCGTCGTCATGGCCGAACGGGTGGAGGCCGGGCTGATGGCGCGATCCCCGGTGCTGGTGTGGCGCAACGCCACCCGCATCCGGCTGATCCAGGCGTTCCGCACCGCCCATGACGCGCCGCCCGACAGCCTGTTGCCGGGGGAGCCGCTGATCTGCGACGGGCTGGAGCTGCCGCTGAAACACCGCAAGCGCCGGATCGAGCTGGAGGCAAAGGGGCTGATCAAGGGCGCGCAGGTGATCTATCTCGGGCCCGGCAAACGCCCCGGATTTTCCCGCCTGCATGTGCTCGGCGCCGAGGACCCGCAGCTCGGCGTCGCCTCCATCGTCAAGATCGAACACCCCGACGACGGCGGGGAGCCCTTCATCCCCTATGCCGCCAGCATGGGTGCGGTGTTCCTGCATGGTGCGGCCGTGACCATCCACAAGGCGCAAGGGTCGCAATGGCCCGAGGTGCAGGTCTTCGCCCCCGACATCCGCGCCGCCGCATACTCGGGCCGGATGGAGGCCGGGGTGCCGCTGTGGAAACGGCTGGCCTATGTCGCGATCACCCGGGCGCAACACCGGCTGCACTGGGTGATGCGCTACCGGCTGGGGCGGCCGGACGGGCCGTTGTCGGTCGATGACCTGCGCCCGGGTGGCCTTGCGCTGACACAGGGCTGAAAATCGGGACATTCGTCCGCATCTTGACGCTTCGCGGCGGGCCGGTGGGTGGTGTAGCGTTTCCGCAAAACACCATCGAGGCAGAAAAATGGGCATGATTCGGGTGGCGCTGGCCGTCCTCGTGGCAGCCGTGCTGGCGGGATGCGCGGGCGAGCGGTCGAGGTTCCTTGAGTATGACGGGCCGGAGGTGACCCGGATCGTCGTCTGGAAGGAACACCGTCTGATGGAATTGCAGCACCACGACCGGGTGCTGATGCAGGTGCCCATCAGCCTCGGCTTTGCGCCCGAGGGGCACAAGCAGCGCCGCGGTGACGGCCGCACCCCCGAGGGGACGTACATCATCGACCGGCGCAACCCCAACAGCGCGTTCCACCTGTCGCTGGGCATCTCCTATCCGGACGTCAACGACAATCTGGTCGCGCGCGAGGCCGGCGACGACCCCGGTGGCGACATCTTCATCCACGGCAAGGGGCCGCGTTTCGCCAATGCGTTCGGCGACTGGACCGCCGGGTGCATCGCGGTGACGGATGCCCAGATGGAGCGGATCTATGCCATGGTGCGCACCGGCACGCCCATCACCATCCTGCCCTGAGGCCCCGCCTCCACGACCCCCGGTCCCGGTCCCGCGCCATGGGGCCGGGGCCGGGTTCGGCCGGATCAGGCGGCAAAGCCCAGCTTGTAGGGATAGATCTCGAAGGCCGGGTGCGCCTCGGCACCGACGACGCCCGGGACGTGGTGGCGGAACACCGACGTCCAGTAAGGCTGGATGACGACCCCTTCCTCCTGCATCAGGGTCTGGATCCTCACCATCACCTCGCGGCGGGCGTCGGCGTCGGCGATCTGCAGCGCCTCGGCGATCAGGGCGTCGAACTCGGCGTTCTCGAAGCCGCTCTCGTTCCACGGCTCGCCGCTGCGATAGGCCAGCGCGAGGCTCTGGACCGCCAGCGGCCGGTGGCCCCAGTCGGTGGTCGAGAACGGGTAGTTCTGCCAGTCGTTCCAGAAGGTCGCCCCCGGCAGCACCGTCCGCTCCACCGGGATGCCCGCGTCGCGCAACATCGCGGCGGCGGCGTCCGCCGTGGGCCGGCGCCAGCTGTCGTCGATGGAGATCAGCTCGTGCACGAAATCGCCCATGCCCGCCTCCTCCATCAGGGCGCGGGCGGCGGCGGGGTCGAACACCGGCGGCTCGGGCAGCTCGGCGTATTCGGGGTGGATCGGGCAGACGTGGTGGTTCTCGGCCACCACGCCCCGGTCGTCATAGCCCAGCTCCAGCAGCACCGCGTTGTCCACCGCCATCGCCAGCGCCCGGCGCACGCGCACATCGGCATAGGGGCGGGTGCCATCGACCTCGGAGAGCTGGTTGGGACGGATCACCAGGGTGCGGGCGGTGACCGTCTCGGACCGCTCCATCACCGCGTCAAGCAGGTCGATGAAGTCGCCCACCGTCTCGTAGGTCATGTCGATCTCGCCGGCGTCGGCGGCGGCGATGGTGGCGCTCTGGTCGGTGCCGAGGTCGATGAACTCGATCCGCTCCAGCGCGGGGGCGCCGAAGATCTCCGTGCCCCACCAGTCGTGGTCGTCGTTGCGCAGCAGCACGCCGCGCACGCCGACCTCGTAATCGCCGGGCAGATAGGGGCCGGTGCCGACCGGGTTGCGCAGGATGTCCTGCCCGTCGTCGCCGTCCTGCACGATGGCGGCGGTGTAGTCCGAACAGGTCGCGATGATGGAGATGTCGGGCTCGGACAGGTTCAGCCGCACGGTCAGGTCGTCCACCACCTCGATCGCGCCATCACGGGCGGCGCCGGTGTCGGCGTCGATCAGCCCCGTCAGGCGCGAGGCCATCGAGTTGCCTTCGGCCGAGCGGTCGCACCAGCGGGTGAAGTTCCACGCCACGTCGCGCGCGGTGAAGGGGCTGCCGTCGTTCCACGTCACCCCGGGGCGCACGCGCAGGGTATAGCCCATGGCGTCGTCATCGACCTCCCACCCCTCCAGCAGCATGGGGTGAAAGCTGCCGTCGCGGTTGTATTCCACCAGATATTCCAGCCAGCCGCGCGCAAAGTTCGACAGCTGCGGCCAGTCGAAGCTGCGCGGGTCCTTGAGCGCGCGCACGTCCTGCTGGATGCGCAGCGTGCCACCCATGCGCCGCGCGGGCGTGTCGGCGCGCGGGGCCGCGACGCCCAGCAGGCCATAGGCCACCGGGACGCTGACGCCCAGCGCCGTCGCACGGGTCAGGAATTCGCGCCGTGACAGGCGGCCCTCGGCGACCTCGCGGGCATGCAGGCGGGCGGCGGGGTGGATGCGGGGATCGGACATGGCGGCTCTCCTGCGGCCGGAGGTTGGGGGTCAGAGGATAGGCGCCCCCCCATGGCGCGGCAACCGTCGGCAACAAGATCGCCCACCGCGCCCCGCCCCGCCCGCGCGCCCGTCACGCTTGCGCGGGGCGGCCGCGGAGTGGATT
>NZ_NHSD01000183.1 GCF_016653255.1 Rhodobaculum claviforme
TGTTGGGGGGTGGCGGTGATGCGGCCGGTGTTGGGGGCGGTCTGGGGAGGCGGATGAGGCGGCCGGTCAGGCCGCCCACCGCCTCGGCGATGACCCGGCGCGGGACCGGCTGGCCGTGGCCTGCCGACGGGCGGTCGCGGCCGGAGGTCCCCGCCCCCACCGGCGGCGCGACCTTCGTCATTCTCGAGATGACGCGCTCAGGTCGCCGCCCCTCAGGGCAGGCGCCGCAGGCTGCCGGGATCGAACATCGGCCGCTCCTGCCCCTCATCCACCAGCACGACGCGGTCCGGCCAGGCGTCATGCCTCAGCGCATACCGGACCCCATGCGTGCCCATCCCCCAGGCGCCGCAGGGCGGGTCCGGAACCGCGTCCGGGTCCGCATCGGGACCAGTTTCGGGACCGCTGTTGGCGCCGGTTTCGGCGGCCGCATCGGGACCGGTGTCGGCCCCCGGGTCGGCGATCCCGTCGGAACCACGATCGGCGCCAATATGGAGGCCAGTATCGAGGCCAACATGGAGGGCAACATGGAGGCCAGAATTGAGGGCACTGGCGCGACCAGTGTCGGGGCCTGCCTCCGTGCCTCCCTCTGTGCCTGCGTCGGGGCCTGCCCCGGGGTCCCGGCCCGGGCTGGCATCGGGGGTGGCGGTCATCGCGGGCCGGCCGGGCACCAGCGCATACGCGGCCATGCCCGGCTGCATCGGGCGCAGCGTCAGCGGGCGGAACGCGCACGCCGCCGCGGGGTCCAGATGGCCGTGCAGGACCAGCCACGCGCCCAGCTCCGCCAGCGGGTCCGGCCCCGAGGCCGACACCGCCACCGGCTGCACGACGACACCCAGCACCGCCCCGTCGCGGCGTTGCACGAAACCGCCCGCCGCGTCGTTCCACGCCACATCCCAGACCCCGGTGCCCAGGGCGCACCGCTCGACCCACAGGGCGATGCCACCGCCCGCGCGCCAGTGCCAGGCGCAGCCCTCGGGCGCGGTCGCCCATCCGGGCATCGGGGTGGGCGTGGGACCGGGTGTCCCGCCAGGCACCGAGACAGTCACCACGCCGGGCGCCACGCCGGGCACCGAGACAGGGACCACGCCATGCACCGAGACAGGCACCGAGACAGGCACCGGGCCGGGCCTCAGGACGGGCACCAGGTCGGGCACCGGGCCGGGCCTCAGGCTGGGCGCCGAGACAGGCAGGAGGCCGGGCATTGGATCAGGCACCGGACCAGGCGTCGGATCAGGTACCGCACGAGGGATCGGATCCGGCACCGCGCCGGGCACCGGGCCGGGCACCGCGGCTGGTGTCGTGGCGCGCGGGGTCTCGGCCGCCACGTCGTCTGCGAGGGTCGCGGGCAGGGTCGCCAGCAGGGTCGCCAGCAGGGCCGCCAACAGGGCCGGGGCGACGGCGCGCCGGGTCATGGCGCCCACCACCCCTCCAGCCGCAGCGTCTGGCGGGCGGTTTCCAGCAGGTGGCACGCCATGGTCGCCGGTCCCGCGCCGGTGCCGCCGCGCCATTGAGCCTGTTCATAAAGGCAGGCCGCATCGCGCCAGCCGGTCCAGGCGCCCTGCATCGCCTCCAGCGCGGGGGCCAGCCGGGGGCCTGTGGCGCCGAGGCGGTCCATGTCGGCATCCTCGGCCGTGTCGGTCTGTCGGCGGATCGCCAGCGCGGCGGCCATCCGGTCCTCCCAATGGCGCAGCTCGGCGGCGAGGCAGTCGATCATCCCCACGGTGGTATCGCCCCCCGGCGCGGCCATGCAGGCCACCGCCGCGCGCCCCGCACAGTCGAGCACCCCATGCCCCGACCGCGCCGGAGCCTGCGCCGCCGCCTCGGCCACGCAGCGGTCGGTGGGCGCGGGATCGAACGCCGGGTCCGCCGCCGCCCGGCCCGCCCCCGAGACCGACCCCGGAACCGACCCCGAGACCGACGCCAGAGCCACCCCCACAACCGCCAGCGCCGCCACCGCCCCAGCCGTCGCGCCCCGTCCGATCCGATCCGGCGATCCCTTCATGCGTCTGCGTCCTTTCCGTTGCGGCTGCGGTGCGTCCTGTCGGGGCCTGTGTGTCCCGGCACCTGCCGGTCCCGGGCCTCTGCGTTCCGGGCCCCTGTGTTGCGGACCTGTGCGTCGCCCGCGCCCGCGGACCATCCCAATGCGTCCGCGGGCGCGGGCCGCCGCGCGTGCACGAGCATACAGCGCCCGTTAACCCTGTCATCACGCTTTCGTGTGGCCCGCCATGCCCGACGCCCAAGCCCCGATCCGTTTCGAACACCCCGACGGCGACATCGTCATCGCCCCGGTGGCGGGGGTCTGGCGGGGTTCGGCATCGGCGGGCTTGTGGTGGCGCTGGCGGTGCAGCCGACGCTGATGAACATCCTTGGGGGGTCACGCTTTATGCCGACCGGCCGGTGTCGGTGGGCGACATCTCCCGCCTCGGCGATACCATGGGCACGGTCGAGGCGATCGGCCTGCGCTCCACCCGGTTGCGGACGCTGGACCGCACGCTGATCCCGGTGCCGAATTCGCAGGTCCTCGACCTGCAGCCGGAGAATTCCGCCCGCCGCGACCGGATGCGCTTCGCCACCACCTTGCAGCTGCGCCACGAGACGACGCCGGACCGGCTGCGCTGCGTGCTGGCCGGGCTGCGCCGGTTGCCGATCGCGCCTCGGATGGTGCTGCCCGACCCGGTGCGGGTGCGGCTGGCGGGGCTGGGCGCGCAGTCGCCGGACATCGAGGCGCTCGCCTGCATCACCGCCGCCGACGTCGACACCTTTGCCGCCGCGCGCGAGGATGGGCTGCTGCGCATCCTCGCGCTGGTGGACGAGGCCGGGGCGCCGGTCGCCTTTCCCTCGATGGTGCAGTCCCGCGCCGAGGACACGGCCCCCGACCCCA
>NZ_NHSD01000184.1 GCF_016653255.1 Rhodobaculum claviforme
CGTGGCGGGGGGCGTGGCGGGGGGCGCTGCGGGGCGCCGGGCGCGGTTGCGGCGTCCCACGGCACCGCGCCGCGCCCTCCGCGCGCCGACAGGAGCTGCGCGCATGTACGGGATGATCCACCAGGCGCTGCGCGGCATGGCGGTCCGGCGCATCGGCGATCCCGCCTGGACGGCCGTGCTTCGGGAGGCGGGATTCACCCAGCCGCTGTTCATCGGGATGGAGTATTACGCCGACGACACCACCATGGCGCTGGTCCGCCTGCTTGCGGCGCGCCTCGGGATGTCCTGTGATGAACTTCTGCATGAATTCGGTCGCGTCTGGATCGACTTCGCCGGGGCGTCCGGATACGGTCGGGTCCTTCGAATGGCGGGGGACGACCTCGTCACGTTCCTTGACTGCCTCGACCGGATGCACTCCAGTATTCATTCGAACATGCCGCTGGCGCAGATGCCCTCGTTCGAGCTGATCGCGGCGGATCCCGCCACGATCGAGCTCAGCTACCGCTCCGGGCGCCAGGGCCTGGAGCCGTTCGTGCGCGGCATCCTGCTGTCGGTCGCCGAGCGCTTCGGCGAGACCGTCACCATCGACCATGTCCCCCAGGACGGCGGCGCGCGGTTCTTCATCCGGCGGATGGCGGCGCATGGATGACATCACGCCGGCAGACGGCCGCGCGGCGATGCCGGGGCTGTCGCTTGCGGGCGACGAGGTCGCCGCGCTGTTTCCCGCGTATCTCAGGCTGGGCAGCTGCGGGCTGATCCGCGACGCCGGGCCGTCGCTGCTGCGCCATGCGGGGGCGCCGATCCTGGGCCGCAACCTGTTCGATTGCGTGACCATCGAGCGCCCGTCGGACGCGGCCTGCGTGGCGGATCTGCGTGCCCATCGGCGGGGGGTCATCGTGCGGCTGCGCGGCCCCGGGGCGATGCGGCTGCGCGGGGTGGTGCTGGATCGCGGCGATGCGGTCTGGTTGCTGCTGGGCCACATTCCCGACCTGGAGGCCGACGAGAGCGCCCAGCCGCTGCGGATCGTGGATTTCTCGCCGACCGACGGCACGCTGGACATGATGCTCGCGGCCGAGATGCGCTCGGGGCTGTTGTCCGAGACACGGGCCCTGGCCGCCGAGCTCAAGGAACAGCGCAACGAGGCCGATGCCGCCAACCGCGCCAAGAGCGCCTTCCTGACCACCATGAGCCACGAGATCCGCACGCCGATGAACGCGGTGCTGGGGGTGGCGGGCATCCTGGCCGATACCGACATCACCCCCGAACAGCGCGAGTGGCTGGACGTGATGGTCGCCTCGGGTCATGCGCTGATGGAGCTTCTCAACAACATCCTGGATCTGTCGAAGATCGAGGCCGGCGCGATGGAGCTGCGCCCCGAGCCGTTCGACCTGCGCGCGCTGGCACGCTCGGTGCATGCGCTGTTCGCGCCGGTGGCCGCCGCCAAGGATCTCCAGGCCGACCTCACGCTCGATCTGCAGGGCACGGTGTATGTGGGCGATCCGGTGCGCGTTCGTCAGATCCTGTCGAATCTGGTGGGCAACGCCGTCAAGTTCACCGAGGCCGGCCGCATCGGGATCACCCTGCGTGACCGGCAGGACGGCGGGGCGCGGTTCGTGGAGATGATCGTCAGCGACACCGGCATCGGGATCTCGGCCGAGGCGATCTCGCGGCTGTTCACGGTGTTCTCGCAGGCCGACAGCTCCACCACCCGGCGCTATGGCGGCACCGGGCTGGGGCTGTCGATTTCCAGGTACCTCAGCGAACAGATGGGCGGGCGGATCACGGTCGAAAGCCGCGTCGGTCGCGGGTCGACCTTCACCGCGCGCATCCCGCTGGAGTGCGCGCCCGTGCCCGCCGCGCCCGCCCCCGTCCCGGCCGGGGACCTGCCCTGCGGGCCGCGCCATGTCCTGATCGTGGAGGACAACGCGACCAACCGGATGATCCTGTCGCATTATCTGCGCCGGATCGGCCATTCCTTCGACATCGCGACGAACGGCCAGCAGGCCCTCGCCGCGTGGGAGGAAAAGGACTACGACATCATCGTCATGGACATCGAGATGCCGGTCCTCGACGGGCTGGAGGCCACGCGCGAGCTGCGCCGCCGCGAAAATGCCACCGCGCGCCGGTACACCCCGATCATCGCGCTGTCGGCCGATGCGATGATCCAGAAGCGCGAACTGGCGCTGAGCGTGGGCATGGACGACTACCTCGCCAAGCCGGTGGGCCTTCAGGAGATCGAGGAGCGCATCCAGGTCATCTGCGCGCGCGCCGAGGCCGCGCGGCGCTGAGGCGCGGCCGCTCTCGCGGCCCGGCGCCGGACGCGGGGCGGGGCAGGGCGGGGCGGGGCGGGGCGCCCGTTTCAGGCACCGCCTCAGGCACCGTCCCAGCGGCGCAACATCCAGTACCACTGCGCCGGGTCACGCAGCACGCGCGCCGACAGGCTGTCGTTGACCGCGGCGGTCATGGCATGGGCGTCGGTGTGGGGGATCGGTGCCTCGAACGCGACATCGAACTCCGATCCGCAGGGCCTGCGGGTGCCATAGGCCGGCACCAGCGGCAGGCCATGCTTGAGCGCCAGCGCCGCCGCCGCCGTCGAGGTCAGCGCCGGATGCCCCAGGAACGGCACCGGCGCGCCGCCGGCGTATTTCTCGTCCAGCAGGATGGCCATGAACCCGCCGCGGCGCAGGTGGCGCACCATGTCCATGGTGCCCGCCCGTCCGGTCGCCATCACCGGCCGTCCGGCGGCCTCGATCCCGGCCAGGAACCCGCGCTGGTAGAAGCGGTTTTGCTGCGGCCGGTAGACCGCGCCCGTCTCCATCCCCCGCGCCTTGAGGACCGCGCGCACCGCATCCCATTGGCCGAAGTGACCCGACACCACGATGGCGCCCTTGCCCTCGGCGCGGGCACGCTCCAGCGCCGCAAGGCCCGGCCCCGAGACGTGGAACCGCGACGGGTTCGCCTGGAACTCGGCGCTGTGGAGGATCTCGAACAGGGTGCGCCCCATGTTGCGGCCCATCTCGCGGCGCAGGACCGCGCGCCGGGCGCGCGGCATGTCGGGAAAGACCCGCAGCACCTCGCGATCAAAGCGCCAGCGCGCGGGCGGATACCAGCGCATGACGGCGCCGACCATGGCGCCGAAAAGCCGGGCGCGGTGGTCAAGGCTGCGCAGCCGCACCGCCGACAGCGCGGACCACAGGGGGATGTATTGTGCTCGGTGCCACAGGGCGGTGAAGAAGCCGGGAGTCATGCGTGCTCTATGGGTCGGCTCCGATCCCGCGCCAACCGCCAATCGGCATCGGGAGGTGACAATTCGCTGATCGCCCGGACCGTGCGGTGCCGGTTCCAGGGGAGTGACGGGAAGCGCCCCGGCCGGTCCGCCGCCAGTCCGCGCCCGCCAGACCGACGCCAGACCGTGCCCGCCAGGCCGACGCCAGACCGCACCCGCCAGTCCGCACCCGCCAGTCCGCGCCCGCCCGTCGGCTCCCATGCGCCGGTTCCCCCGCGGCCTGTCGCCGCGTCCCGCCGTTCTGCGCCCTGCTGCGGCGCGTGCGCCCGTCCGTGTGGCGTTTGGCCGTGCCCCCCCCTCGACGGGTGCGGCGGGGCGCGATAGTCTGCGCCCGACAAGGAGACCGCACCATGCCGAAGGCCCCGCTCATCCTCTATATCGCCGCGCCGCGCGGGTTCTGCGCGGGCGTGGACCGCGCGATCAGGATCGTGGAGCTTGCGCTCGAGCGGTGGGGCGCGCCGGTCTATGTGCGCCACGAGATCGTGCACAACCGCTTTGTGGTGGACGGGCTGCGGGCCAAGGGCGCGGTGTTCGTGGAGGATCTGGCGGACTGCCCCGACGATCGCCCGGTGGTGTTCTCGGCCCACGGCGTGCCCAGGGCGGTCCCGGCCGAGGCCGCGCGCCGCCAGATGCTGGCGGTGGACGCGACCTGCCCGCTGGTCACCAAGGTCCACATGGAGGCCGCGCGCCACCACGAGAACGGCTTGCAGCTGGTGATGATCGGCCACGCCGGCCACCCCGAGACCGAGGGCACCATGGGCCAGCTCCCCCCCGGCGAGGTGCTGCTGGTGGAGACCCCCGAGGATGTCGCCCGCCTGACCGTCCGCGACCCCGAGCGGCTGGCCTTTGTCACCCAGACCACGCTGTCGGTCGATGACACCGCCGCCGTGGTGGCGGCATTGCAGGCGCGGTTCCCCGCGATCCTCGGGCCGCACAAGGAAGACATCTGTTACGCCACCACCAACCGGCAGGCCGCGGTCAAGGCGATCGCGCCGAAAATCGACGCGCTGCTGGTGATCGGGGCGCCGAACTCGTCGAATTCGCAGCGGCTGGTGGAGGTCGGGCGCGCGGCGGGCTGCGGTTATGCCCAGCTGGTGCAGCGCGCCGCCGACATCGACTGGCGCGCGCTGGAGGGGGTGGCGGCCGTGGGCCTGACCGCCGGCGCCAGCGCCCCCGAGGAGCTTGTGGAGGAGGTCATCGACGCCTTCGCCGCGCGCTACGACGTGACCCGCGAGGTCGTGGAGACCGCGGTGGAGCGGGTGGAGTTCAAGGTGCCGCGCATCCTGCGCGAACCGGCATGAGCGCCATCGCCCGCGGTGGGCCTCGGCGCGCACCGGCCACCGCCGGGCGGAGTGACGCCCGGGCCGCCAAACAGATCGCCGTACAGAGCGCCGTCCGGGGGGCGGCCCGCAGACATCCCGCCCGCCGGGCGGTGCAGGAGGATTTCGCATGACACCGCGCCCGGCGTTGGCGCTCGGCTTTGCCGGGCTGGTTCCGTTCGTCTGGGGGGCGCTCACGGTGCTGGTCCCGGCGCTGGCCGAGGCCGGGGCGACGCTGTTCGGGCCGCGGCTGGTGGGGGTGCCGGTGCTGGTGGGCTATGGCACCATCATCCTGTGCTTCATGGGCGGCGTGCTGTGGGGGTTTGCCACCCGCGCCGAACCCGCGATGCAGTGGAAGGCCTATGGCACCTCGGTGCTGCCGGCGCTGTGGGTGTTCTTCACCGTGGGGGGCACGCTTGCGTCGTCGCTGTCGGCGCTGTTCGTGGGGTTCTTTGCGATGCTGTCGCTGGACCTGCAGTTCGGGCAGTGGCGGCTGACCCCGCCGTGGTGGATCGGGTTCCGCATCGTGCTGACGCTGGTGGTGATGGTGTGCCTCGGCATCGGTTTCGCCTTTGGACGCTGAGGTCGCGATGCCCGAACTCTTTGCCTATACCGACGGGGCGTGCAGCGGCAACCCGGGCCCCGGCGGCTGGGGGGTGGTGCTTCAGGCGCTCGACGGTGGCGCGGTCCTGCGCGAGCGTGAGCTGTCCGGCGGCGAGGCGCAGACCACCAACAACCGCATGGAACTTCTGGCCGCCATCGCCGCGCTGGAGGGGCTGGAGCGGCCGTCGCGGATCACCGTCGTCACCGACAGCGCCTATGTGAAGAACGGCATCACGGTCTGGATGGCGAACTGGAAGCGGCGCGGCTGGCGCACCGCCGATGGCAAGCCGGTCAAGAACCGCGAGCTGTGGCAGCGGCTGGAGGACGCCTGCGCGCGCCACACCGTGCGCTGGGAGTGGGTCAAGGGCCACGCCGGCCATCCGGAGAACGAGCGCGCCGATGTGCTGGCGCGCGCGGGCATGGCACCGTTCAAGCCCGCGCGGGGCTGACGCGGCCTCAGCAGTTGGGCACGTTGACCGCCAGCCCGCCCAGCGCGGTTTCCTTGTACTTGTGGCTCATGTCCGCGCCGGTCTGGCGCAGCGTCTCGATGCAGGCATCGAGCGGCACGACATGCGCCCCGTCGCCGCGCAGCGCCAGGCTTGCGGCCGACACCGCCTTGATCGCGCCCAGCGCGTTGCGCTCGATGCACGGCACCTGCACCAGACCGCGCACCGGATCGCAGGTCATGCCCAGATGGTGCTCCAGCGCGATCTCGGC
The DNA here is from genome assembly GCF_016653255.1 of Rhodobaculum claviforme. Taxonomy (GTDB): domain Bacteria; phylum Pseudomonadota; class Alphaproteobacteria; order Rhodobacterales; family Rhodobacteraceae; genus Rhodobaculum; species Rhodobaculum claviforme. The sequence continues at coordinate 5,926 of NZ_NHSD01000184.1, forward strand.
GGCGTTCTCCACCTGCTCGGGGGTGGCGCCCAGCACGGCGGCCAGCCCCGCCGCCGCCATGGCCGAGGCCGCGCCGACCTCGGCCTGGCAGCCGCACTCGGCGCCCGAGATCGAGGCGTTGTGCTTGACCAGACCGCCGATGGCGGCGGCCGTCAGCAGGAACTCGCCCACCCGTGCGGGCGACGCGCCGGGTACCTGATCGAGCCAGTAGCGCATCACCGCCGGAACCACCCCGGCCGCCCCGTTGGTGGGGGCGGTGACGACCTGCCCGCCGGCGGCGTTTTCCTCGTTCACCGCCATGGCGCGCACGGCGATCCAGTCGTTGACGATGTGCGGCGCGCTCAGGTTGCGCCCGGCCTCGGCGCGCAGGGCCGCGTGCATCGCGCCCGCGCGACGGCGCACCTTCAGCCCCCCCGGCAGCACATCTCCGGGCGCGGCCAGCCCGCGGTCGATGCAGTCCGACATCACCTGCCAGATCCGTGCCATCCCGGCATCCAGGTCCGCGTCGCTGGTGCGTGTCCGTTCATTGGCGCGCTTCATCGCGGCGATCGACAGGCCCGAGTCGGCGGCCATGCGCAGCATCGCGGCGGCGGTCTCGAACGGATAGGGGACGGGGGCCTGCGCGGTCGGCGGGGCGCCGTGCTCGGCTTCGGTCACGACAAAGCCGCCACCGATGGAGTAATACGTCTCCTGCGCGATCACGTCGCCCTGGGCGTCGGTGCCCATCAGCACAAGGCCGTTGGCATGCCCCGGCAGCGCCGGGCCACGGTCGAACACCAGATCGCGATCGGGGTCAAAGGTATAGCTGCGCCCCGGCGCGGGCGTCACCCGTCGGTTGCGGCGGATGGCGTCCAGCGTCTCCTCGGCGCGGGCGGCGTCATAGGCGTCGGGGGTGAAGCCCGAGAGACCCAGGATCACCGCGCGGTCGGTGGCATGCCCCACCCCGGTGAACGCGAGCGAGCCATGCAGCCGCGCCCGCACCCCGTGGGCGGTGAAGGCCAGCCCCTCCAGCAGCGCCAGAAACCGCGCCGCCGCCACCATCGGCCCCATGGTGTGGGACGACGACGGGCCGATCCCGACCTTGAACATTTCGAATACCGACAGGAACATTGCGCGGTCCTTTGCCCTTGGCCCCGGTCTAGGGGGTGTGGTGCGGCGCGGATGGCGCGGTGCGACCATCGCAGGGCAGGGCGCGACGCCGGAGCCGGATCGGGGTCCAGATCGGGGTCCAGCGTCGGATCCGTGCCCGACGCAGGGGCGCGGTCACTCCTGCAGCACGAACCCGAATTCCACCGGGCCGTCGCCACCCATCAGCGTCAGCGTCCAGCGTCCCGGTGCGGTGAACTGCCCGAACCCCTGCACGAGGCCCGCGCCGGCGTCGGTGACCTCCATCTCGACGGCGCGGCCGTCGGCCTCGCCGCGGTGCATGGTCAGGTCGGGGGCGATGTCGCGCGGAAGCCCCTCGGCGGTGACCTCGAAGCGATAGGTGGGGTCGACCGCGACCGTGGCGCGGACACCGTCGCGTTCGATCGACACCGGCACCCGCGCGCTGAGGACCGGCATCGGATCACGCACGAACAGCGTCACGCTGGCCATCAGGGCCACCAGCCCGAGAAAGAACACGGCGAGGGCTGCGGCGATGATACGGGTCATGGGACACCTTGGGGGCTGGTCACGGATGGGCGTGGTCCTAGCATTCCAGCCGCCGTGGCGCCAGCCTGCGGCGCCGGCGCCCCGCCCCAGCCCGCCTGCAACGCCAGCCCCAGCGCCAGCGGCGCCAGAACCGCCGTCAGCACCGCGTTCAGTGCCATGCCAAGCCCGGCAAAGGCGCCCGCCTCGGGGTTGACCTGCATGGCGCGGGCGGTGCCGATGCCGTGGGCGGCCACGCCGACCGCCAGCCCCCGTGCGCGCCAGTCCCGCAGCCCCAGCGCATTCAGAAGCGGCGTGGCGATCACCGCGCCGAACAGTCCCGTGGCGATCACCAGCACCGCCGTCAGCGTCGGCGAGCCGCCCACCGCCTCGGCGATGCCGATGGCCACGGGGGCGGTGGTGGATTTCGGCGCCAGCGCGATCAGCGTCTCGCGCCCCGCCCCCAGCCAGGCCGCCACCGCCAGCGCCGAGGCCATCGCCGTGAGCGATCCCGCCACCAGCGCCGCCGCCACCGGCAGCAGCGCCCGGCGCAACCGCGGCAGGCTGTCGTACAGCGGCACCGCCAGCGCCACCGTGGCCGGGCCCAGCAGGAAGTGGACGAACTGCGCCCCCTCGAAATACACCGCATAGGGCGTGTCGGTCAGCCACAGAAGGCCCGCCAGCAGCGCCACCGCCACCAGCACCGGATTGACCAGCGCCGCCCCCCGCGCCGCCCGCGCCGCCGCATCCCCGATGGCATAGGCCACCAGCGTCGCCGTCAGCCACAAAAGCGGCGCGTCGGAGAGGTAGCTCCAGATCTCGGCGAACTCACGCATCGCGGTCGGCCCGGTCCGAACGGTCGGTCAGCCGCGCCACCGCGACGAAGGTCAGCGCCCCCACCACGATCGCCAGCACGGTGGAGACCGCGATCGCAAGACCGACCGCCAGCGCCTCGTCGCCCAGGCGCGCGATGTGGCCCACGACACCGACGCCCGCGGGCACGAACAGGATCGCCAGATGCCCCAGGATCACCCGCGCGGTGGGCGCCACCACCGCAACCAGCCGGGGCACGGCCATCAGCGCCGCCAGCAGCAGCGCCATGCCCAGTACCGGCCCCGGTACCGCCAGCCCCAGCGCCCCGGTCAGGACCACCCCCGCCAGCTGCACCGTCAGAAGGAGTGCGAGTGCGTGGATCATCGGCGGCCCTTTCCCTGCGCCGGGCCAGCCTGCGGCTGATCCCGGCAAAAGGAAAGCCGCCCCGTCAGCGGTCCAGCGTCAGCGCGAAGCCGTCCTCGTAAAAGGTATGCACGGCGATGAAGGGCTGGTCGCCGTCCTCGGCAAAGACGTGGATGTGCAGCGCGTCGTTGTTGATCGTCACGCGGCAGATGGCGGCGCGGTCGGCCATGCCCTCGGGGCACTCCGGCAGGTCGATGTGCGGCACCGAGGCCTCGAAGTCGGAATAGAGGTAGCCTTCGGCCAGCGCCGGGGTGGCAAGCACGGCAAACGCGGCGATGGCGGCGGACAGTCGGATCATCTCGGATCTCCAGCAGGAACGGGCGCCATGTGTGGCGCGCAGATGGGGGACTGCCTGGCCGTGGGCGGGACCGCCACGCTGGGTGCGAGGTATCTGACTGAAACGGTCGGGAATGTCCATCCCCCCGGGCGGGCCTCGCTGTCCGGGGCCATGGCACGGGTCGCTTTGTCGCGGCGCGCGCCTCTGTCGCAACCGGTGGCTGATGCGGCGCTGCGGGGCCATTCCGGGTCGCCGTGCCGTGGGATGGCGCGGTACCCGGCGCCCCCGCCCGACTGCGAAAGGACTTCTGATGATCCAGGTGATCGCCGGCGTCTGGGCGCTGTTGCTCGGGATCGTTCTGATCATGCTGGGCAACGGCATGCATTTCACCCTGATCGGCCTGCGCGGCGGGATCGAGGGGTTCTCGGCGGCCGAGCTTGCCATCGTCACCTCGGGGTATTTCGTGGGGTTCCTGTCGGGCGCGCGCTATGCGCCGGTGCTGATCCGGCGGGTCGGGCATGTGCGGGTGTTCGCGGCGCTGGGCAGCTTCATGTCGGCGGGGCTGATCGCCTTTACCCTGCTGGCCGAGCCCTGGGCCTGGACGCTGCTGCGCATCCTGATCGGGTTCTGCATGTCGGGGATCTATGTCGCGGCCGAGAGCTGGCTGAACAATGCCGCCACCAACCAGACCCGGGGCAAGGTGCTGTCGGCCTACATGATGGCGCAGACGCTGGGCCTGATCGGGGCGCAGGGGCTGCTGACGCTGGGCGATGCGGGGACGGCGGCGCTGTTCATCGGCGCCTCGATCCTGGTGTCGATCTCGTTCGCGCCGATCCTGCTGTCGATCACGCCGGTGCCCGCGGTGGAGGTCGCGCGCCCGATGACGCTGCGCAAGCTGTTCGCAAGCTCGCCGCTGGGCACGGTGGGGATCTTTCTGCTGGGATGCGTCTATGCCACGCAGACCGGGATGGGGGCGGTCTATGGCTCGCAGATCGGGTTGTCGGCGGACCAGATCGCGCTGTTCGTGGCGATGCTGTTCTCGGGGGCGCTGGTGCTGCAATACCCCATCGGCTGGCTGTCGGACCAGATCGACCGCCGCCGGCTGATCTTCGGGGCGGCGCTGGCGGGGGCGGTGGCC
>NZ_NHSD01000185.1 GCF_016653255.1 Rhodobaculum claviforme
CCGCCGGAGCCTGAGCGACCGGCTGGAGGGGATCGGCCGCGCGGTGGCCGGGATCGCGCTCTACTTCGTGGAGCTGGTCGGGTTCCTCGGCCTGTTTCTCGCGCGGCTGATGCGCGCGTTCCTGCGCCCGCGCGACTTCCGACTGACCTCGCTGGTGCACCATTGTCAGGATGTGGGATGGGCGGCGGTGCCGATCGTGGCGCTGATGGCGTTCCTGATCGGCATCGTGCTGGCGTTCCAGGGCGCTGTGTCGCTGCGCCAGTTCGGGGCCGAGATCTTTGTCGTCGACCTGATCGCGGTGTCGATCCTGCGCGAGCTGGGCATCCTGCTGACGGCGATCATCGTGGCGGGGCGCACGGCGTCGGCCTTCACCGCCGCCATCGGATCGATGAAGATGCGCGAGGAAATCGACGCCATGTCGACCCTTGGCATCGACCCGGCACAGGTATTGTTCGTTCCGCGCATCCTCGCGCTGATTCTCATGCTGCCGATTCTCGGGCTGATCGCCAACGTCGCAGGGCTGTTCGGCGGGGCGCTGATGGCGTGGGTGGAGCTGGGGATCTCGCCCGCGATGTTCATGGTCCGGCTCGTGGAGGGGGTCAGCGTCGACCACGCCATCGTCGGGCTGGTCAAGGCGCCGGTGTTCGCGCTGATCATCGGCATCATCGGCTGCCATGCCGGGATGCAGGTGAAATCCAACGCCGAGTCGCTGGGGCGGATGACCTCGTCGGCGGTGGTGGCGGCGATCTTTGCGGTGATCGTGGCGGATGCGATGTTCTCGGTCTTCTTTGCGCAGGTGGGGCTGTGAGCGCGGATGCGGTGATCCGGCTGCGCGGCCTGCGCAACGCCTTCGGCCCGGCGGTGGTGCATGACGACCTCGACCTCGATATCCTGCGCGGCGAGGTTCTGGGCGTGGTCGGCGGCTCGGGCACGGGCAAGTCGGTGCTGTTGCGCACCATCGCGGGGCTGCGCCGCCCGCAGGGCGGCTCGATCGAGATCTTCGGGCAGGACGCGCTGGCGCTGAACGACGACGACCGCCGGACGCTGGACCGCCGGATGGGCGTGATGTTCCAGGACGGCGCGCTGTTTTCCGCCCTGACCGTGCGCGAGAACGTCGAGGTACCGATGCGCGGCGTGCCGGGGCTGGCGCGCGACGTGCGCCGGTCGCTGGCGGACCTCAAGATCGCGCTGTCGGGGCTGCCGTGGGCGGCGGGTGACAAGTACCCGTCCGAGCTGTCGGGCGGCATGCGCAAACGCGCGGGCCTTGCGCGCGCCCTCGCCCTGGACCCGGAGGTGGTGTTCCTGGACGAACCCACGGCCGGCCTCGACCCCATCGGAGCGACCGCGTTCGACGAGTTGATCAAGGGCCTGTCCCGGACGCTGGGGCTGACGGTGTTTCTTGTGACCCACGATCTTGATACGCTGCATGCGACCTGCGACCGGATCGCGGTGCTTGCGGAAAAGCGGGTGCTGGTGACCGGAACGATGGCCGAGATGCTGAAGGTCGATCACCCCTGGGTGCACGAGTATTTCCACGGCCCCCGCGCGCGGGCGGCACAGGACACCGCCGGACAGACCGGCGAGGAAGGGTAGCGGATGGAAACGCGCGCCAATTACGTGCTGATCGGGGCCTTTGCGCTGGCGGGATTTGTGGGCCTGATCGCCTTTTTCCTGTGGTTCGCGCGGGTGGAGCTGGATCGGCAGTTCACCTATTACGACGTGCGGTTCCCGTCCGTCTCGGGGCTGGCGCGCGCCTCCGAGGTGCGGTTTGCGGGCCTTCCGGTGGGCACGGTGGTCGATGTGCGGCTGTCGTCGGACGATGACCGGGTTGTGGTCCGGCTGGAGGTCGACGCCGGCACGCCGGTGCGGGTGGGCTCGGTTGCGACCATCGAATCCCAGGGCGTGACCGGGGTCAGCTTCGTGGGGATCTCGGCGGGCGATGCCTCCGCGCCGCTGCTGTCCGACACCGTCGAGGGCATCCCCGAGATCGAGCCCGGCCGCTCGGTGCTGCAAAGCCTGTCCGAGGACGCCCCCGAGATCGTCTCCGAGGCGCTGGCCGTGATGCGCCAGCTGTCGGAGATGTTCAACGAGGAGAACCGCGGCCGGGTGGAGATGATCCTGAGCAACCTGGAGCGGTCCTCGGAGGATCTGAGCGGGGCGCTTGATTCCTTTGCCAGCGTGACCGAGACGATCGGCCAGGCCTCGACCGACATCGCCGCCTTCACCCGCGAGCTCGAGCCGGTCATCAGCACCGTCGCGGGCACGCTGGAGACCTTTGACGGCGCGCTTTCGGAGGTCGGCGATCTGGCCGGCCGCGTGGGGCGCACGCTGGACGAGGGCGACGCCGTGCTCCGGGCCGCGCAGTCGGCGCTGGCCTCCGTCGACAGCTTCATGGCCGACGATGCCCCGGCGGCCGTGGACGAAGTGCGCCAGACCGCCGCCGCGCTGCGCACGCAGCTCGATACGCTGGGCATCGAGGCGCAGGACCTGATCGCCGAGTTCACCCGGACCGGACGCGCCGCCACCGCCCGCCTGACCGAGGCCGAGACCACGCTGGCGCGCGCCGACGGCTTGATCGAGCGGCTCGACACCACGCTGGAGACCGTGGAGCGCACCGCCGCCTCGGCCGATGCGCTGATCTCGGGCGATGGGGCGGAGTTCGTGGCCGCCGCCACCCGCCTGGCCGAGGACGACGTGCCGCGCGCGCTGGCCGACCTGCGCGCCGCCGCCGCCAGCGCGCGCACCACCGCCGATGATGTGTCGGGCCTGATCACCCTGGAGGCGCCGCGGCTGTTCGACGACCTGCGCAGCACCTCCGGCACCGTCCGCCGCGAGGTCGACAGCCTGGGCACCGAGGCGCGCGCGCTGATGGCCACCTATGCCGAGACCGGCGCCGCCGCCACCGCGCGGCTGAGCGAGGCCGAGGCGACGATCGCGGCGCTCGATGCCGCCCTGGCGCGCGTCGACGGCACATTGGCGAGCATCGAGCGCACCGCGGCCGCCGTCGAGGACATCGCCACCGGCGACGGCGCGGCCCTCGTGGCCGATGCGCGCACCATGATCGACACCGCCAACGCAGCCCTGGTGTCGGTCAACCGGATCGCGGAAACCGACCTTCCGACCATCATCGCCGATGTGCGTGCCGCCACCGGCACCGCCGCGCGCGTGACCGAGCAGGTCGGCGCCGACCTGACCGCCGCCGCGGGCCGGATCGAGGGGCTGTCGGACACCGCCAGCACCGCCGTGACCGAGGCCGGCGAGACCTTTGCCCGCGCACGCGCCACGCTGGATGCCATCGACGCGGCCCTCGTGACCGGCACGCGCACGCTGGATGCGGCCGAGCGGACCTTTGACGGCGCCAGCCGCGTTCTGGACGAGGACATCACCCCCATCACCACCGACCTGCGCAGCATGATCACGCAGCTGGAGGCGACCTTCGCCACCGTGGCCGAGGACTTTCCGCAGATCACCGCCGACCTGCGCGCGGCCTCCGCCAGCGCGGACAGCGCCTTTGCCGAGCTGGAGGCGATGGCCCGCGAAGCACGCGGCCCGGTGTCGGAGTTCGCCGCCTCGGCCCTGCCGCAATTCAGCCAGCTGGCGCGCGAGGCCCGCGGGCTGGTGACCAGCTTCGACCGGCTGGTGCGTCAGCTCGAACGTGATCCCTCGCGCGTCCTGTTCCGCAGCCCCCCGCCGGAGTTCCGCCGATGACCCTGCCCCGTCCCGCCTTGCCGTTCATGCTGCTGGCCGCCCTGTCGCTGGCGGGATGCGGCGGTCTTCTTGGCAGCAGCCCCGCGCTGGATGCCTATGAGCTGCGCGCCCCCGCGCAGGCGCCCGCCGCCGCCCGGAGCCTGGCGCGCGACGTGGTGGTCGAGGTGCCCGAGGCGGGACCGGCCATCGCCATCGACCGCATCCTGATCCGCCCCAACCCGGTCCAGGCGCAGTACCTGCCGGGGGCGCGCTGGATCGGGGATGCGCCGGTGATGGTCCAGGGGATGCTGGTGCGCACGCTTCAGGACGCCAACGCGTTTCGCTATGTCGGGCGTCGGCCGCTGGGACCGGGCGCCGATTTCGCGCTGGTCAGCGAGCTGACCGACTTCCAGGCCGAGCAGGTCGCCGACGGCACCCGAGTGCGCGTGCGCCTGTCGGTGCAGCTGGTGCGCGAACAGGATGCCGCGGTGATCGCCAGCCGCACCTTCCAGACCACCGCACCGGTGGACTCGCTGGCCACACTGGACGTGGTGCGGGGCTTCAACGCGGCCAGCGATACGGTCCTGCGAGAGGTGTCGGCCTGGGTGCTGGGGCGGCTGGGCGCCGGGGTCGCGGGCTGACCGGCTTCAGCATTGCTTAACCCGCAGGCGCGAAGCTGCAGGCCCACGGGTCTTGAGAATCTGCCGATGCACGGTCTGGTCAATCGCGCCTTGCAATGCTTCCTGCGCGACACCTATGGCGCGCAGGCATGGGCGGAGATTGCGCGGGCGGCGGGAGCGCCGGAGGGCGGCTTCGAATCGATGCTGCGCTACGACGATGCGCTGACGCTGCGGCTGATCTCCTGCGCCGCGACGGCGCTCGACCGTCCGGCCGAGGCGGTGCTGGAGGATCTGGGCACCTATCTCGTGTCGCACCCCCGGCGCCAGGTGTAGGAGGACGCGTCATTGAGTCCGTAAGGCGACACCCAGATTTACGAGGTGTCGCCTTGGCCTGATCGATTTCCTGGCAGGGGTTGTCGGGGGAGGACGATGGGTCGTCTCGAGATCGAGGGACG
>NZ_NHSD01000186.1 GCF_016653255.1 Rhodobaculum claviforme
GGACGCAGGGTGTCCGAGGTTGGGGCAAGGGGGAATGGGTCAGAGTGCCGCGAGGATGTCGCGCGCACGGGTACAGTCGGCCGCCATCTGCGCCACCAGCGCCGGAAGGCCATCGAACCGGATCTCGGGGCGCAGGAACGCCACCAGTCCCACCGACAGCTCGGTGCCATAGAGGTCGCCGGCGAAATCGAACAGGAAGGTCTCGATCGACGGCAGCGGGGTTTCGAACATCGGCCGGATGCCCAGCGACGCGGCGCCGTGCCAGCTGCCGCGGTGCGGGCCCTCCAGCACCTCCACCAGCACGGCATAGACGCCAAAGCGCGGCGGGTGCAGACCGTCCATCCCCATGTTGGCGGTGGGATAGCCCAGATCGCGGCCGCGCTTGTCGCCATGGCGCACGCGGCCTTCGATCCGGTGCCAGTGGCCCAGCATGTCCGCGGCGTCGCGCGGGCGCCCCTCGCTCAGCGCGTCGCGGATCGCGGTCGAGGACACCCGCCCCCCCGCGCCCGCCACCACATCGGCAATGGTCACGCCGAACCCCATCCGGGCGCCGAACGCCCGCAGATCCGCCGCGGTGCCGGTGCGGCCCTTGCCGAAGCAGAAGTCCGGCCCGACCACCACATGGCGCACACCGAGGCCCTCGGTCAGCACCTCGCGGGCAAACGCCTCGGCGCTCAGCTCCGACAGGCGGGGATCGAAGGGGAGTTCATAGAGCCGCTCCACCCCCAGCTTTTCAAGCCGGTGGGCGCGGGCCTCGGCGTTCATCAGGCGGAACGGGGGGGCGTCGGGGCGAAACACCTGTCGCGGATGCGGCTCGAACGTCAGCACGCCCAGCGGCGCGCCGGGCGCGGCCGCGCGCGCCTGCTCGATCACCCCACGGTGACCCAGGTGCACGCCGTCGAAATTGCCGATGGCAAGCGTGGCGCCGCGATCGGCGGTCGCCAGCCCGGTCCAGCCCTTGAGCGTTCGCATCGTCCCCCTCGGGCGGGGGCGCGGCCCGCCGGATCAGTCGAACTTGCGGCTCGGCGCCAGAACCACCGCCTCGCCCTTCAGGACGACCGTATCGCCCACGCTACAGCGGGTTTCAAGGGTGACCCGGCGCTTGGCGTGGTTGATCTCGGTCACCGTGACGGTCGCGAGCACCGTGTCGCCCGGCCGCACCGGCGCCATGAACTTCAGCGACTGGCCCATGTACACCGTGCCATGGCCCGGCAACTGCTCTCCGATCACCGCCGAGATCAGCCCGGCCGTCAGCATCCCGTGGGCGATCCGCCCCTCGAAGATCGTGTCGCGGGCATAGTCGTCGTCGAGGTGCACCGGATTGCGGTCGGTCGACACCTCGGCGAACAGCTCGATATCGCGGTCGGTGACCTGCTTGCGCAGATGACGCGACATGCCGATCTCGATATCCTCGATGCAGATGGTACCACGCGGCAGGTTGTCGGTCATCGCGGCATCCAGCATGGGCTCTCCCCCGGGTTCATGTTGCATCGCAGCATAGGCGAGACCGAGGCGCGGGGCAAGATCGAAGCGCAACTATTTTGCCGTACTGACTCCCGTACGGCAACTTTGTTGCCCGGGGCTGTGCGCCGGGCCGCTCAGCCCTGCGGCGCGCTCATCCCTCCGTCCATGCCCCGGGTGGCCCAGCCGGTCATGCGCCGCTCCACGATGTTGGCGACGATGTACATCGCCACCCCCATCAGCGCGGTGACCAGCAGGCCCGCGAACACCAGCGGCACGTCGAACCGCGAGGACGCCACCATCATCAGATGCCCGATGCCCTTGTTGGAGGCCACCGTCTCGGCGATGATGGACCCGACGAAGGCCACCGTGATCGCCACCTTCAGCGACGCGAAGAAGTACGGCATCGCACGCGGCAACCCGACCTTCAGGATGATGTCGCGGCGCCGGGCGCCCAGCGCGCGCAGCACGTCGCGCAATTCGGGTTCCACCGTGGCGATGCCGGTGGCGACGTTCACCAGGATCGGAAAGAACGAGATCAGGAACGCGGTGATGATCGCCGGCACCGTGCCGATGCCGAACCATATCACCAGAATCGGCACCACCGCCACCTTGGGGATGGAGTTGAAGCCGATCAGCACCGGATAAAGCCCGTTGTAGATCAGAGACGACGACCCGATCAGCACCCCCGTCACCAGCCCGAACACGATGGCGATGCCGAAGCCCACGGCGGTGGTGAACAGCGTCTGCCATGCGTTGTCGAGGATCGGCACCCGCCATTTCCACATCGATTCGAAGATCACCGACGGGGCCGGCAGCACGAACTGCGGTACCGAAAACGCCCGTACGCCGACCTCCCACACCAGAAACAGCCCGATCACCACCAGCCAGGGCAGCGCGCGCTCCAGGTTTCGGCGCGACGCGAGCCACGGCTTGCGCGTCGGGGCCGCAGCGGGGCGCGCGGAGGCGGCGGAGCGGGCGACGGTGGTGTCGGTCATGGCGGGCCTTTCGGGCGGGGCGGATCAGGCGGCGGCGCGGGCGTGACTGATGTGCTCGCGCAGCTCCTGGGTGATGGCGGTGAAGGACGCGGTGTAGGTCCCCTCCAGCGTGCGGGGGCGCGCCAGATCGACGGTGCGGGCATGCACCATGCGGCCGGGGCGCGCGCTCATGACATGGACGCGGTCGGCCAGGTACACCGCCTCGCGCAGGTCGTGGGTGACCAGGATCACCGTGGGGCGCTTGGTCATCCACAGATCCTGCATGACGCCCCACAGCTCCTCCCGGGTGAACATGTCGAGCGCGCCGAACGGCTCGTCCAGGATCAGAAGCTCCGGCTCGTGGATCAGCGCGCGGCACAGCGAGGCGCGCTGCTGCATCCCCCCCGAGAGCTGCCAGGGGAATTTCTGCTCGAACCCCGCCAGCCCGACCAGCTTGAGCAGGTCGCGGGCCCGCGCCTCGTACTCGGCGCGGTGGCGGCGCAGACGGCCGCGGTGGGGCTGCACGATCTCCAGCGGCAGCATCACGTTGTCCAGCGTGGTGCGCCACGGCAGCAGGGTGGCGTTCTGGAACGCCATCCCCACGATCTCCAGCGGGCGGGCGACCTCGCGGCCGGCCACGATCACGGTACCGGCGTTGACCGGCCACAGGCCCGACAGCGCCTTCATCAGCGTGGACTTGCCGCAGCCCGACGGGCCGACGACGGCCACGAACTCGCCGCGGGCGACGCGCAGGGTGGCGCCCTCCAGCGCGACGGTCCCGGTGTCCTCGCCGCCATAGCGCAGGGTGATGTTGTCAAGCTCGACGAAGTGGGACATCGCGCGTGCCTTTGCGGGCTGGGGTCACTCGGACAGGAGCATCCGGTCTTCGGCCGGCGGCAGGAACGAGGCGTCGAAGATGTCCTCGGCCCGCAGCGTGTTTTCCAGCCCGTAGGCGTCCTCGACCGAGGCGATGGAGCGTTGCAGGAAGTCCATGTCCACCGTCGAGATCCCCTCGGCGACCACCAGATCGGTGCGCAGCATGTCGTCGATGGTGATCTGCCAGCGCTCCCGCTCCACCACCGGGTCGGTCAGCGATTCATGCGCGACCAGCGCGGCGATCGCGCCGTCGGGGTCGGCATCGGCCAGCTGCACGCCGCGGATCATGCAGCGGGTGACGGTCGCGACGACCTCGGGGTTGGCCTCGGCAAAGGCGCGGGTGGTCAGCACCGAGGTGGACACCAGCTCCGCGCCATAGTCGGCATAGTAGAAGATCCGCAGATCGTCGCGCCCCAGGCCCAGCGCCTCCAGCGAGGGCACCGAGGAGGTGACGAAGCCGGTGATCCCGTCGACCTCGCCGCGCACCAGCATCGGCTCGCGCAGCTCGGGCGAGACCGACATCCAGTTGACCGTGGTGTGGTCGAAGCCCGCCGCCGCGCCGAACACCGGGAACAGCTGCCGACCGGCATCGAAATCGGGCGCGGCCAGCGTGCGCCCCTCCAGGTCGGCGGGCGTCTCGATCCCGCTGTCGGCGCGCACCACCGCGACCATCGGGGTGCCGGCGAACAGGATCGCGGTGGCGATGACGTCGCTGTCGGGGTTTTCGGCGCGGAACCGGATGGTGGGGTTCAGATCGCCCAGACCCATCTGATAGGTCCCGGTGGCCAGTTCGACCGGCGTGCGGCCCGACCCGAAGCCGCGGTCCAGGGTGATGTTGACGCCGCCGTCGGCAAAGCAGCCCTCGTTGCGCGCCATCAGGGCAAAGGCCTGCGGTCCCTGCCAGGCCCAGTCCATGATGAAGCTGACATTCGTCTGCGCGGCAACCGGCGCGGCGAGGATCGCTGCGGCCCCGGCAAGGGCGGAAAGGCGGATCATGCGGTGTTCTCCAGAGGGATCGCGGCTGTGATGACGGTTGGTGAAAAGCGTTCCGAGACGGACGCACGGCTGTCAACCGCACAGGCCCGGGTGGCGCATTCTGGCTTGGCGGCGCCCACGTCGCAAGCATCTTGCGAGGCAAACGCCCGGAAATGCGGCAGGCGCCGGGGTCAGCCCGTGCGCAGGCCGTATCCGGCAAAGGCGCGGGCGGCCTCCGCCACCTGCGCCTGCGACAGCGCGACGGCACCGCCCAGCGCCTCGGCATGGAAGGCCTGGTGGGCCAGCGCCTCCAGCTCGGCCGCCAGCCACAGCGCACGCGCCAGCGTGGGCGCAGCCGTCAGCATGCCGTGGTTGGCCATCAGACAGCCGAAACGCCCCTCCATCGCCGCCACCACATGCGCCGACAGCTCGGCCGTGCCGAAGCGGGCATAGTCGGCCACGCGGATATCCGCCCCTCCAAACGCCGCGATCATGTAGTGCACCGCCGGGATCGGCCGCCGCGCCACCGCCAGCACCGTGCACCACGGCGCGTGGGTGTGCACAACCGCACCCAGATCGGGGCGTGCGGCCAGCAGGTCGCGGTGAAAGCGCCACTCGGTCGAGGGTTTCAGCGGCCCGTCCCAGCCGTCGCCATCCGGACCCATCCGCGCGATCAGCTCGGGCGTCAGCTCGGCCGGCGGCACCGCCGAGGGGGTGATCAGCATGCCATCCCCGAACCGCACCGACAGGTTGCCCGAGGCGCCCCGGTTCAACCCCGCCCGGTCCAGCGTGCGCGCCCCGGCCACCAGCGCGGCGCGGGCCGCGCCCTCGTCGGTTGCCCCCGCTTCGGTGCCCCCCGTTTCGGTGGCGGCGGTCATGCGGCGCGGACCCGGTCGGGGAACAGGGCGGCGAGACCGGCCTCGGTCGCGGGGCACAGCCCGCGTTCGGTGATCAGCCCGGTGACCAGCCGCGCGGGCGTCACGTCGAAGGCGGGGTTGGCCGCGGGGGTGGCCTCGGGCGCGATGCGGATGCGCGTGGGACCGTCGGGGCCGAGGCCATCGAGATGCGTGACCTCCTCGGCGCCGCGCTCCTCGATCTCGATCTCGCGCAGGCCGTCGCGCAGGGTCCAGTCGATGGTGGGCGACGGCAACGCGACGTGGAACGGCACGCCATTCTCATGGGCGGCCAGCGCCTTGAGGTAGGTGCCGATCTTGTTGCACACATCGCCGGTGGCGGTGGTGCGGTCGGTGCCGGTGATGACGATGTCGACCTGCCCGCGCTGCATCAGATGGCCGCCGGCGTTGTCGACCACCAGCGTATGGGGGATGCCCGCGCCCGCCAGCTCCCACGCCGTCAGATGGGCGCCCTGGTTGCGGGGGCGGGTCTCATCGACCCAGACGTGGATATCCAGGCCTTCCTCGGCGGCGCGATAGATCGGCGCCGTCGCGGTGCCCCAGTCGACGGTCGCCAGCCAGCCCGCGTTGCAATGCGTCAGCACGTTGACCCGGCCCTTGCGGGCGGCGATCTCGCGCAGAAGGCCGAGGCCATGATCGCCGATGGCGCGGTTGATCGCCACGTCCTCGTCGCACAGCGCGCGGGCGCGGGCGCGGGCCGCGTCGCGCCGGTCGCCGGGCGCCAGCGGCGCCAGATACGCGCGCATGTCATCGAGCGCCCACATCAGGTTGACGGCGGTCGGCCGGGTGGCCCGCAGCACCGCGCAGGCCTCCTCCAGCCCCGCATCGCTGGGATCGCGCGCCATGTGCAGCGCCACCCCATGCGCCGCGGTGGCCCCGATCAGCGGCGCACCCCGCACCCACATGTCGCGGATCGCCACGGCGGCATCGTGCAGGCTCGCAAGCGCGACCACCGTGAAGTCATGCGGCAGGCGGCGCTGGTCGATGATCGCGACCGTCTCTCCCGCCTCCCAGATCGTGCGGTAATGCGTGCCTGCGACCTTCATGCCGTCCTCCGATGTGCAAACTGCGCCGACGTGATACCTCCGAACGCGCATCCCCTCCAAGGGGGCACGGGGCCGCGGAAGGCGTGACATCCCCCCCGGCACCGCCTATAAGCGGACGACATACGCTGAGAGAAGGACGGACATGGCCGAGGCAGCACACGTGCCGGAGGAATACGGCGCGGAGTCCATCAAGGTTCTCAAGGGGCTGGACGCGGTCCGCAAGCGCCCGGGCATGTATATCGGCGACACCGACGATGGCTCGGGCCTGCACCATATGGTCTATGAGTGCGTGGACAACGGCATCGACGAGGCCCTGGCCGGCCACGCCACCGCCGTGACGGTGACGCTGTACGCCGACGGATCGGTGTCGGTGTCCGACAACGGCCGCGGCATCCCCACCGAGATCCACACCGGCGAAGGCATCAGCGCGGCCGAGGTCATCATGACCCAGCTGCACGCCGGGGGTAAGTTCGACCAGAACTCCTACAAGGTCTCGGGCGGCCTGCACGGGGTCGGCGTGTCGGTCGTGAACGCGCTGTCGGACTGGCTGGAGCTGCGGATCTGGCGCGGCGGCAAGGCGCACTTTGCCCGGTTCGAGCGTGGCGACACCGTGGAGCCGCTGCGCGTGACCGGCGACGCCGAGGGCCGGCGTGGGAGCGAGGTGCGCTTCCTCGCGTCGCTGACCACCTTCTCCAACCTCGACTACAGCTTCAAGATCCTGGAAAACCGGCTGCGGGAGCTGGCGTTCCTCAACTCCGGCGTGCGGATCCTGCTGCGCGACGAACGCCCCGCCGAGCCGCTGGAAAGCGCGCTGTTCTATGAAGGCGGCGTGCGGGAATTCGTGCGCTACCTCGACCGCAACAAGCACCCGCTGATCCCCGAGCCCGTCTTCATCACCGGCGAGCGCGACGGCATCGGCGTCGAGGTCGCGATGTGGTGGAACGACAGCTACCACGAAACCGTGCTGCCCTTCACCAACAACATCCCCCAGCGCGACGGCGGCACCCACATGGCGGGCTTCCGTGGCGCGCTGACCCGCACGCTGACCCGCTATGCCCAGGAAAGCGGGATCGCCAAGCGCGAAAAGATCTCCTTCACCGGCGACGACGCCCGCGAGGGGCTGACCTGCGTGCTGTCGGTCAAGGTGCCG
Source organism: Rhodobaculum claviforme (assembly GCF_016653255.1). Classification (GTDB taxonomy): domain Bacteria; phylum Pseudomonadota; class Alphaproteobacteria; order Rhodobacterales; family Rhodobacteraceae; genus Rhodobaculum; species Rhodobaculum claviforme. The sequence goes on from NZ_NHSD01000186.1 coordinate 7,400, forward strand.
GACCCGAAATTCTCCAGCCAGACCAAGGACAAGCTCGTGTCCTCCGAGGTCCGCCCGGCGGTGGAGGGGCTGGTGTCCGAGCGCCTGTCGGAGTGGTTCGAGGAGAACCCCCAGCACGCCCGCGCCATCACCGGCAAGATCGTGGAGGCGGCCCTTGCGCGCGAGGCCGCCCGCAAGGCGCGCGAGCTGACCCGGCGCAAGACTGCGATGGACGTGGCCTCCCTGCCGGGCAAGCTGGCCGATTGCCAGGAGAAGGACCCCGCCCTGTCGGAGCTGTTCATCGTCGAGGGTGACAGCGCCGGTGGCTCGGCCAAGCAGGGGCGGAGCCGCCAGAACCAGGCCGTGCTGCCGCTGCGGGGCAAGATCCTCAACGTGGAGCGCGCGCGCTTCGACCGGATGCTGACCAGCCAGGAGATCGGCACGCTGATCACCGCGCTCGGCACCGGCATCGGGCGCGACGAGTTCGACCTCGGGAAACTGCGCTACCACCGCATCATCATCATGACCGACGCGGACGTGGACGGCGCGCATATCCGCACGCTGCTTCTGACGTTCTTCTTCCGCCAGATGCCGTCGCTGATCGAGGGCGGACACCTCTATATCGCCGAGCCGCCGCTCTACAAGGTCGCGCGGGGGCGCTCGGAGGTGTACCTCAAGGACCAGTCGGCGCTGGAGGATTACCTGATCGCGCAGGGGCTGGAGGGCGCCACCCTGCGGCTCGGCTCGGGCGAGGAGATCGCCGGCCCCGACCTGATCCGCGTGGTGGACGAGGCGCGCGCGGTCAAGCGCACGCTGGGCGCGTTCCCGACGCATTACCCCGCGCATATCCTCGAACAGGCGACCATCGCGGGCGCGCTGCAACCCGGTGCGCTGGATGACGACCCCGACGGGATCGCGGCGGCGGTGGCCGGGCGGCTCGACCTGATCGCGCTGGAATACGAGCGCGGCTGGGAAGGGCAGCAGACCGACGACCACGGGCTGCGGCTGTCGCGCGTGCTGCGCGGGGTGGAGGAGGTGCGCACCCTCGACGGCGCGATCCTGCGCTCGCCCGAGGCGCGGCGGCTGAGCGGCCACACCACCGGCCTGCGGGAGGTGTACGGCCGCGTCGCCACCCTGATGCGCAAGGACCGCAGCCAGCTGGTGCACGGCCCGCTGGAGCTGTTGCAGGCGATCCTGACCGAGGGCGAGAAGGGCCTGTCGCTGCAGCGCTACAAGGGTCTGGGCGAGATGAACCCCGGCCAGCTGTGGGAAACCACGCTGGACCCCGACGCGCGCACGCTGTTGCAGGTCCGCATCCCCGACGTGGCCGAGGCGGACGATCTGTTCACCAAGCTGATGGGCGACGTGGTGGAACCCCGGCGCGAGTTCATCCAGAAAAACGCACTCAGCGTGGAGAACCTGGACACCTGAGGCCCCCGGCGGGGGGCCTCAGCGCCGCCCCCTCAGGCCGAGCGGGCCCAGTCCCAGTACATTTCGCGCACGCGGCGGGTGACGGGGCCGATCTGATACGCGGTCTCGTCGAAGGCGGTGACCGGCGTGACCTTGGACAGGTTGCCGGACAGGAACACCTCGTCGGCGGTGCGGACGTCCTCGAACGACAGCACGGTCTCGTGCACGCGCACGCCGTCGGCGCGCAGGTTCGCAATGTGGCGCGCGCGGGTGATGCCGGCCAGGAAGGTGCCGTTGGGGATCGGGGTGAACACCTCGCCGTCGCGGACGATGAAGACGTTGGCGGTGGCGCTTTCGGCCACGTTGCCCATCACATCGGCCACCAGCGCGTTGCCGAAGCCCTTGGCGCGCGCCTCGGCCAGCATGCGGGCGTTGTTGGGATAGAGGCACCCGGCCTTGGCGTTGCACACCGCGCTGTCCAGCGTGGGGCGGCGGAACCGCGTCGTCGTCAGCGTGGTCGACGCCTGCGGGTCGGGCATCGCGATCTCCTCCAGGCTGATCGCAAAGCCGGTGGCGTCGGGGCCGACCTTCGGCACGATCCCCATGAAATCGCCGTGCAGAGCCCAGTACATCGGGCGGATATAGAGCGGTGTCCCGTCGGGATACCGGCGCACCCCCTCCCACACGATCGCGGCCATGGTGGCGGGGTCCACGGTGGGCGCGATCATCAGCGCCTCGGCCGAGCGGTTGACCCGCGCGCAGTGCAGGTCAAGGTCCGGCGCCAGCCCGTCCACCGCCCGCGCCCCGTCGAACACCGTCGTCCCCAGCCAGCTGCCGTGGTCGCCCGCCCGCATCACCGGCACGTCGCCGTCGTGCCAGCGCCCGTCAAACCAGGTCCTGAGGTTCGTTCCCGTGGCCATGCCCTGCCCCTTGTGTTGTTCGCCGCCCGTTTAAGCAGCTTGGTCCGATGGGGTCCAGACGGGCCGCCGCGCTTGCCCGAATCCTCCGGCTGGGGCAGGGTTTCCCGACGGGGACCTGAACGGGGGGCCGAGATGGCATCGCATGATCCGATCCGGCGCAAGCTTTTGCTGACAGGGGGCGCCTTTGTCGCGACCGCCGCCGCCCTGCCGGCCGGCGCCCAGCCCTTCACCGGCGAGATCGAGGCCGAGGCGCCGATCGCCACCGTCCGGCGCAACATCCAGTCCTTCCGCTCCGTGCGCTGGCAGGAGCACTTCAGCACCCTGCGCAACGGAGCGATGCTGGCCGATGTCTCCAGCCGGGCGCTGCACTTCTGGTCCGAGGACGGCGAGACCTATCGCTGCTACCCCTGCTCGGTCCCCATGACCGAGGAATTCACCCGCCGCGGCCGCACCAGCGTCGTGGAAAAACGCCCCGCGCCGACATGGATCCCGACCCCCAACATGCGCCGACGCGATCCCACCCTGCCGGCCATCGTGCACCCCGGCCCCGACAACCCGCTGGGAACGCGGGCGATGAACCTCGGCTGGACCTACTATCGCATCCACGGCATCGACAACCCGGCCAAGATCGGGCGCCGCGCCTCCAACGGCTGTTTTGGGCTGTTCAACCACCATGTGGAGGAAGTGTACGAGTGGGTGCGCATCGGCACGCAGGTGGTGGTGATCTGAGCGCCGCAACCGCACGTCGCGGCGCCGTGCGCCTGTCCGGAGAGATGCGATGCACCACGGCGCAGGAGGCCGCGGCCATCGCACGCCATCTGGCGGCGCATGTGGCATTGAGCCGGGCGGAACCGGGCTGCCTGTCCTTCGAGGTCTGGCAGACCGACGACCCGCTGGTCTGGCGGGTGGAGGAACGGTTCGCAAGCCGTGCCGCCTTCGACGCCCACCAGCGGCGCACCCGCGCATCCCCCTGGTGGGCCGCCACGGCGGTGATCCCGCGGTGCTACACCATCACCGACGGTTGACGCGGATGATCAGCGGCGGCGCGACCGGACCATGCCGACGATGTCATAGACCTGTTCGAGGATGGGATGGGCGATGGCGTCGGCACGTTCGGCGCCCGCGCCCAGGGTGCGGTCGATCTCGGCGGGATCGGCCATCAGGCGGTGCATCTCGGCCGTGATGGGGCCAAGCTGCGCCACCGCCAGATCCGCCAGCGCGGGCTTGAAGGTGCCGAAGCCCTGGCCCGCGAACTCCGCCAGAACGGCGGCCGGGGTGGTGCCCGCGAGGGCTGCATAGATGTTGACCAGGTTCGCGGCCTCGGCCCGGCCCGCCAGCCCCTCGGGCGTCTCGGGCAGGGGGTCGGGATCGGTGCGGGCCTTGCGGAACTTGGTGGCGATGGCGTCGGCGTTGTCGGTCAGGTTGATCCGGCTCATGTCCGAGGGATCGGACTTGGACATCTTCCTCGTGCCGTCGCGCAGGGACATCACGCGGGTGGCCACCCCCTCGATCACCGGCTCCACGACGGGAAAGAAGTCCACGCCATAGTCATGGTTGAACTTGATCGCCACGTCGCGGGTCAGCTCCAGATGCTGCTTCTGGTCCTCGCCCACCGGAACATGGGTGGCGTGATAGGCCATGATGTCCGCCGCCATCAGCGAGGGATAGACATACAGCCCCGCCGACGCCGCCTCGCGGTTCTTGCCGGCCTTGTCCTTGAACTGGGTCATCCGGTTCAGCCAGCCGATGCGGGTGACGCAGTTGAAGATCCACGCAAGCTCGGCATGCGCCGTCACCTGGCTCTGGTTGAACAGGATCGAGCGGGCCGGGTCGATCCCGGCGGCGATGAAGCCGGCGGCGGCCTCGCGCGTGGCGTGGCGCAGCCGGGCGGGGTCCTGCCAGACGGTGATCGCATGCAGGTCCACGAGGCAGTAGACCGTCTCGATCCCCTCGTCCTGTTTCTCCACGAAGCGCTTGAGCGCCCCGAGGTAGTTCCCCAGCGTCAGCCCTCCCGACGGCTGGATGCCGGAAAAGATACGCGGAGCGAATCTGGCAGCCTGCGGCGCGACGCTGTCGGACATGGAGATGACCTTTCCCTCGACGATCCCGGCCTTGCGCCTAGACCCGCGCCACGGCACCGTCAACCGGATGCACCCCGCAGCCACCGCCGCGGCGGGCACCGCCCATCCTGTCGGCGTCTTCGCCACATGCGCCCTGACAAGGCGCCGCGCGCATTGAGGGCCCACGCCCGCACTCCGTACCAAGGCCCGGGCAGCATCATCACACCGTGAGGTACAATGGACCCTGTGGACACCGCCCGTCGCGCAGTCCCTGACCGGCACCTCCGCGCGCCCCTGGCCGGACCGGTTCCACGTCGGTTCCTGATCGGTGCCGCGCTGGTGTGGCTGGCCATGACCCCTGCGCTTTTGCTGTTCTACGCCACGATCACACCGAACCCGGATCAGGCGCTCTTCGACTATATCGGCTGGATCAGTTGGCAGGGGGGCAGCTATTATGCCGATGCCTTCGAGATCAACTGGCCTGCGGTCTTCCTCGTGCACGAGCTTGGCCAGCGGCTGTTCGGGGCGGTACCCTGGGCCTTTCGGGTGTTTGATTACCTTGTTCTCCTGGGGGTGTGCGCCGGGGTTGCGTGGTTCCTGGTGCAAGCCGGTCTTGCACGCGCGGCGGTTCTGTTCGCGCTGATCTATCCCCCTCTCTATGTCACTGCGGGCGGCTGGATGAGCGGGCAACGCGACATCATGGTCGGCGGGCTGGCGTTCATCGCCCTGGCGCTGGCGCTGCCACGGGGCCGGGGGGACGGGATTGCGCTGGTTGCTGCGGGCGCTATGCTGGGGCTGATCGTGCTGATCCGGCCGACATGGCTTGCGCTGCTGGCTCTGCTGTTGGTGGCCGAGGTGATCGGGGCGGCCCGCCCGTCGATCCGGCGCGGGCCTGCGGTGGCGGCGCTGGCCGGTGGCGCGGTGGCGGTCATCGCGGGCGCCGTGGGGCTGGGCGCTGCCTCGGGGACATTGCGCGACTGGTGGGAACAGGCGGTGCTGTTCGTCATTCTCGACTATCGCGGCACGTCCCCCCGGCTCGAACTTCTCGGAACCCTTTCGGAGGTGTTTCTGAGCTGGTGGCACTGGCCCGTGGCGCTGGGGCTGGCGGGCGTCGTGCTGTGGGGCGCTTCGTGGTCGCGGATCGATGCCATCAGCCGCCGGGCCCTGCTGCTGACGCTGGGCGTGTTGGGGGTCGTGCTGCTGTCCTACGGGGTGATGAACAAGGGGTTCCAGTATCACCTCGGGGGGGCGCTGCCGGTGTTCGTTGTGTGGATGTGCGTGCTTCTCGACCGTACCTGGAGCGCCGCCGAGGGTGGCCACCCCCGGAGGATGACGGCGGCGCGCGGGCTGCTGGCGGGGTGTGCGGTGCTGATCGTGGCCGGTCTCGGCTCGAAGTTCGCGGGGTTTTCCCCTCGGTCCGTGGATGGGCACACCATCGGGGCCCAGGGCATCGACGCGGGCGTCGCGCTGCCGCTGAACCAGGACGCGCGGATGGCGCTTGTGGACTGGATCAGGGCGGAAACCGATCCGCAGGACCGGATATTCCAGTGGGGCTGGAACTATCAGATCGTCCAACTGGCAGAGCGTCTGCCCAGCACGCGCTTCATCACCACGCCCGTGATCGCGGGGCTGAACCCGCGCATGCCGTTCCATGACGACTGGGTCGAAGAAGCCGCTGCCGATTTCGCAAACCACCCCCCGGCGGTGGCGTTGCTGGAGCGCGCCGCCGTGCGCACCCACACCCTGCCGCTGGAGACGCATGCCAATGCGCCGATCCTGCTGCAACTCTATGTGGATCGGCTGAACGCCGGGGACTACGACATCGCCTTCACCTTCGACGACCTTCTGGTGCTGCGGCACAGACCCTGAGGGGCCGAGCCCTCAGCCGGGGCTGAGGCCACGCATCCGTTCGGAGCGGCGGCGCAGAAGCTCCACCGTGGTCAGCAGCGCGATCGACACCAGCACCAGGATCGAGGCCACCGCCAGGATCGTCGGGCTGATCTGTTCGCGGATGCCCGACCACATCTCGCGCGGGATGGTGCGCTGCTCGACGCCGGCGACGAACAGGACGATCACGATCTCGTCGAACGAGGTGATGAAGGCGAACAGCGCGCCGGAAATCACGCCCGGCAGGATCAGCGGCATGGTGATCTTGAAGAACGTCCGCGTGGGCGAGGCCCCGAGGTTCGCCGCCGCCCGCGTCAGCGAATGGTCGAACCCCACCAGCGTCGCCGTCACGGTGATGACCACGAACGGCACCCCCAGCGCGGTGTGCGCCAGGATCACGCCGGTGAAGGTCTGCGCGATATTGATGGACGAGAAGAAGAAGAACATCCCCGCCGCCGAGATGATCAGCGGGACGATCATCGGCGAGATCAGGATGCCCATGATCAGCCCCTTGAACGGCATCTGCGACCGGCTGAGGCCAAGAGCCGCCAGCGTGCCCAGCGTCGTGGCCAGGATCGTCGCGGCAATGCCGATCAGGAACGAGTTGCGGATCGACCGCATCCAGCTGTCCGACCCGAACAGATCCTGATACCACCGCAGGCTCCAGCCGTCGGGGTTCAGCGTCAGCATCTCGCGCGTGAAGGTGAAGAACGGCTGCGCGTTGAAGCTGAGCGGGATCATGATCAGGATCGGCGCCAGCAGGAAGAAGAAGATGGCAAAGCAGATCACCCGGAAGGTGTAGAACCAGATCCGCTCGCCCGTCGTGGCATAGGGGGGAAGGGTACGCATCGCCGTCTCCTCAGCCGAGCTTGAGCGTGTCGGCGCCCACCAGCTTGTTGTAGGCCCAGTACAGGATCAGCACGCCCACCAGCAGCATGGTGCCCAGCGCGGCCGCGAGCCCCCAGTTCAGCGATTGCTGCATGTGGCGCGCGATCTCGTTGGAGATCATGCGGCCCGACTGCCCGCCCACCAGCGCCGGCGTGATGTAGTAGCCGATCGAGATGATGAACACGAGCACCGCGCCCGCGCCGATCCCCGGCAGCGTCTGCGGGAAATACACCCGGCGGAAGGCGGTGGTGGGCGTGGCCCCCAGCGATTTCGCCGCGCGCATGTAGGACGGCGGGATGGTGCGCATCACCGAATAGAGCGGCAGCACCATGAACGGCAGCAGGATATGCGTCATCGCGATGATGGTGCCGGTCATGTTGTAGATCAGGCTGAGGCGCCCGTCGTCGCCGATGATCCCCACACTCACCAGCAGCGTGTTGATCACGCCCTGCTGCTGCAACAGCACGATCCACGCCGTCGTGCGCACCAGAAGCGACGTCCAGAACGGCAGCAGCACGCAGATCATCAGCAGGTTGGCCTGCCGCATGGGCAGGATCGACATGTAATAGGCGATGGGAAAGCCCAGAAGGAACGTCAGGAAGGTGATGCCCAGCGACAGCGCCAGCGTGCGGCCGTAAAGCGAGACATAGATCCGCCGGTTCTCGTCGCGCTGGACGATGTTGCCATCGGCATCGTATTCCCGGTCCAGCGCCGCGACATAATAGGCGGCGGTCAACGGACGCCCCTCGCGCTGGATCACGCGCCACAGCGCAGGGTCGCCCCACAGCCGGTGCGCATCCAGGAACGCCTCGCGGAAGGGCGCCTCGAAGGTGTCGACGTTGCGGCCGGTGCGCGAGATCGCCCCGCGCGCCGCGCTCAGCTCATAGTTGAGGCGGATGCCCAGCGGCCCCATCGCCTGCTCGCGGCGCGGACGATCCTGATCGGCCATGTAGTCGGCATGCAGCGCCGCGAACACGGCCTCGCCCGGCACGTCCTGACCGTCCCAGCCACGCAACGCCTGCAGGGTGTTCGGCAGTGCGTTGACCACCTGCGGGTTGTCCACGCTGCGCCACATCATCTGTCCGATGGGAAAGATGAACACCGTCAGCAGAAAGATCAGCAGCGGCGCCACCAGGCCAAAGGCCGCGAGCACCCGTCTGCGTTCGGCCCGTTGCAGCGCGCGCTTGAGCGGGGTCCCGTCCGCGGTGACGAGCTTTCTTCGCGGCTCGTGCTCCGATGCGGTGGGAATGCCTCCGGCGTCGGCCTGTGCCATGCGTGTCTCTCCCTGCGGGCGCCGCCCTTCGATGGGGCGGTCTGGCCTGTGGGCGGGGGCGCGGATCGCGCGCCCCCGCCGGGCTGCTTACTGCAGCATCCAGTTGGCAAACCGCTCGCGCAGCTCGTCGCCGTAGTCGGTCCAGAAGTCGTTATCCAGAACGATGGGCGAGAAGTAGTTGTCCGGATTGGTCGGCATGTGCGGGATCATGTCGATGCCCAGATCGGCATGCGTGGACACCAACGGCGCCGAGGACGCCCGCGCCGGCCCGTACGAGATGAACTTGGCCTGATCCGCCAGCCGCTGGGTGTCGGTGGCGAAGTACAGGTACTCCATCACCGCATCCACGTTCGGGCCGTCGGCGGGCACGACCCAGCCGTCCCATTCCACGATCTGGCCGTCCCAGATGATCTCGAAGGGCTGGCCCTCCACCTCGGAGGCGTCGAAGATGCGGCCGTTGTAGCCGGTGGCGAACGCCACTTCCTGGTCGGCCAGCAGCTGCGGCGCCTGCGCGCCCTCGGTCCAGAACACCAGCTCGTCCTTGATCGTGTCGAGCTTGGCAAACGCACGGTCCACGCCCTCGGGGGTGGCGAGCACGTCGTAGATGTCCTCGATCGCGACGCCATCGGCATAAAGCGCCCACTCGAGGTTCGCCGCCGGACGGTCCTGGATCGCACGCCGGCCGGGAAAGCCCTCGGTGTCGAAGAAATCCGCGATGGACTGCGGCATGGCGTCTTCGGGGAACATCTCGGTGTTGAACGAGATGATGGTGGAATAGACGATCTGCGGGATGAAGCACTCGCCCAGCGACCCCGGCAGGAAGTCCTCGGAGGCCGGGGTGCCATCGGGGGCGGCGGCCAGCATCGCGTCGTGGTCGATCTGGAGGATGATGCCCTCGTCACAGGCCAGCTGGGCGTCCGACGGCAGCATGTCCACCAGGTCCCAGGTCACGTTGCCGGCCTGGCTCTGGGCGCGCAGGCTGGCCAGCGCGTTGGCCGAGCCGTCGTCGTTGATGATGGTGACGTGGGGATTCATCTCCATCCAGGGCTCGTGATAGGCGCGCACCTGGCTGGCGGTATAGGCGCCGCCCCAGGACACGATCGTCAGCCGGACCGGATCCTCGGCGGCCTGCGCGGCCCCGAGGGCGAGCAGGCTCAGGGCGCTGCCTGCCCCGATGACTTTCAGCGAACGCTGTTTCATGCTTTGGCTCCTCTGTTGCATGATATCGGACGGCATCGGACGCGCCGTCCTCGTTGCGGCACCGCGCACGGCGTGCGGGGTGCCGGATACTGTCGTGCGATCAGGATGGATCCAGCGCGCGGCAATCCTGCGTGGCCCAGCCCAGCCGCAGCGCGTCGCCCACCGACACGCGCCGGCCCTTGGCCGAATTGGGCACCTTCACGATGAATTCGTCGTTGCCTGCGACCTTGACCCGCACGCGGATGTGGTCGCCCAGATAGATCAGCTCGGCCACCTTGGCGTCGAAGGCGTTGTCGACCTCCTCCTCGGGGGCGGCGATGCGCACGCGCTCGGGGCGCAGCGACAGGGTCGTGCGGGCGCCCTCGCCCTCGACGTTGACGCGCAGGGCCTGCACCTCGGCGCCGCCATCGTCCAGCCGGACGGTGCAGATGTCGCCGTCGATCCGGGTGACGCGACCGCGCAGGGTGTTGTTTTCACCGATGAAGCCCGCGACAAAGGCGTTCTCCGGCTCTTCGTACAGCACGTCGGGCGGTGCGAGCTGCTGGATGCGGCCATCGTCGAACACCGCAACCTTGTCCGACATCGTCAGCGCCTCGGTCTGGTCGTGGGTGACATAGACCACCGTGACCCCGAGGTTCTCGTGGATGTGCTTGATCTCGTATTGCATCCGCTCGCGCAGGTTCTTGTCCAGCGCGCCCAGCGGTTCGTCCATCAGCACCAGTTCCGGCTCGAACACCAGCGCGCGCGACAGCGCGATGCGCTGCTGCTGGCCGCCCGACAGCTGCGCCGGACGGCGCCCGGCAAAGGCGCCCATCTGAACCATGTCCAGCGCGCGCTTGACCTTGGCCTCGCGCTCGGACTTGCCCATGCCGCGCACCTCGAGCGGAAAGGCCAGGTTCTCGCCCACGGTCATGTGGGGAAACAGGGCATAGTTCTGGAACACCATGCCGATGCCGCGCTTGTGCGGCGGGATGTTGTTGATCGGCTTGCCGCCCAGCAGGATGTCGCCCGAGGTCGCCGTCTCGAACCCCGCCAGCATCATCAGGCAGGTCGTCTTGCCCGAGCCCGACGGCCCGAGCATGGTCATGAACTCGCCCCGTGCGATGTCGAGGTTGAGGTCCTTCACCACCAGGCTGACGCCGTCATAGCTTTTCTGGACCCGGTCGAACCGGACAAATCCGGCATCGTCGCGCACATCGAACACGCGGCCACCCTCCTGTCATTTCCGGGCTCTTGTGTGTCCCGGTTGGCACACAGTAAACCGGAACAGGCAAAGTATTGCAACCGTGTGCACCAATTGCCCGCCCCTTGGGCAGTTGCGCCAGCGCCGCCAGACGACATCGGCCGACAAGTTTTGCACGGATTTTCGCGATCTACGGCCCTTGGATGCGCCCGAAGGCAGCACAAGACCGCTGAAGAATACAGCACGTCGGAGCCGAGCTGATCCCAGGATGAGCACCGCGGGGCGCACTGTATCCGGGCACCGCGGGGGAAAGGCACCCGCCCGTGCGCATGGACCGGCGTCCCGCCCCGGAGATGCGTGCCGTGTCTTGCGCGCCGTGATCGGGGCTGGCGCGGCAGCATCCGGGACGCGGCCATGACGTCCCCGCCATGCGCGGTGTGACCCAGAGTGACCCCAAGGGCATGGGCGCCGCCTCTCCGGCGGCACCAATTCCGGGCCGTGCAGGAAATGGGCCATTGTGCGCCACCGGGGGTGGGGATGGCCGACCCCATCCTCGCCCGCGCGCACGACGGGCCGGCCGGCCCTGCCTCGGACGGCCCACCAGAGAGGTTGTCGCCCGCCGCGCTCGGGCGCGAGGCCCCCGCCAGGACCATCCCGGGCTGCGCGCCACAGCCCGATCGAGCGCATGGAAAAGGAGGTCAGTCGGCGGACCGACCTCGTCGGGGATCGGGCATGTCTTCGAACCGGTGGCGGTCATGCCGTCCCGCTCCAACGGGACCACCGTCCTGCGCCTGACCGGCGGCGTGCCGTTGCGCAGACCGGTGAATGGCACACCCAGCGCCGCCGAGGGGTGGTCGAGGCCTTCGCCCGGATCGGCACCGCGCCGATCGCCCCATGATCGGCCTGACCACAGGGACCACCGGACCGTGCCCTCAGACCGTCCAGGAAATTTCACCGGCCCGCCGGACGTGACCTGCGACGCTCCCGATCCCGCCGCGCCGAGGATCGGCAGCGCGTGGCCGGGCAACCCGGTCCCGAGGGGCGACGTCGGACCTGCCCGTAGCCCGCCCAGCCCGGCTCGGTCGGGGCGCCCGCTCACCCGGTCCCGCCCTGCGATCCTCGCCCGGCCTGCGCCGCATGGGACCGAGGTCCGGCCCGACCCCGTTTGCACCACGGCCTTGGCGCCATCCCCGGCATAGCGCCCGAGCGATCCGGACCGGCCTCGCAGGCGCGCGCGGCCCAAGCTGTTCGGCCCTGCCAAGCGCGTGCCTGCCAGCTCCGCCGCAGCCCGGGCCGTGCGGGCCGGGACCTGCCCACGGCCCCGGTCCTGCGTCCCTTGCGCCGAATGGACACGGCGCGCCGTCATCTTCAGCGGGGCCGTGCCCCCTGGCCCGCGGCCGTCCGGCCCTCGGCCTGGGCGGGCGGTGAAAACGCCGGAACCCCGGCCAGCGCCGGGGCTCCGGTATCGTCAGAGAGGCGGGAGGGCCGGGGTCAGAACTCCGCCCACTGTCCGGCGGCGGCGGCGCGGGCCGGGGCTGTGGCCGCACGGTCGGACCTGCGCTCGGCTCCCCACTCGGCTCCCCGTTCGGGCCCTCTCTCCGTAACGCGGGGCTGGCGGTTGG
>NZ_NHSD01000187.1 GCF_016653255.1 Rhodobaculum claviforme
TATCCCGCTCAGCACACGTCGGTCGTCGACCCGCGGCTTGCCATGGCTCTTTGGAAAGAACGGTCGTAGCCGCGCCATCTGCGCGTCCGTCAGCCAGAACAGATTGCTCATCATGCCCCCCGTTGATCGAGGGCCGTGAATCACGCCAACCGGCGAGCCGCAAGCAGATCAATGGGTCCTGAGCCCAGGGCTGGACCGACATCGACGCCTCGGCCGGAATCGCGGTCTATCTGATCAACGGGGCGCAGCTGGATTTTGGCAACAACACCACCGCCGACCTGCAGGCGATGCGCGACGGTCCGTGGCAGAATGTGCTGGTATTTGACAGCCAGGACACCGCCAGCGTCAGGACCCATGTGCTGGTGGGCTCGCGCGTGACGGGGGCGATCTACACCCCCCGCGCCACGATCGAGTTCCGCGGCGGCAGCGGCGTCGACGACGGCTGCTTCATGATGGTGATGGCCCGGCTCTACTTCACCGGATCGGCTGACATCACCGCCAATTGCGCGACGTCGTTTTTCGACCTCGACACCTTTGGCATGGGGGGCGGCGCGGCCGGCCCCGGCACCATCGAGCTGGTGGAGTGACGCGCGCGCCTCAGCGCTGCGGCGCCGGGTCGGGATGCATTACCAAGACCAGCACCGCCAGGATCGTGATGTAGAACCGGCACGCCGCCTGCTGGCCGGTCCAGGTCCCGGACTTCCACATCAGGAACCGCTCGCCGCCAAAGGCCATGAAGCCCACGAACCACAGCAGGAACCCCACCCTCGCGCCTGATCACCGCGAGGTCCTGGGCGCGCTGTAAATCCTCCGCGCCGGCCATGCGCGCGGCCCAAACCCGATGCCCTTCATGGCAGGAAGCTCGGTGATCGCATCCAGTTGACAGCTGATGCTTCCACCCTGCGCCAGTCGGTTCAGGTGGATGAGGGGTATTTTGATGGGGCCAATATCGCTTCCACGACCAAGTTCGAGCGGATGAAGTTCATCCTGACCGAACTCGGCTTTGAGGATGAGCTGTTCATCATGTTCGCATAGGAGTTGGGCTGTCATCGGGGCTCGCGCAACTGGCTGTGGGCCCATGGCATGATCGGCGGCATCGCTGCTGTTCCCGCCACCTCCCGCAGCATGGCGCCCGACATCAGCCCGTCCCGGATTCAGCTGAGCGCTTGGCACCAGTCGTCATGGGCGCGACGGGCGGCCTCGATCTGGTGGGGATGCGGAGAGAAGGTCACCGGGCAGCCAAGAATCTCCACGGTGCGTCACTTGCCGCGGGTGGGTCAGCATATCGATTGACACGCATGCATGTGCCCGCGCCCCTCATGCAGCCACGGCAGGACCGCGCGGGTCGGGAGGCGGCCTGCGGCGGCTCTGTGGTCTCGGCCCCTGCGCGTGCGGGCGGCGCGCAGCAGGCCCGCTCCAGCCAACGCGGTCACGAGGAGCGGCAGGCTTGCGGGCAGCGGGATCGGCGTGACCGCCATCGTGGCACTGCCTGCCGTCCGCAGCCCGAATTCCAGCGTGGCCGACTCGCCCGCCGGGATTTCCAGGCGGTATGTGCGGGACCACGTCCGTGTTGACGCGGTCGCCGCATGGGTCTGCAGGTTCTCGGGGTCGTCGCGCAGCTCGGGCGGCAGCAGCATCGTCGCGTACCACCCCGGCAGGATCGGCGCGCTGGCCGCGCCCGTTCCCGGCGCCTGCGGGGTCGACGGGTCCTCGTCGGGCACCTGGGCGATGGCGTCGGTCGCCGCAAACCCACGGTCGGTATTCTGACCGGTGACATTGGCGCTGAGCAGCGTCTCGACCGCCCACAGGACGGTGACCGGCTCGCCCGACAGGTTGGTCAAGGTGATCTCCACCGTCCACTCCGACGAGGCGTCGGCGAAGGCGCCCGGCTCGGTCGCCGCGCCGGAGGCGGTCGACGTGAACTCCAGGGTGGTGCCCTGTCCGCCGGCGGTGGCCGTCGTGCTGGCCTCGGCGTCACCGAACGCGGCGGTGACACCGGGCAGCGGGTCGCTCAGATCGGTCGCGCCATCCTCGCTGCGCAGGATCAGCCCTGCGAGGCCCCCCTCGGTGTTGCCGACCGCCGCCAGCGTCGGCGGCGGCGTGATCGTCCGGTCGATCCCGGCATCGTCGCCGACACCGAGGACGGTCTCCGGCGCGGGATACCCGGGCGATCTGCGCAGGCCGGGCTGGCCGGATTGATGCAGCTGGACCGAGCTGCCGGCCACGCCGACATCGCCCGCCCGATCCCCCTCGACGGTGATCGTCACGCGCACGAGGCCCTGGGCCGAAAACCCCGTCGTCGCCGCCCACGATGGCGCAGCACCCCCCAGACCGAGCACCCCGGCGACCACGAGGCCCCAGATCCGCCGATTGCCGCACAGGCGCCCCCGCTCGAATTCCATCGGTTCCCTCCCGCCTTGCCGCAGGCCATGCACGCCCCGGTGATCCCCGACGCCGCAGGCTCGCCCAACGGCGCCCACCGGGCAAGCCCCTTCGCATGAAGGCTCGCCGGATCGGCCCACTCTGGCCCGCTCTTGCCTTCGGTAAGGACTGTCCTTACCTTCTCCTGCGGAGGGAGCCATGATCACCGGAAAGCTGACCAGCAAGGCCCAGACGACAATCCCGCTTGCCGTGCGCACCGCGCTGCGGCTGAAGGAGGGCGATACCATCGCTTACGCCATCGAGGGCGACCGTGTGATCCTGACGAGGGCCGCCGCGCCTCAGGACGACCCGTTCGCCTGCTTCGACGAATGGGCGGGCGAGGCGGACAGCAAGGCCTATGCCGGATTTTGAGCCGGGCTGCGTCGTCCGCGTCCCCTTCCCCTACACCGACGGCGAGGCACGGCAGCACCGCCCGGCCCTGGTGGTCGCCCAGACCGGTCCGGGCGAAGGCGGCGGCCTCCTGCTGTGGGTGCTCATGATCACCTCCGCCGGGAACCGCGGCTGGGTCGGCGACGTGGCGATCCCCGATGCCGCCGCCGCCGGCCTGCCGGCCCCGTCGATCATCCGCTGCGCCAAGATCGCCACGATCGACGCCGCCCGCGCCGAGGTGCGGGGCAGGGTGCTCCCTGCGACGTTCGCCGAGGTGAGATCCCGTTTACGAGCGATCCTCACGGTGTCCCAGTAGGGTGTTCCTCTTGGGCTCGGACGGTATCGTTGTCCCTCTCCTGAGGATAAGGCAAACGAAAACAAGACGCTATCCGTCGCCTCCTACGCCGGCAGCAGGCACCGCGGCTGGGGTAGGTTTCGGCGGTTGCGAGCCCCCGCAACCAGATTTACCATAAATATAAAACACTTAAATCCCAAGTGAAGCACTGGGGCTTTCCGCGTGCCCACTTACATCAACACAGCATCAACACCGCGACCGCAAAGCAGTATGCGCCTAAGGTCGCGGGCGGCAGCCAGCGTTCGCGTACACTCGCAGGGACGCGCTCGACGTCTGTCATCAGTTCAGTCCTCCGAGGGTGCGGCGATTGCGGCGATGAACGATGCACGCTGCTCTTCCAGAGCGGCGACGATTTCGGCGCGGAAGTCTGCGCGGTTGTAATGCTCCTCGAGCTTCAGGGCCGCCACATCCGTGCCCACCGCCAGCGCGGTGCCCACAAGCGGCACCGTGGCCAGCAGGGCGCGCGCGCCAAGACGCAGAATCCCTCTCTGGACCAACCGCTGCAGAACCCGCCGCGCTACCACGGCGCCCAGTACCCCCATCGCCACCGATCCGCCCAGCCGGGTTTCCAGGTTGCTGGACAGGCCAAGGCTCCGCAGTTCCGGAAGAGGAGCGAGCGCAGGGAAACTGGCCTCGACGCGCAGGCGTGCCGGATTGATGTCGCTGAGCGCCGTGCCAAGCAGGGCCGTTTCGCGCGCGGCCTGTTGTGCGCGGGCCTCCGCAAGACTCAGCAAGGCCAGCCGTTCGGTCACCGGACCCAGGTGGGTGTCGCTGTCCAGGGCATCGTTCAGCCGGCCCGCCAGATGTGCCTCCAGCGCGGCTTCGGGATCGCCCCGCACCCAGCCCCCCACGGCCACGCCCATCCGCCAGTACTCCCCCCGCAGCGAGTAGTATCCGTCCAGGAACGGATCGACCCCGGCAAGCATGGCGTCGAACCCGGCCTCCGCCGCGGTCCGCAGTTCGGCCAATGCCGCTGCGTCCTGCGCGGCGAGTGTGGCGCGGCCAGCATCGACCTCGGCGTGGGTTCCGGCGGGGTAATATGCCGTGCCGATGCGCTCGGCTGCCGTGGTCTGAAGCTGTGCCATCGGCCGCGCTTCGGGCGGATGGGGGAACAGCTGGCGCTCGCTCCAGAAGGCGCCTGCGAGGACAAGCACCGTCAACGTGCTTACCGCCAGCACGGCTGAGGGGGGCGCCGGGGGTGGCTCCTGTGCGTCCGACGAGGTTGCCACCGCGCGTCTCCAGTCTTGCGCCTGCATGAGCGCTGCCACCGCAAGCGCCGCCACGGCGCCGCCGCTGACGCCCAGCAGCAGCGCGGCCAGCACGGCTTCGGCCATGGGCGGCAGCAGGCCCAGCGCCGTCACGGCGCCCAAAGCCCAGGCCTCGACCCCGACCCAGAGGCGCTGCGCCTCGAACGCCTCGGCGATCAGGGCGCTGGTCGCGGGGCGGGTGAGCGCGGGATCGCCCGGCCCGAGCCACCAACCCGCCAGCCCCGAGACCACGACCACCGCAGCCGTGCCGGCCAGCAGGGCATGGCGGCGCAGCCGTGCGTCGGCATGCACGGGTGCGTGGAGCCGCGCCGTCATGCCCCGCCCCGACCACATCACCGCCACAACTGCGGCCACCCCGGCGGCAGCACCCATCCAGCCAGGCGCCCCGCCCGCCGACAGCCGCACGAGAAGCACCGCCACGGCCAGGATCCCGGCGGCACCCCACAGCGTCACCCGCACCAGCCCGCCCCGGCGCAGCCTGTGCAGCGGGTGCGCGGTCCGCATGGTCTTCAGCGCATGTCCCCGCGCCACGGCCGTGTTGGCCGCCCCCGGTACCGCGGCGGCCAGGCCCAGCGTCAGCCAGAGCGGAACCACGAGGATGAGCGGCAGACGGGGCAAGGCGACCGCCGCCAGCGTGACCCCCGCGGCCATCAGCGCCACCCACAGCCAGCCATGCGATCCACCGTCCGGACCTGCAGCCAATCCGACTGGAGCGGAGGCCCCCGGCGTGGCACCTGCATCGGACACGTGTGCGCCTGCCTTCCTCACGGTTTGGGCGGCCATAACGGCGCCGCAGGGAGATCAACGCCGAAAGAGCCCAAGGGGCGCCCGCCATTTGACCGCAGGATCGCACCGCAAATCTCGCCAATCAAGTGTATCACGCCCTGCCGCCATAACCGCCAGAACGAGGGGCCGAGCGTTGCCCCGTTGGCGTCACCACGCGCCTGTGTCGCGCGCGCCCACCACGAGGCATCCCTCGTCAGGGTCGAAATCGTCGCGGTTGCCCCACCGCTGCCGCGGCAGCCGGGTCTCGAACCGCGCGCAGACCCGGACGACATCCGCCGCATCCACATGGTAGGGATCGCCGCTGAGCGGGTCCGTGCGGCGCGCCACCCCGGGGCAGGACTCCGATCGCTCGTCGGCCTCCAGCCCCTGCCGTTGCAGACAGGCCAGATGCCGGGCGAGGGTGCTCAGGTCGCCCATGCGCTCCTGGTCGCGACGCTCCGCGCGGGCCTGACCGGGCCCGCCGACCGTCCAGACCCCGAGCCCGATCACCCCCGCAACCACTCCGATCAGGGCGAGGCTCGTGATGCGCATGCCTACGCCTCGGTCGCGTGGCCGCGGAACCAGCCGATCAGGAGCCCGGCCACGCCGGCGACCACCACCGCCTTCGCAAGGAACTGCGCCGTGAAATCCCCGCTGAGGGCGGCGTGCACCACGGCGATGGCGGCGCCGATGAGGACGAGGAAGGACACGAGCACCGCCATCGCCCCGAAGCGCACCTGCAGGGGCGAGCGCTGCGGCCCGGACCCGCTGCGGGACGGCGCCTCGACCCGCCACGTCAGCCAGGCGAAGAGCGGCAGGACAACCACCAGCACCGACATCGACCAGCGGATGCTGCCGTGGTGCCATCCCGCACCGGGACGCTCCGGATCGGGCAGCCAGACGTCGATCAGCGCGAACGAGAGCTGCAGGAGGTGCCAGATCACCACCACGAGGGTGATGGCGAAGAGGCCGAACATCACCAGTTCGCGGCCCGATACGGAGGGGCGCGGCCGCGGCACGGGCAGCCGTAGCCCATCGTCACTCCACGCGGACACCGCGGCGTCAATCTCGGCGCCCGACCAGCCGGCGCGCTCAAGCGCGCAGCGCAGCTCATCCGGACTGTGCCCGGCCCGCAAACCCTCCTGGACGAAGTCGGACAGGGGCTCCCTTGGCTTCATGCGATCTCCTGCCTTCGCGCCAGAGCGGTGGACCATCCGCTGCAAGGCGCACACTTTTAACGCCGTGGGGGCCCATGTAGCCGCGAATGCCCTGCTAGCGGAAGGGTGTCGGGGCCTCTGGCCGCCTGCATCCTAGCATATCGCCGCCCACTGCGGTGGTCGTCCACAGCGTCGACGCAGCCGGCCCAAAGCTGCTGGTCGGCACGACCACGACGCTGCGGTGCAGCTTCACCAGACCGGACGTCCATGCGTTGCGTAGGCTCAGGACTCATAGCCAGAAGATGACGGTTGCGGCGAGGGCGATGGCGGAGAGGAAGACCTTGGGGCATCGGTCGTAGCGTGTGGCGATGCGGCGCCAGTCCTTGAGCCTGCCGAACATGATT
>NZ_NHSD01000188.1 GCF_016653255.1 Rhodobaculum claviforme
GCCGGAACCGCCAGCGCCAGCATCAGCGCCACCCGCGCCGCGACCGCGGCCTGCGCGGCCACCGCGCCCGCGCCCAGAAACAGCGCCCCCTTGGCCAGCGCATGGTGCGCGGCCAGCGCCACCAGCCCCGGACCCAGCACCGTCCAAGCCACCGGCGCCTTCAGCGCCGCCCCGATCCCCAGCGCCACCAGCCCCATCTGGGCCACGCTCGACCAGCCCAGGACCGCCTTGGGGCTGGCCTCGCGCAGGCCCAGCAGCACGGCGGCGAACAGCGCCACCAGGCCCGCCGCCAGCAGTACGGTGCCGTGATCCTCCAGCACCATCGTCCCCAGCGGCAGCACCGCCATCATGCCCCACAGCCCCGCCTTGATCATCGCCCCCGACAGCACCGCCGAGGCCGGCGCGGGCGCCGCCCCATGCGCCGGCGGCAGCCACACATGCAGCGGCATCACGCCCAGCTTGACCCCCAGCCCCGCGATCACCAGCCAGGCCGCCGGATCCGACAGGCCGGCCGCGCGGATCCCGGCCAGCTCCAGCGTGCCCGCCTGCGCCACCGCCAGCGCAAGGCCCGCGAACAGCGCAAGCTCGCCCACCACCACGAAGCCGATGTAGAGCCGCGCCGCCCCGCGCGCCCCGGGCGTGCCCGCGTGGATCACCAGCCCGTAGGAGGCAAAGCTCATCAGCGCGAAGAAGGTGTAGAAGCCGGGCACGTCGGTCGCCAGGATCAGCCCGAAGTTGCCCGCCATCGCCATCAGGAAGCACGCCGCAAAGCGGCCCGCGTGGTCGGTGTGGCGCAGCCAGCCCCGCGCGGCCCAGGCCGCCGCCGCCCACAGCACCGCGGTGAAGCCCAGAAAGGCCCGGCCCAGGCCCTCCATCCCGAAGCCCGCGCCCATCAGCAGCCATGGTTCGGCCACCGCCGCGGGGGCCGCCAGCAGCGCCACCGCCGCCAGTGCCGGTACCGCCGCCAGCGGCAGCGCCCGCAGCACCCATCCCCCCGCGGGCGTGGCCAGCGCCACCGCCAGGGCCAGCGGCGCCAGAATGGCCGCCAGCAGCAGCGCCTCGGTCATCATCGGGCCGATCACGGGTCCGGTGGCGGGGATCATGGCTGCGGCTCCAGGTATTCGAGGGCGACGATGAAGCGCGTCCACTCCAGCGGGCTGAAGGGCGCGTTGGCAAAGATGCCCGCCACCAGAACCAGGGTCGCGGTGGCGACGGGCGGGGCGGTCATCATCCAGCCGATGCGCGGCCGACCGGGCACGCGGGCGGGCGCGTCGCTCTCCACCCCGAACCAGGCGCGGTGCACGATGGGCAGGAAATACAGCGCATTGAGCAGGCTGGAGCCCGCCAGCAGCGCGATCACCCAGCCCTGGTCCGCCGCCAGGCCGCCCGAGGCGAGGTACCATTTGCTGACAAACCCCGCGAGCGGCGGCAGCCCGATCATCGCCAGCAGCGCCAGCGTGAAGGCCACCATGGTGCCCGGCATCTTGCGGCCCACCCCGTTCATCTGGCTCACGGACTTGACGCCCAGCCCCTCGGCCAGGTTGCCGGCGGCCAGGAACATGGTGATCTTCATCAGCCCTTGGTGGATCAGATGCGCCAGCGCGCCGATGGCGGCGATGGGGCTGGCCAGCGCCACGCCCAGGGTGATGTAGCTGACCTGGCTGACGGTCGAGAACGCTAGCCTGCGTTTCAGGTCATCCTCCATCATCGCGCGCACCGAGCCGTAGAGGATGGTCACGGCGGCCACCGCCACCAGCGGCGCGGTGACGCCGAGGGCTTGTGCGGTGTCGATGCCGAACACCTCGTAGACGACGCGCATGATGCCGAAGGCGCCCGCCTTGACCACCGCCACCGCATGCAGCAGGGCCGACACCGGCGCCGGCGCCACCATCGCGATCGGCAGCCAGGCGTGCAGCGGGAACAGCGCCGCCTTCACCCCCAGCCCCGCGATCAGCACGAAGAACAGCACCCGCGCCTGTACCGGGGCGTCGGCCACCACATCCGCCAGCACGCCGCGCGGCACGAAATCGGTGGTCCCCGCCAGCACCCACAGCCACAGCGTGCCGAACAGCAGCACCAGCCCCCCGCACAGCGTATAGATCAGATAGATCCGCCCCGCCCGCAGCGCCGCCGCCGTGCCCCGGTGCACCACCAGCGGATAGGTCGCGAGTGTCAGGAGTTCATAGAAGATCAGGAAGGTGAACAGGTTGCCCGCCAGTGCCACGCCCGTGGTGGCCGCCACGCACAGGCTGAAGAAACCGAAGAAGCGCGACCGGTGCGGTCCCTTCTCCAGGTATCCCACGGCATAGACGGTGGTGATCAGCCACAGCACGGCGGACAGCGCGATGAACAGCACCGCCAGCGGGTCGGCCTGCAGCTTGAACTCCAGCCCCGGCAGCACGGTGAAGCGCACCTCGTAGATGACGCCGCGCGCCACCTTCCAGCTCAGCCAGCCGACCAGCGCCACCTTGGCCGCCGCCGCCCCGAGGTTGAGCGCCGTGCGCCAGCCCGCCGCGCGTTCGGGCAGCGCAAAGATCAGCGGCGCCACCCCCAGCGAGGTCATCAGGATGAACACCGGCAGAAGCACGACCTCGGTCATGGCGCGCCCCCCAGAACGGCGCCGGTGGCGCGCGCGAACGGCTCGCCCACCTCCAGCATTGTCAGGATCTGCGCCGCGCCCAGCCCCAGCCCGAACGACGCCAGCGCCAGCACCAGCGGCGGCGCGTCCGCCAGCGCCCAGCCCTGATGCTCGCCCACCGGGCCGCGCTGCCGGTCGAAGCGCAGGAACGGCACCATCACCCGCGAGAACACCGCCACACTCAGCAGCGTGCCCACGAAGGTCAGCGCCACCCAGTGCCAGTAGCCGGCCGCCAGCGCTCCCTCCATCAGCAGCCACTTGCCGGCAAATCCGATGCTGGGCGGCAGCCCGATCAGGCTGATCGCCGCCAGCGCAAAGGTGAACTGCGCCAGCGTCGGGCGGACCGGGCTGCGGTCCAGCCGCGCGATCTCGTCATGGCCGACCTCGTCCTTGATGCGGCCGGCGGCCAGGAACATCGCGGCCTTGGCCACCGCATGCGCCAGCATTAGCAGCGCCGCGGCCTTCCAGCTCTCTGCCGTACCGGCCGCGCCCGAGCGGGCAAACGCCACGAAGATCAGCCCGATCTGCGCCACAGTCGACCACGCCACCAGCAGCTTCAGCCGTTCGGCCCGCAGCGCCTGGATGCCGCCCCAGATCATCGCGGCCCCGCCCGCGAGCCCCACCAGCAGCACCAGCCCCTCGGTCGGCGGCACCAGGTACTGGCCCACCCGCAGCACGATATAGAGCGACACCTTCACCACCAGCGCCGACAACAGCGCCGACGCCGGGGCGGTGGCGCTGGCATGCGCCGCCGGCAGCCACCAGTGCAGCGGGAACAGCGCCGTCTTCAGCGCCAGCCCCACCAGCATCAGCGCCAGCACCCCCGCCATCGCCGGGTCCCCCGGCGTCACCAGGTCCGCCAGCCCCATCAGGTCCAGCCGGCCAAAGCGCAGGTACACGAATCCCACCGCCAGCAGGAACAGAAGCGCGCCCAGCATGCTGGCCATCAGGTATTCGAACCCCGCCCGCAGCGCGGCCGCGCCCCCGCCCATCACCGTCAGCCCCACTGCGGCCAGCGAGATCACCTCCAGCATGACGTAGAGGTTGAAGAGGTCCGTCGACAGATACGCCCCGTTCAGCCCCGCCAGCAGCAGCAGCCACAGCGGCCAGAACACCCCGGGGCGGCCCGCGGCCGGACGCGCCCTCTGGCCCGCCAGCGCCGACAGGCTGATGCACAGCCCCACCCCGGCGGTCATCGCCAGCATCATCACCGCCAGCCCGTCGGCGCGCAGGTCGATGCCCAGCGGTGCGCCCCAGCCGCCTAGGGCCATCATGCGCGCGCCCTGCGTGGTGACCGCCCAGCTCAGCGCGGCGACCGCCAGCGTGGTCAGCCCCACCGCTGCGATGCCGATCCCGGCGGCCGCGCGCGGCATCACCAGCCCCGCCAGCGCGCCCAGCAGCGGGGCCATGATGGCCACCACCTCCCAGTCGATCAGATGCGGCATGAGCCCGTCCATCACCGCCGGGGTCATTGCCGGCCCTCCCTGTTCCGTGTGTGCCCGGGTTGCGTGTCCCCGGCTTGTGTGTGCCCGGGCTGCGTGTCCTCGCCGTCCTGGAGGGCGCGGATGCGCCGGATCAGCGCCAGCGCCACCGCCATGGCCGAGACCATCACCACGATGCCGGTGATCACCAGCGCATGCGGGACCGCGTCGATGGCCCCCGGCGCGACCCGCCAGGCCGCGACGATCAGCAGGAACGACGCGCCGATGGCGCAGATCTTCAGCGCCAGCACGCGGCGCAGCGGGGCCGCCGCGGTCATCGCATGGTGCAGCCCCAGGCCAAACATCCCGAGGCCGGCAACGCCATAGATCAGGTCGGGGCCGGGCACGCTCATGGCCGCCGCCCCCGGGACCGGGACACCGGCGCGGGTTCGCGGCCAAAGAACAGCGCGGCCAGGGTGGCGGCGATGGACAGCGTCACCGCGGCCTCGATCGCCAGGATCAGCGGCTTGGCCAGATGGGGCGGGTATTCATAGGCCACCCCCGGCCCCAGCCCGACCCCCAGCGCCACCAGCACGAACACCGCGGCCCCCAGCCCGAACACCGCGCGGGCCCAGGCCCGGTGGTGCGCCTCGGGCCGCCAGCGGCCCGCCAGCACGGCCATGATTCCCACCGCCGACAGCACCGCCCCGGCCTGGAACGCACCGCCCGGCGCATGCGCCCCCGCCCACAGCAGATAGATCCCCAGAACCACCGCCGCCGGCAGCGCCAGCCGGGCATATCCCGCCTGCACCGGTCCCAGCCCGTCCGCCTCCGGCCCGGCGGCCGGATCATGCGCGGCCGCCAGCCCCCGGTCGACGGCCCAGACCACGATCACCGCGATCAGCAGCACCACCACCTCCATCAGCGTGTCGTGGGCGCGGAAGTTCAGCAGCACCGCCGTCACCGCATGCTCCACCCCGCTGGCGGGGAGGTTGTCGCGCACCGGTCCCGCCAGCCCCTCGGGGCGCGGGGCGGTGGCGACCGCCACCACCACCGCCCCCAGCGCGACCGTCACCCCCGCCACTAGGGCCGCCACGCTCCAGCGTACCGGCCCGGGCGCGGGGGCGGCCTCGGGGCCGCGCAGGTGGCGCAGCGTCGCCAGCAGCAGCGCACCGGTGACGCCCGCGCCGATCGCGGCCTCGGCCAGCGCCACGTCGGGCGCGCCCAGCCGCACCCAGGCCAGCGCCACCATCAGCCCCAGCACGATGAACAGCACCACCATCGCAAAACGGTCGGCCGCCGCCAGAACCGCCCAGGACAGCGCCACCAGCGCCAGCGCCAGCGCCACATCGAAGGGCAGCATCGGGTCGATCCCGCTCATTGTCCGACCTCCGGCGTTCCGGTGTCCGGCATTTCAGTCGCGGACGCTTCGGTTTCCGGCCACTGGCCCCCGTGGCGGCGCACGAAGGCCGCGATCAGCTGCGCCCCCAGCGCGCCCGCCAGCGCCACGCAGATCCAGATCAGCGCCAGTCGCAGCGCGGCCCCGCCGGTGCCGGCCATCACCGCGGCCCCCAGCACCACCAGCCCCAACCCCATGGTGTCGGCCTTGGTCAGCGCATGAAGGCGGCTGACGGCGCAGGGAAAGCGCAGCATCCCCACGGTGCCGGCCACGAAGAACACCGCCCCCAGCGCCATCAGCGCCAGGCCCGCGGCCTCGGATGCGGGGATCGGGATCGCGCTCATGGTGCCCGCCCCCCGGCCGAGGCGACGAAGGCCACCACCGCCACCGCCGCCAGCACCGCCAGCGTCAGCGCCACGTCCAGCAGCGCGCGTTGCCCGTCCGCCAGCGCCATCAGCACCAGGATCGCCACCCCGGTGGTGCCGAACAGCTGTGCCGCCAGCATCCGGTCGGCCCGGGTGGGTCCGCGCAGCACCCGCCACAGCCCGGCCAGCATGCTCAGCAGCAAGACCAGCATCAGCCCCGCAAGCGCCACGGCCGCGACCGGTGTGGGGGTGGAAAGCAGCGCATCGCCGGTCATGGCCGGTCCTCCGTCCGTGGGGTTGGCAGGGGGGGG
>NZ_NHSD01000189.1 GCF_016653255.1 Rhodobaculum claviforme
GGGACGACCGTCGCCGGGGCGCGCAACAGGCGCGTCGCAGCACGGGGTCGCATGGGGGACATGGGGTCAGGGCACCGGAAACTCCGCCACCACCTGCCGCCAGTCCCCGGGGGCAACCATCCGGCGATGGGTAAAGCGCACCGAATGCAGCGGCCCGTCGATCTCGCGCTGCCAGAATTCGATGAAGGCGAACAGCCGGGGATAATCGGGTGCCAGATCGAGCATCTGCCAGACATAACTGTTGAGGACACTGCGGTGGTCCGGCATCCGGTAGAAAAACTCCGCCGTCGTCAGGCCATAGCCCTTCAGCATCAGTTCGGTATCGCTCGGCTGCATCGCGCGCCCCCTTCTGCACTGGTCCGAATCATGATGCCGCGAAGTCATGAATAATCAATATAAACAATACGCTGGCACTCACCCCATGCGGCTGCTCACAACGCCCCCGGCGCCATTGCACCCCAGATGCGGGCTGGGCTATAAGGGGGAGACCCCAGATATGGGACCGGCCACCAAAGGCAGAGCACCGTGAGCGACACCTCCGAACCGCCTGAAAATCCGCCGGAAACGCCCAGCCTCCCGTCGGTGTCCATCGTCGACGAGATGCGCGCCTCCTACCTCGATTACGCCATGAGCGTGATCGTCAGCCGCGCGCTTCCGGACCTGCGCGACGGGCTGAAGCCCGTGCACCGGCGTATCCTGTTCTCGATGCACGAGAACGGCTTCACCCACGACAAGCCGTACCGGAAATCCGCCCGCGTCGTCGGCGACGTGATCGGGAAATACCACCCGCACGGCGACTCGGCGGTGTATGACGCGCTGGTGCGGCTCGCGCAGCCGTTCTCGATGTCGCTCAAGCTGCTGGACGGACAGGGCAACTTCGGCTCCATGGACGGCGACAACGCGGCCGCCATGCGCTACACCGAGGTCCGGATGGACCGCGCCGCCCAGGCGCTGCTGGCCGACATCGGCAAGGACACCGTCAACTTCCAGGACAACTACGACGGCCAGGACCGCGAACCCACCGTCCTGCCGGCGCGGTATCCCAACATGCTGGTCAACGGCGCGGGCGGCATCGCGGTCGGCATGGCCACCAACATCCCGCCCCACAGCCTGGGCGAGGTCATCGCCGCCACGCTGGCGCTGATCGAGAACCCCGACCTCACCTCCGAAGACCTGATGGAGCATGTGCCGGCGCCCGACTTCCCCACCGGCGGGCTGATCCTGGGTCGCTCCGGCGCGCGTCGGGCGTATCTGGAGGGGCGCGGCTCGGTGCTGGTGCGCGCGAAAACCCACATCGAGGAGCCCCGCAAGGACCGCTTCTCCATCGTCGTGGACGAGATCCCCTATCAGGTGAACAAATCGGTGATGGTCGAACGCATCGCCGAGGCCGCCCGCGACAAGCGCATCGAGGGCATCGCCCATGTGCAGGACGAATCCGATCGCATCGGGGTGCGCGTGGTCATCGACCTCAAGCGAGACGCGACGCCCGAGGTGGTGCTGAACCAGCTGTTCCGCTTCACGCCGATGCAGGTCAGCTTCGGCTGCAACATGCTGGCGCTGAACGGGGGCCGGCCCGAACAGCTGACGCTGCGCGACTTCCTCGCCCATTTCCTGACCTTCCGCGAGGAAGTCGTCGCCCGCCGCACCGCGTATGAATTGCGCAAGGCGCGCGAGCGCGCGCATCTGCTGTGCGGTCTGGCCGTCGCGGTGTCGAACGTGGACGAGGTGGTCGCCACCATCCGGTCCTCGGCCGACCCGGCCGAGGCGCGCGAGCGGCTGATGACCCGGCCCTGGCCCGCCGCCGACATCGCCGACTACATCCGGCTGGTGGACGACCCCAGCCACACCATCAACGACGACGGCACCTACAACCTGTCGGAACAGCAGGCCCGCGCGATCCTGGAGCTGCGCCTGCAGCGCCTGACCGCCATGGGCGTGCGCGAGGTCACCGACGAGCTGCAGGATCTGGCGGGCAAGATCCGCGACTACCTCGACATCCTGCGCTCGCGCGCGCGCATCATGGAGATCATCGCCGAGGAGCTGCGCGAGGTCCGCGACCAGTTCGCCATCCCGCGGCGCACGGAAATCGTCGACTGGGTCGGCGACATGGACGACGAGGACCTGATCGAGCGCGAGGACATGGTCGTCACCGTGACCCAGTCCGGCTACATCAAGCGCACGCCGCTGCATGAATTCCGCGCCCAGCGGCGCGGCGGCAAGGGCCTGTCGTCCATGGCCACCAAGGAGGACGACGTCGTCACGACGCTGTTCGTGGCCAACACCCACACGCCGCTTCTGGTCTTCACCACCGACGGCATGGCCTACAAGCTGAAGTGCTGGCGCCTGCCGCAGGCGGGCCGGTCCGCGCGCGGCAAGGCGATCGTCAACATCCTGCCGATCCAGCCCGGCGTGTCGGTCGCCGCCATCATGCCCGTGGACCGCGACGAGGGTGAGTGGGACGACCTGCAGATCTTCTTCGCCACCTCGGCGGGCGACGTGCGGCGCAACGCGCTGTCGGACTTCGCCAACGTGATGCGCAACGGCAAGATCGCGATGAAACTGCCCGAGGGCGTCAGCCTCGTGAATGCCCGCATCTGCGGCGAGGACGAGGACGTGCTGCTGGTCACCGCGCTGGGCCGGGCGATCCGCTTCCGCACGACGGACGTGCGGGTGTTCAAGGGCCGCGATTCCACCGGGGTGCGCGGCATCCGGCTGTCCGACGACGACCGCGTGGTCTCGATGGCCGTGATCCGCCACTTCAGCGCCACCCCCGAGGAGCGCGCGGCCTATCTTCGGATGCGCCGCGCCGTCGAGGGCGCGCTGGAGGACGGCGCCGAGCCCGACGAGGACGAGGAAACCGTGGCCGACGTGGCCCTGCCCCAGACCCGCTACGCCGAGATGTCGGCGGCCGAGGATCTGATCCTGACCATCACCGCGCGCGGCTTCGGCAAGCTGTCGTCCAGCCATGATTATCCCGTGCGCGGGCGCGGCGGCCAGGGCGTGGCGGCGATGGACCGCGCGATGCGCGGCGGGCCGCTGGTCGCGGCCTTTCCCGTCGACCAGGCCGACCAGATCATGCTGGCGTCCTCCACCGGGCAATCGATCCGCTGTCCGGTGGCGGGGATCTCGTTCCGCTCGCGCGGGGCGGGCGGGGTGCGGGTGTTCAACACCGCCCCCGGAGAGGAAGTCGTCTCGGTCGCCCGCATCGCCGAGACCGGCCCCGAAGCCCCCGACGACGCGCCCGAGAATGGCGGCTGACCCTGCATCCCGCTGTCGCCCGGGGCAGTCCCATGGGCAATGAGGCGCTGGAGGCGGCGCTTCTGGCGGCAGCCCGCAGCGGGCGCCCCGTCACCTATGGGAAACTGGCGGCGGCGCTGGCGTTGCAGGGGCCGCGCCGCATCGCCCGGCTGGCCGAATGGCTGGAGGCGCAAATGGCCGAGGACGCCGCCGCCGGGCGACCGTTCCGCGCGGCCTGGGCGGCCGGACGGGCCCGCGGCGGGCTGCCGGCCGAGGGGTTCTATGCCACGGCCCAGCGGCTGGGCCGTTACAACGGCCCCCACGGCGGGCCCGAGGCCGCGGCCTATGTCGCCGCCGAACGGGCTTCCCTCCGGGCCCTGCTCGGCCTAGATGGCAGGGCATGACCGAGACACTTCATATCGTCGGCGGCGGCATGGCCGGGTCCGAGGCCGCCTGGCAGGCGGCCGAGCTTGGCGTGCCCGTGGTCCTGCATGAAATGCGCCCCCAGGTGGGCACCTTCGCCCACCGCACCGGCCATCTGGCGGAAATGGTGTGCTCCAACTCCTTCCGCTCGGACGATCACGAGCGCAACGCCGTGGGCCTGCTGCACTGGGAGATGCGCGCGGCGGGCGGGGTGATCATCGCCGCCGCCGACGCCCATCGCCTGCCCGCCGGCGGCGCGCTGGCGGTGGATCGCGACCGCTTTGCCGAGGCCGTCACCGCCCGCCTGCGCGCCCATCCCCGCATCACCGTGGCCGAGGGCGAGGTCACGTCCCTGCCGACCACGGGGCAATGGATCATCGCCACCGGCCCGCTGACCTCGGGCGCGCTGGCCGATGCGATCGCGGGGGTGACGGGGGCCGAGGCGCTCGCGTTCTTCGACGCCATCGCGCCCATCGTGCATTTCGATTCCGTCGATCAGTCCAAGGCCTGGTTCCAGTCGCGCTACGACAAGGGCGAGACGGAGGCCGAACGCACCGCCTACCTCAACTGCCCGATGGACCGCGCCCAGTACGAGGCCTTCATCGACGCGCTGCTGGCCGCCGACAAGACCGAGTTCAAACCCGGCGAGACGGCGGGCTATTTCGACGGCTGCCTGCCGATCGAGGTGATGGCCGAGCGCGGCCGCGAGACCCTGCGCCACGGCCCGATGAAGCCGGTGGGCCTGACCAACCCGCACGCGCCCACCGTCAAGCCCCACGCCGTGGTGCAGCTGCGCCGCGACAACGCACTGGGCACGCTCTATAATCTGGTGGGCTTCCAGACCAAGATGAAATACGGCGCGCAGACGCAGGTGCTGCGCATGATCCCCGGGCTGGAGGAGGCGCGGTTCGCGCGGCTGGGGGGCATCCACCGCAACACCTTCCTCAACTCGCCCACGCTGCTGGATGGCGCGATGCGGCTGCGCGCGCGGCCCAACATCCGCTTTGCCGGACAGATCACCGGGGTGGAGGGGTATGTGGAATCCGCCGCCATGGGGCTGGTCGCGGGCCGGATGGCGGCGGCGGAAATCCTCGGGCGCAGCATGGCGCCGCCCCCGGCCGACACCGCGATGGGCGCGCTGCTGGCCCACATCACCGGCGGCGCCGAGGCGAAGACCTTCCAGCCGATGAACGTGAATTTCGGCCTGTTCCCCCCCATCGACGCGCGGGGCGGACGGCGCGGGCGGCGCGACCGGTACCTCGCCTATACCGACCGGGCCAAGGCCGCGTTCCAGGACTGGCTGGGTGCCGCGCGGGATGCCGCCTGAGGGGATCACCCGCTTCGCGCCCTCGCCGACGGGGTATCTGCATCTGGGCCATGCGTTTTCCGCACTGACGGCGTGGGGCCGGCCGGGGACCTGCCTGCTGCGCATCGAGGATATCGACCGGCCCCGCTGCCGCCCGGAGCATGAGGCCGCGATCCTCGAGGATCTGCGCTGGCTCGGCCTGTGCTGGCCGGAACCGGTGTGGCGTCAGTCCGACCGCCTGTCCCACTACACCGCCGCGCTGGAGCGGCTCATGGCGCTGGGCATGTGCTACCCCTGCCGCTGCACCCGGGCCGAGATCCGCGCGGCCCTGTCGGCACCGCAGGAGGGCGCCACGACCCCGCCCTATCCCGGCACCTGCCGGGGCCGCAGCATGGCCGATGCCACCCCGGGCGACGCGGTCCGGCTGGATCTGCGACGCGCGCTGGCGCTGGCGGGGCCGGTCGCGTTCACCGAGACCGGGCCGCTGCATCCCGGCCGCCACACCCCCGACCCGGGGAAAATGGCGCTCGATTTCGGCGACGTGGTGCTGGCGCGGCGTGACATCGGCACATCCTATCACATCGCGGTGGTGGTCGATGACGCCGCCCAGCGCGTGACCGAGGTGGTCCGCGGGGTCGACCTGTTCGACGTCACCCCCCTGCACCGGCTGTTGCAACGGCTGCTGGATCTGCCGGAGCCGGTCTGGCACCACCACGCCCTGATCCGCGACGGCGCGGGCCGCCGCCTGGCCAAACGCGACGATGCCCGCGCGATCCGCCGGTTCCGTGCCGATGGCGCCACGCCCGCGGATGTCGCGGCGATGGTCGGCCTCAGCCTTCGGGGCTGAGGATCTCCACCTCGGCCCCGTCGCGGATGGCGGTATAGAAGCACGACCGCCGGTTGGTGTGGCAGGCCGGACCGGTCTGTTCGATCCGCACAAGCAGACAGTCGCGGTCGCAGTCGACGCGCATCTCCACCAGCCGCTGCGTGTGACCCGAGGTCTCGCCCTTGACCCAGAACGCCCCGCGCGACCGCGACCAGTAGGTGACGCGGCCCGTCTCCAGCGTGCGGGCCACCGATTCGGCATTCATCCATGCGACCATCAGCACCTCACCCGTGCGATGATCCTGGGCGACGGCGGGGATCAGGCCGCGGTCGTCGTACCGCAGGCTGGCGGGATCGAAACGCATGGGCGTGCCTTTGCAATGGACCATCGCCGGGCTATTTATCGTGGGGCGCAGCAGGGGGAAAGGCATGCCTGACAGCGACCTGATCAAGCTCTACTCCGGCCGCATCCTCGCGCTGGCCGCCGACATCCCCCATGCGGGGCGGCTGGAGGCGCCGATGGCAACCGCGCGGCGCCGCTCGCCGTTGTGCGGATCGACGGTGACGGTGGATCTGGACATCGCCGATGGCCGTGTGGCGCGCTTCGGCCAGGAAGTGAAGGCCTGCGCGCTGGGTCAAGCCTCGGCGGCCATACTGGGCGGGGCGGTGCTGGGCCGCACCCGGGCGGAGCTGGAGGCCGCGCTGGAAGGGTTGCGCGCGATGCTCAAGGGGGACGGCCCGGTGCCCGCGGCCCCCTTCGACGGGCTGGAGGTGCTGACGCCGGCGCGCGCGTACCGCAACCGCCACGCCTCCATCCTGCTGGCGTTCGAGGCCACGGTGGACGCGCTGAAGACCGCCGAAGCCACCGCCTGCGCCTGAAAAAAAGGCCGCCCCCCGAAGGGGACGGCGAGGGATGCGCCCGGACGGGGCAGGCGTGCCCGGGCGCAAGACGGCATCACAACATCAGCGGCAGATACAGCCCGACCATCAGCATCACCGCCAGCGCGGCCACGCCGGCCGCATCCTGGACCAATGTCGGAGCGCAACGGCGCAAACGGGATTTCAGCTCGGCAATCATGGCGTCCTCCGTCCTGCTGTTAATGTTTTGTTCTCATCCATGGCGGCATGAGTCAAGAACATTAAGGGAACGAATGGATCAGCCGACCGTCAGCAGGCGGATCGCCTTGTCCTGCTCCATCAGCCACAGCAGCACGCGGGCGGCGGTGCCGCGTGGCCCCGTCAGGGTCGGATCGTCGGCCAGCAGCTTGCGCGCGTCCGACTGCGCCAGCGCCATCAGCCCGGCCTGACGCTCCAGGTCGGCCACGCGGAATCGCGGCAGCCCCGATTGCGCGGTGCCCAGCAGATCGCCCGCGCCGCGCAGCGCCAGATCCTCCTCGGCGATGCGAAAGCCGTCCTCGCTGTCGCGCAGCACGCTCAGGCGGCGGCGCGCGCTGTCGGTCAGCGGCGCGCGATAGACCAGCAGGCAGGTGGAGGCCGCCGCCCCCCGGCCCACCCGTCCGCGCAGCTGGTGCAGCTGCGCAAGGCCGAAGATCTCGGCCCGCTCCACCACCATGATCGAGGCGTTCGGCACGTTGACACCGACCTCGATCACCGTGGTGGCGACCAGCACACGGGTGCGCCCGGCGATGAAGTCGGCCATCGCGGCGTCCTTCTCGGCGGCGGGCATCTGTCCGTGCACCAGCCCGCACACCCCCTCGCCCAGCGCGGCGCGCAGGGTGCGGAAGCGGTCCTCGGCGGCGGTCAGGTCGACGGCCTCGGACTCCTCCACCAGCGGACAGACCCAATAGGCCTGGCGCCCCTCGGCCACGGCGCGCTTCAGGTGATCGACCACCTCCGCCAGCCGCTCCAGCGACACCAGCGCGGTCGTCACCGGGGTCCGGCCGGGGGGCTTTTCGTCCAGCACGGACACATCCATGTCGCCGTACTGCGCCAGCGACAGGCTGCGCGGGATCGGCGTGGCGGTCATCACCAGCACGTCCGAGACACCCTTTTCCCCCAGCGCCATGCGCTGTGCCACGCCGAAGCGGTGCTGTTCGTCGATCACCGCCAGCCGCAGGTCGGCAAACACCACGTCGCGCTGGAACACCGCATGCGTGCCCACCAGGATCCCGATGTCCCCCGCCGCCAGCGCCGCCAGCCTGGCTGCGCGATCCGCGCCCTTGTCGCGCCCCGTCAGGATCTCCAGCCGGACGCCCGCGGCCTCCGCCAGCGGCGCAAGGCTGGCGAGGTGCTGGCGCGCCAGGATCTCGGTGGGGGCCATCAGCACGCCCTGCCCGCCCGCCTCTACCGCGACCAGCAGCGCCATCAGCGCCACCAGCGTCTTGCCCGAGCCGACATCGCCCTGCAGCAGGCGGTTCATGCGCACGGGGCGGCCCATGTCGGCGGCGATTTCCTGCACCGCGCGGGTCTGCGCGCGGGTGGGGGCATAGTCGAGCGCGGCCAGAACGCGGGCCTGCAACGCCCCCGTCGCCTGGCTGGCGCGGCCCGCGCTGCGGCGGCGCTGCGCGCGCGCCAGCGCAAGGGTCAGCTGATGCGCCATCAGCTCGTCATAGGCCAGCCGCTGGCGGGCGGGATGGCCGGGCGACAGCGCGGCCGGGCCGTCGGGGGCGTGCGCGGCGGCCACCGCCGCGCGCCAGTCGGGCCAGCCCTCGCGCGCCTTCAACGCGGGGTCGATCCACTCCGGCAACTCCGGCGCCCGCTCCAGCGCCGCCGCCGCGGCCCGCGCGATCTGGCGCGCCGTCACCCCGGCGGCGAGGGGATAGACCGGCTCGTAGGGCGGCAGCGACGTCGCCTCCTCGGGGGGCAGGACATGGTCGGGGTGGACGATCTGCGCGACGCCGTCGAAATGGTCGAGCTTGCCCGACACCACCCGGCGCGCGCCCGCGGGCATCAACGCGCGCAACCGCTCGGCCGGGGTGCGGAACCACACCAGTTGCAGCTCCGCCTCGGCGTCGCGGACCTGGATGCGATAGGGGCCGCCGGGGCGGGATGGCGGGGCATGCAGGCCGACCGTCACCTCCACCGTGACATGGGCGGGCGGCTGCACCCCGCGCACGGTGGCGCGGCGGCTGCGGTCGATTCCGGATGTCGGCAGGTGGAACAGCACGTCCCGCAGCCGATCCAGGCTCAGGCCCGCAAATGCCTTGGCCGTGCGCGCACCAACACCGGGCAGGGTCTCGACCTCGGCGAACAGGGGAAACAGGATCTCGGGGCGGCCCACCTCAGCCCCCGCCGATGAGGGCGATCCATCCGTCCTCGTCCACCGTCTCGATCCCCAGGGCGGCGGCCTGCTTGCCCTTGGACCCCGCGCCCGGCCCCGCCACCACCAGATCGGTTTTCGCCGAGACGGAGCCGGAGACCTTCGCGCCCATCGCCTCGGCCCGCGCCTTGGCCTCGGCCCGGGTCATCTTTTCCAGCGTGCCGGTGAACACGACCGTCTTGCCCGCCAGCGGGCTGTCGGTGGCGGCGCGGGCGGCTTCCTCGATCTCCAGATGCGCCACCAGCCGGTCGATCAGCGCGCGTTCCGCGTCGTTCTGGAACGCCGCCGTCAGGGATGTCGCCAGCACCGCGCCCACCCCGTCGATGGACAGCAGGTCCGCCCATTCCGGCGTATCGGGACGCGCGGCGGTGATCGCAGCCTCGAACGCGTCCCAAGTGGCGTAATGCCGCGCGAGCAGCCCCGCCGCGGCCTCGCCGACATGGCGGATGCCCAGCGCGAAGATCAGCTTCGGCAGCGGGATGCGGCGGCGCTCCTCGATCGCGGAGAACAGGTTGGCGGCGGATTTCTCGCCCCACCCCTCGCGGTTCTTCAGCTGGCGCGGGCCCTGGCCGTAGCGGTCGGCCAGGGTGAAGATGTCGGCGGGCTCGCGCACCCAGCCGTCGCGCCAGAAGGCGTCGATCTGTTTTGCGCCCAGCCCCTCGATGTCGAAGGCGGCGCGCGAGACGAAGTGTTTCAGCCGCTCCACCGCCTGCGCGGGGCAGATCAGCCCGCCGGTGCAGCGGCGCGCCGAATCGCCCGGCTCGCGCAGCGCGGACGAGCCGCATTCGGGACAGGTGTCGGGGAATGCGAAGGGGACAGCATCGTCCGGGCGCTGCGACAGGTCCACATCGGCCACCTTGGGGATGACGTCGCCGGCACGATACACCTGCACCCAGTCGCCGACGCGGATGTCCTTGCCGCCGCGAATCGCCGCGCCACGCGAATCGCGGCCCGCGATGTAGTCCTCGTTGTGCAGCGTGGCCGAGGAGACGACGACGCCCCCCACGGTGACCGGGGTCAGCCGCGCGACGGGGGACAGCGCGCCGGTGCGGCCGACCTGGATGTCGATCCCCTCCAGCCGGGTCCAGGCAAGCTCGGCGGGGAACTTGTGCGCCAGCGCCCAGCGCGGGGTGGTGGCGCGGAACCCCAGCCGCTCCTGCAGGGCCAGATCGTCGAGCTTGTAGACCACCCCGTCGATGTCATAGCCCAGCGTGGCGCGCCGCTGCTCGATCTCGGCCCAGGCGGCGAGCATGCCGCAGGCCCCGTCGCAGCGCCGCATCAGCGGGTTGGTGGAAAACCCCAGCGCGGCAAGGCGCGCGACCGCGTCCCATTGCGTGTCCGCCAGCGGGGCCGACACCTCACCCCAGCCATAGGCAAAGAACCGCAGGGGCCGCGCGCGGGTGATCGCCGCATCCAGCTGGCGCAGCGATCCGGCCGCGGCGTTGCGCGGGTTGGCAAAGCTGCGCCCGCCGGTGTCGGCCTGGCGGGCGTTGAGGGCGGCGAAATCGGCGTGGGTCATGTAGACTTCGCCGCGCACCTCCAGCAGGTCGGGCAGCAGGTCGGACGCGCCGTCCAGCGTTTCGGGGATGTCGGCGATGGTGCGGGCGTTGGCGGTGACGTTTTCCCCCACCGCGCCGTCGCCGCGGGTGGCGGCCTGCACCAGCCGCCCCGATTCGTAGCGCAGGCTCAGCGACAGCCCGTCGATCTTGGGCTCGGCGGTGAACGCAAGCGGCGCCTCCGCGTCAAGGCCCAGGAAACGGCGGATGCGGGCGGTGAACTCCTCCACCTCGGCCGGGTCGAAGGCGTTGGCGAGGGAGAGCATGCGCCGGGAATGGGTGACCTTGGCAAAACCCTCGGCCGGGGCGGCGCCGACCCGCTCACTGGGGCTGTCGGTGCGCTTCAGCGCGGGGAACCGCGCCTCGATCGCGGCGTTGCGGGCCTTGAGCGCATCATATTCCGCGTCCGGGATGCGCGGCGCGTCGCGCTGGTGATAGGCCTCGTCGGCGGCCGTGATCGCATGCGCCAGACGGGCCAGCTCTGCGCGGGCCTCCGCTTCGGTCAGCCGTTCCACCGCCGTGTCGGCCGCCATCGCATCCCCCCGCCCCGCTACCTGCCGTTGCGCCGGGGTGATAGTGGCCGGGCCGTACCGCGTCCAGAGGCCCGCACCGCCGAGACGGCGGGACCGGTCAGGCGCCCACCGCCATGTCCGCGGGCTGCGCCCCCGGCGCGGGATCGCGCAGCACATAGCCACGCCCCCAGACCGTCTCGATGTAGGTTTCGCCGCCCGTGGCCTCCGACAGCTTCTTGCGCAGCTTGCAGATGAAGACGTCGATGATCTTCAACTCGGGCTCGTCCATGCCGCCGTACAGGTGGTTGAGGAACATCTCCTTGGTCAGCGTCGTGCCCTTGCGCAGGCTCAGCAGCTCGAACATCTGGTATTCCTTGCCGGTCAGGTGCACCGGCGTGCCGCCCACGTCGACCGTCTTGGCGTCGAGGTTCACGCACACCTTGCCGGTGCGGATGACCGACTGGGCGTGGCCCTGGCTGCGGCGGATGATCGCGTGGATGCGCGCGACCAGTTCCTCCCGGTGGAAGGGTTTGGTCAGGTAGTCATCGGCGCCGAAGCCGAATCCCTTGATCTTGCTCTCGGTGTCATCGTCGCCCGTGAGGATCAGCACTGGCGTGGCGATTCGCGCCAACCGCAACTGCCGCAACACATCCAGCCCCCCCATGTCCGGCAGGTCCAGATCGAGGAGAATCAGGTCGTAGTCGTACAATTTCGCCAGATCGATGCCCTCCTCCCCCAGATCGGTGCAATACACGTTGAGGTTGGCATGCGTCAGCATCAGTTCGATGCTGCGCGATGTGGTCGGGTCGTCTTCCACGAGCAGGATGCGCATCGGTTCAGGGCTCCTCTTCCAGACACTTGGCGAGAGTGACCAAGATTGGTTAATCACCTCTTAGTGTGGCAGAGCCTTCGTGAACTTCAATCTAAAGTTGTTTGAGCCGTTGCAGCGCAGTCACCTTCAACCCGGCCTCTCCGTGGGTGGCGATGGCGCGGCACCATTCCTCGAACTCGTCGGCGGACAGGGCGTAGCGCGACAGCGCCTCGTCCCGCGCGATCAGGCCGTGCGCCACGGCGCGCACCACGGCGGCCTTGCGGCTGGCGACCCAGCGCCGGGTTTCCGGCCCCGGCAGGTCGGCCCGGGTCATCACGGTCCCGTCGGGCAACGTCACGGATCGTGGCCCGTTCACCTTTTTCAGAAACATGCACACCCCCTTCCACACCCGTGGCGCAGTCTTGGCCTTTGAGGCTTAACGCTGGGTTAGATGGCGGGGTTGAGAGTGTGCGGGATTTTCCTATATTTGCCCGATCTTCCGGGAGAGCTGCCATGCCGCGTGACGCCACGCTGAATTCGCTGGGCCTGCCCAAGCCGCCTGCGCAGACGCGGGTGGTGGTGGCGATGTCGGGCGGGGTCGACAGCTCGGCCGTGGCGGCGGACCTCGCCAGCCAGGGCTATGACGTCGTGGGGGTGACGTTGCAGCTCTATGACCACGGCGCGGCGCTGGCGAAAAAGGGCGCGTGCTGCGCGGGCCGCGACATCCACGACGCCCGCCGCGTGGCCGAGGCGATGGGGTTCCCGCACTACGTCCTGGACTATGAAAACACCTTTCGCGACGCGGTGATGGAGGAATTCGCCGAGGCCTATCTGGCCGGCGCCACCCCCGTCCCCTGCATCCGCTGCAACGAGCGGGTGAAGTTCCGCGACCTGCTGGAGACCGCCCGCGACCTGGAGGCCGACTGCATGGCCACCGGCCACTACATCCGCCGCGAGGTGGGCGCGCATGGCCCCGAACTGCACCGCGCCGCCGATGTGATGCGCGACCAGTCCTATTTCCTGTTCACCACCACGCGCGAGCAGCTGGAATTCCTGCGCTTTCCGCTGGGCGGGCTTGCCTCCAAGGCCGACACCCGCGCGCTGGCGGAACGCCACGGGCTGGCGGTGGCCGACAAGCCCGACAGCCAGGACATCTGCTTCGTACCCGACGGGGATTATGCCCGCGTGATCGAGAAGCTGCGCCCCGGCGCGGGCGCGCCCGGCGACATCGTGGACCAGTCCGGCCGCGTGCTGGGCCGCCACGAGGGTGTCATCCGCTACACCATCGGGCAGCGGCGCGGGCTCAACATCGGTGGGCTGGCCGAGCCGCTGTATGTCGTGCGCCTGGACCCCGAGGCACGGCAGGTGGTGGTCGGCCCGCGCGCCGCCCTCGCCACCCGCCGCGTGCCGGTGCGCGAAATCAACTGGCTGGGCGACACCCCGCTGACCGCACGCGCGGAATGGGAGCTGGAGGTGCGCGTCCGCTCCACCCGCCCGCCGGCACCGGCGGTGATCCGCCCCGTGTCGGACACCGAGGCCGAAGTGGAGCTGCTGACCCCCGAGGCCGGCGTCAGCCCGGGGCAGGCCTGCGTCTTCTACGACCCCGACAGCACGCGCGTGCTGGGCGGCGGCTGGATCTGGCGCGGCCATTGAGGCGTCTTGCATCGGCCGCGCCGCGGGCGTAGGCGCAGGACCCTTGGATCATTGGGGGCGAACATGGGCATCAACAGCGAAAGCGATATCGCCGCGGACCTTCAGATCGGGCCGACGACGCTGGGCAAGGTGCGCATCTACATCTCGGGCGAGGGGGTGGACCTGCCGCTCGACTTCGATCCCGAGGAGGCCGAGGAAATCGCCGAAGAGCTGCGCGGCGCCGCCGAGCGCGCCCGCGCGATGGCCGCACCCAAGCCCGGCGGCGGCCGCAAGGCCCGCAAGGGGCACTGAGCCGCGAACCCGGCCTTTGCGCCGGGCGTCGCTTTGGTCAGGCTGCGTATCGGGGCGGTGGTTTCGGCACCGCAGGCGCCCGGGAGGTTATCCGTCGGCGCGCTCGGCCAGCGCGAGCCATTCCTCCTCGGCGGCCGACAGCGCGGCCTGCCGCTGGGCCAGCGCGGCGGTGGCCTTGCGGAATTTCTCGGGGGCGCGGGTGAACAGCTCGGGGTCGGCCAGCAGGTCCGACAGCCGGCCGATGTCGTCCTCCAGCTGGCCCATGACCTCGGGCAGGGTCTCCAGCCGGTGGCGTTCGGTGAAGCTCAGCGCGTCAGGCTTCGCCCGGGCCGCCGGTTTCGCCGTGGCTTTGGCGGTCGGTTTGGCCGTGGGCACATCCCCCGCGCCGCCGAACGGCATGTCCCCGCGCTGCGCGATCATGTCGCTCCAGCCGCCGGCATAGACGGTGGCGCGGCCGTCACCCTCCAGCACCACGGTGGCGGTGGCCACGCGGTCGATGAAGTCGCGGTCGTGGCTGACCAGCAGGACCGTGCCCGCATAGTCCGACAACAGGTCCTGCAACAGGTCCAGCGTCTCCACGTCCAGATCGTTGGTCGGCTCGTCCAGCACCAGAAGGTTGGAGTTGCGCGCCATCAGACGCGCCAGCAAGAGCCGCGCGCGCTCGCCGCCCGACAGCGAGCGCACCGGCGCACGCACCTGCCCGTCGTCGAACAGGAAATCCTTGAGGTAGCCCACCACATGGCGCGGCGTGCCGCGCACCATCACATGATCGGCCTGCCCCGACACCCGCATGTCGGGGTCATCCACCAGATTGTCCCACAGGCTCGCATCGGGGTTCAGCTGCGCGCGCGCCTGATCGAACAGCGCCACGTCCAGGTTGGTGCCCAGCTTCACGGTCCCCGTGTCGGGCGCGTCCAACCCCAGCAGCAGCCGCAACAGCGTGGTCTTGCCCGCGCCATTGGGCCCCACCACCGCGATGCGGTCCCCGCGCAGCACCCGCAGCGAGAAGTCGCGCAGGATCACCCGGTCGCCGTGGGACTTTCCGATGCCCTCGGCCTCGATCACCCGCTTGCCCGAGCTTGATCCCGCCTCCAGCGCCATCGCCGCCGTGCCCTGCCGCCGGATCATGGCCGAGCGTTCGGCGCGCAGATCGCCCAGCGCGCGCACGCGGCCCTGGTTACGCTTGCGCCGGGCGCTGATGCCTTCGACGGCCCAGCGCGCCTCGGCCTTGATCTTGCGATCCAGCTTGTGGCGGGCGGCGTCCTCCTCTTCCCAGGTCTTGTCGCGCCAGGCCTCGAACGTCGCGAAACCTTCCT
Organism: Rhodobaculum claviforme; assembly: GCF_016653255.1. Classification (GTDB taxonomy): domain Bacteria; phylum Pseudomonadota; class Alphaproteobacteria; order Rhodobacterales; family Rhodobacteraceae; genus Rhodobaculum; species Rhodobaculum claviforme. Next base: position 15,211 of record NZ_NHSD01000189.1, read on the forward strand.
CGGCGCGGCGGACCTGTCCGCGATCCACCCACAGCGTCGCGCGCGTCAGCGCGGTCAGGAAGGCGCGGTCGTGGCTGATCAGGACGAACGCCGCGCGGGTCTCGGCCAGCCGGGCCTCCAGCCAGCGAATCGCGGTGATGTCGAGGTGGTTCGTCGGCTCGTCCAGAAGCATCAGCTCCGGCTCGGCCGCCAGCAGTTTCGCCAGCGCCGCGCGCCTGCGTTCCCCGCCCGAGGCCTTGTCGGTGGCCAGCGCGGGATCGAACCCCAGCCCCTCGGCCTCGCGGTCCACCTTCCAGTCCTCGCCGATCTCCAGGCCGTGGGCCGCGAAATCGCCCAGCGTGGCGAAGCCGGTGAAGTCGGGGTCCTGCTCCATGTAGCCGGTGGTCGTCCCGGGCGAGAGGGTGCGCGCGCCCGAGTCGGGCTCCACCAGCCCGGCCATGACCTTCATCAGCGTGGACTTGCCCGAGCCGTTGCGCCCCACCAGCGCCACCCGGTCGCCCTGATGGACCACCAGATCGAGCCCGTCGAACAGCGGCGCCCCCCCGAACCCGAGCGACACCTGTGAGAGTTGCAGAAGACTGTTGCGCGCCATCGGGGCGGGCTATCCCTCCGCCGGGCCGCCGTCAACGGGGTCCGCGTCAACGGGGCCCGGCTGGGGGAATGCGTCGGAGAAGGCGGGACCTTGGCCACCGCACCGCAGCGGCCTAGATCAGGGACAGCGCACCGCCGCCGTGGTGCCCGCAGCACAGGAGGCCCCGCCATGACCGACGCAACCGTCGACCCCGCCGACCGGGTGGAGAAATCCGACGCCGAATGGCGCGCGCAACTGTCGGACCTCGCCTACAAGGTCACGCGCCGCCACGGCACCGAACGCGCCTTCAGCCACGATGATTATCCCGCCGGCGCCGGGCGGTTCCACTGCGTGTGCTGTGACGCGGCACTGTTCGACAAGGCGCAGAAATTCGACAGCGGCACCGGCTGGCCGTCGTTCTGGGCGCCGCTGGAGGGGGCGCCCGTGGGCACCCGCACCGACCGCAGCCTGTTCATGCGCCGCACCGAGGTGCATTGCGCCCGCTGTGACGCGCATCTGGGCCACGTCTTTCCCGACGGCCCCCAGCCCACCGGCCTGCGCTACTGCATGAACGGCGTGGCGCTGCGGTTCGAACCGGAAACGGACCACTAGCCTCCGTCGCGCCGGTTCCAGCCGTCGAGTTTGCGGTAAAGAGTGGAGGGCGCCACGTCGAGCGCGCGCGCCGTCCGCGGCACCGAGCCGTCGTGGCGTGCCAGCGCGGCCTCGATCACCAGCCGTTCGATCTCGGCCAGGGTGCGGCCCATCAGCGGCGCCAGCGCGGCGGCGATGTCGTCGCTGGCGGGGGGCGGCGCGTCACCGTCGGGCCGCGCCAGCTCGGCGTGGTGGTGCAGCTCCAGCGGCAGCATCTCCAGCGTCACCTGCGGACCGTCGTGCAGCACCACCACATTGCGCAGCACATTGAGCAGCTGGCGCACATTGCCCGGCCACGGCAGGCGCTGGAACAGCTCGATCACCTCCAACGACAGCCCCTCGAAGCGCTTGCCCTCCTCGGCGGCATAGCGGCGCAGCATGGTCGCGGCGATGCCCACCACGTCGGCGCCACGGGTGCGCAGGGGCGGCATGTGGATCGGCACCACATGCAGGCGGTAGTACAGATCCTCGCGGAAGCGGCCGGCGCGCACCTCGGCCAGCGGGTCGCGGTTGGTGGCGCAGACGATGCGCACATCGACCTTGCGCGGGCGCGCCGCCCCCACCGGCTGGATCTGCGAGGTCTGAAGGAACCGCAACAGCTTGGTCTGGAGGTTGAGATCGAGCTCGCAGACCTCATCAAGGAACAGGGTGCCGCCATCGGCGGCCGCCGCCGCGCCGGGCTTGTCCTGGATCGCGCCGGTAAACGCCCCCTTGAGGTGCCCGAACACCTCGGATTCCAGCAGGTCGGTGGGAATCGCCCCGCAGTTCAGCGCGATGAACGGCCCGCCCGCGCGCCCCGACTGGTCGTGCACGGCCTGGGCGCACAGCTCCTTGCCGGTGCCGCTTTCGCCGGTGATGAACACCGTCGCCATCGACCGCGCGACCGAGGCGATGCGGGCGTACACCTCCTGCATGGGGCGCGAGTCGCCGATGAAGGCGCTGTGGCGCGGCGGCGGCGCCGCCGGGGCGGCGGGCGCGCTGGCGGCCAGCGCATTGCGCACCGCATCGACAAAGCGCTGTTCGTCAAAGGGCTTGACCAGGAATTCATGCGCCCCCGCGCGCATCGCCGCCACCGCCTTGTTGATGGAGCCGTTGGCGGTGATGACGATGACGCGGGTCTCGGGTGCCTCGGCCAGCATCGCCTGCATCAGATCCAGCCCGTCGCAGTCCGGCAGCATCAGGTCCAGCAGCACGACCGGCGGGCGCAACCGGCGAAACGCCGCCCGCCCGCCCGCGCCCGTCATCTCGGAGGTGACGGTGTGCCCGGCGTTGCGCAGCACCTGTTCATAGACCAGCCGCAACGAGGGGGTGTCCTCGATCAGCAGCAGCGGCGGGCGCCCGGTGTCAGTGCCGCGACTGCCGCCGCTGTCGGCGACGCTCAAATCGGCGCCACGCCATCGGCCTGGCGCCCCTCCTGCGCGGCCACGAAGCGCATCAGCACACCCAGCCGGTCCAGCGTGACCGCGCCCAGCCGCGCGATGTCGTCGGGCGCGCCCCGGTTGGCGGCGGCGTTCAGCGCCTCGGCCAGGCGTTGCAGCGGATCGGCCCCCACCGCCCCCGCCAGAGAGATCAGCACATGGGTCTGCGCGCGGATCTCGGCCATGGACGGCCCGTCGGCAAGCGCACGGACCAGCCCCCGGGAGACGGAGTCGAGGTCCTCGCCCAGCCGCTCCAGCAGCTCACGCGCGGCATCGGCCCCGGCCATCTCGATCAGCCGGCCATAGCGTTCGGCGTCGACCACGGGTTCCTGGGCACAGTCGGCCACCAGCGCGGCATCGGCCTGGGCGCGCACGCGCACCAGCGCCGCGCCGATGGGACCGGGCGCGGCCACGGGCACCACCGCATCCAGCCCCTCGCCCGCCGCCCATGGCCCCAGCCCCAGCACCGGCGCGCGCCCCGGCGCGCCGGCCTGGGCGCGAATCGCCGTCAGCACGCGCGCCGCCTCGGCCTCCGCCCCATCGAGGTCATGGGCCAGCAGCACCAGGTCACAGGGCGCGATCTCCAGCCAGCCCAGCGCAGCCGCGACCGAGGGCGCACGGAACACATGCGCCCCGGCGCCCCGCAGCGCATCGACCACCGCCGCCGGCAGCGCCGGGGCGGCCGCCAGCACCGCATATCCACCCAGATCCGGCAAATCGCGCGGCGCGGGCACCGGCACCCCCCACGGGCCCGCCGCCAGCCGTGCCGTCGCCAGCCGCGCCGACGCCAGCGCCGCCCGCCCCACGGGGTCCAGCCCCCCCGGAGGGACCTGCGCCAAAGCGGTCACCAGATCGGCCAGTGCCGCCTCGCCGGGCGTCAGCCGCCCCGTGTCCCGCCGATCCGCTTCCACAGGCCCGTTCCTCAGATGCATTCGCGCGATCCCGCCCCAGTCCGGTCGGACCGTATCACGCCGCGCCCGCATCGCTCAACCGTGCGGCGACTTTCCCCGCTCAGTCAGTCGCGTTGGGAAAGCCACGCCGACCCAGCGCGGTCCCGATTTCATCGAGGATGGCAGGGTCGTCGATGGTGGCGGGCATCTTCCAGTCCCGGCCGTCGGCGATCGAGGCCATCGTCGCGCGCAGGATCTTGCCCGAACGGGTCTTGGGCAGCCGGTCGACAACCACCGCGTGGCGGAACGCCGCCACCGGCCCGATGCGGTCGCGCACCAGCGCCACACATTCCTTGACCACGTCCTCCTCGGGACGGTCGACGCCCTTGTTGAGGCACAGGAACCCGAAGGCGAGTTGCCCCTTCAGTTCGTCCGCCACCCCGATCACCGCGCATTCGCCGACATCGGGGTGAGAGGCCAGCACCTCCTCCATCGCGCCGGTGGACAGCCGGTGGCCCGCGACGTTGATCACGTCATCGGTGCGCGCCATGATATAGAGGTAGCCGTCCTCGTCCATGTAGCCCGCGTCGCCGGTCTCGTAGTATCCCGGGAAGTGCTCCAGATACGCCTTGCGGAAGCGGTCTTCGGCGTTCCACAGCGTCGGCAGCGTCCCCGGCGGAAGCGGCAGGCGGATGGCGATCGCGCCCAGCGTGCCCGCGGGCACCGGATGGCCGCCCTCGTCCAGCACCCGCACGTCATAGCCCGGCATCGGCACCGACGGAGAGCCCACCTTGATCGGCAGCGGATCGTACCCCATCGGGTTCGCCGCGATCGCCCAGCCGGTCTCGGTCTGCCACCAGTGGTCCACCACCGGCACGCCCAGCTTCTTCTGCGCCCATTCCACGGTATCGGGGTCCGCACGCTCGCCCGCCAGATACAGCGTGCGCAGGCTGGAGGTATCGTAGCCGTCCAGCAGCGCCGCCTCCGGGTCCTCGCGCTTGATCGCGCGGAACGCCGTGGGCGCGGTGAAGAACGAGGCGACCTTGTGCTGGTCGATCACCCGCCAGAAGGTGCCCGCGTCCGGCGTGCCCACCGGCTTGCCCTCGAAGACCACCGTGGTGTTGCCGTGGATCAGCGGCCCGTAACAGATGTAGCTGTGCCCCACGACCCAGCCCACATCCGAGGCGGTCCAGAACACCTCACCCGGGTCGACGCCATAGATGTTCTTCATCGACCAGTTGAGCGCCACGAGATACCCGCCCGTGGGCCGCACCACCCCCTTGGGCTGCCCCGTCGTGCCGGAGGTGTAGAGGATATAGAGCGGATGATCCCCCTCCACCGGCAGGCAATCGGCCGAGGCGACGCCGTACTGGAACCCGTACCAGTCCACATCACGGCCCTCGATCAGCTCCGCCACCTCCTGCTCGCGCTGGAAGATCACGCAGAACTCGGGCTTGTGACGGGCCATCTCGATGGCACGGTCCAGCAGCGGCTTGTAGTGCACCACCCGGCCCGGCTCGATCCCGCAGGACGCCGCGATGATCGCCTTTGGCTGGGCGTCGTCGATCCGGGTCGCCAGCTCGTTGGCCGCAAAGCCGCCGAACACCACCGAATGGATCGCCCCGATGCGCGCGCAGGCCAGCATCGCCTCCAGCGCCTCGGGGACCATGGGCATGTACAGGATCACCCGGTCGCCCTTGCCCACGCCCCGCGCCGCCAGCGCCCCCGCCAGGCTGGCGACCCGCACCTGCAACTCGGCATAGGTGATCTGGCGCACCGTATGGGTGACGGGGCTGTCGTGGATGATCGCCACCTGCGCGCCGCGCCCGGCGATCACATGGCGGTCGACCGCGTTCCAGCACGCGTTCACCAGGCCGTCGGAATACCACTGATACACCGGCGCCGTCGCATCCCACAGCGCCCGGGACGGCGGGCGCACCCAGTCGATGGCCTCGGCGGCCTGCAACCAGAAACCCTCGGGGTCCTCGATGCTGCGGGCGTGGAGATCGGCGTATCCCATGGTATTCCTCCTCGGCTGCACGCATGCCTGTTACGCCCGCAGGCACGCCGGAGCAAGATCATTGCGCGCACAATCCCGGCCCGGGGCCTGGTGCCCCGCCCGGGCCCTGGCCGGGGCCGCAGGCCCGCCGCCGAGAGGGGGCTCGATGCCCCCCGAGGCGGCTCCCTGTCCGGGGGGATCAGCGCGCCGCCAGCGCCTCGGCCACCAGCGCGCGCACCCGGTCGGGCGGCACGTCATCGGCCACGAAGGCCCTGCCGATTCCACGCGCGAGGATGAACCGCAGCCGACCGTCCTGCACCTTCTTGTCCTGCGCCATCAGCGCCAGCAGGGCGTCGGCATCCGGCAGATCGCCCGGGATGTCCGACAGATCCGCCTTCATCCCCATGGCGCGCAGATGTGCGCGCACCCGCGACGGCTCCTCCTGCGCGCACAGGCCCAGCCGCGCCGACAGATCGAACGCCAGCGCGCAGCCGATCGCCACGCCCTCGCCATGCAGCAGCCGGTCGGAATACCCCGTCGCCGCCTCCAGCGCGTGGCAGAACGTGTGCCCGAGGTTCAGGAGCGCGCGCTCGCCCGTCTCGGTCTCGTCGCGCGCGACGATTCCCGCCTTCATCTCCACCGACCGGCGCACCGCGCGGCGGCGCAGCCCCTCGTCGGCCGTCAGCCGCGGCCCGTGCCCCTCCAGCCAGTCGAAGAACCCGGCGTCGCCCAGCAGCCCGTACTTGACCACCTCGCCGTAGCCCGCGCGGAAGTCCCGCCCCGGCAGGGTCTCCAGCACCGCCGTGTCGCACAGCACCAGGCTGGGCTGGTGAAACGCCCCCACCAGGTTCTTGCCCTGCGCGGTGTTGATCCCCGTCTTGCCCCCGACCGAGCTGTCGACCTGTGCCAGCAGCGTCGTGGGGATCTGCACGAAGCGCACGCCCCGGCGCAGGATCGCCGCGGCAAAGCCCCCCAGATCCCCGATCACGCCGCCGCCCAGCGCCACCACAACGTCGCGCCGCTCCACCTGTCGGTCCAGCAGCCACTCGGTCGCGCGCGCCAGATGCGCCCAGGACTTGGTGCCCTCGCCCGCCGGCAGCGCCAGCGCGGGCGCGGCGATCCCGCGCGCGCCCAGCGCCGCGCGCAACCCCTCCAGATGCAGCCCGGCGACGGTCTCGTCCGTCAGCACCGCCACCCGCGGCCGCGCCAGCAGCGGCGCGATCTGATCGCCCGCCCCCGCCAGCAACCCCGGCCCGATGCGCACGTCATAGCTGCGCGCCCCCAGATCGACCCGCACCGTGTCCACCGCGTCGTTCACCGCGTCCGCTCCCAAATCTCCGGCCTCCCGATCGTCAGGTTTCCCGATACACCGGCCGGGCCTCCAGCGCGGCCAGCACGCGCCGGGCCGTGGCCTCCACCGAAAGGCCCGGCGTGGCCTCCACCGTCACATCCGCCAGGGCATAGACCGGCGTGCGCGCCGCCAGCAGATCGGCCAGGGTCTGGCGCGGGTTGGCGGTGCGCAGCAGGGGGCGGGTGGTGCGCTGCCGCACCCGCGCCCACAGCAGGTCCAGATCAACCTTCAGCCATACCGAAACGCCCCGCTGCGCGATCACATGCCGGTTGCGCGCACACAGGAACGCCCCGCCGCCGGTGGACAGCACGCACGGCGGGCCGGACAGCAGCCGCTCCAGCACCTGCGCCTCCTTGCGGCGAAAGAACGCCTCACCGTCGCGGGCAAATATTTCGGCCACGGTCATGTTGGCGGCAGCCTCGATCGCCTCGTCCGAATCAAGGAACGGCACCTGAAGCAGCCGCGCAAGCTGGCCGCCCACGGCCGTCTTGCCCGCCCCCATCATGCCGATCAGCACAATGCTGCGCTCCAGCCGCCCCATCACGATTGCGCGCGCCCCCCGAAACCGAAACCTTCCATGGCCCCCTGCATGGCGTGAACCCGCGACAGTTTCCATATAGAATGCACCACAAGGACCCACGGACACCGGCACGACGGCCGGAACGGGGCGGCACGAGACAGGCAGAAGGCGGGGCAGGATGAAGTGGCGGTTGTTGCGGGGGCTGGTGTATCTGGCGATTCTGGGGGTGCTCGCGGTGGCGGGGTATGCGTTCATGGGCGATCTGTCGCCCGACCAGGCCGAGGTGCGCCGCCCGGTGGTGCTGGATGGCCGCTAGGCGCCGCGGCACGCAGCCGACCCTGGTCGCGGGGCTGGCCCTGGTGTCGGGGCTGGCCCTGGGGCCGGTGATCCCGCAGCAGGCCCGCGCGCAGGAGGGCCCGCTGTCGGCCATCGACTGGCTGTCGCGCGCGACCGAGGCGCCGCTTGCCACCCAGCCCGCCCCGGACCCGCGCGCGCCCGACCAGCCGGGCCAGCCCGCCCCGCCGCGCCAGATCGGCGACATCACGGTGACACCGCTGGATGGGCCGACCACGGATGCGCTGGGCCTGTTGCCGGCCGATCGGGCCGGGCTGCCGCGCGCGCTGTGGGGCATGACATCCGCGGCCACCCTGGCCGAGGCGCTGTCGGCGCTGGGGCCCGAGACCCTGCCGGCGTTGCAGGGGCTGATCCTGACGCTTCTGGTGGCCGAACTCGACCCGCCCCGCGACGCCGAGGGGCGCGGCGCGCTGTTCGAGGCGCGCCTCGACCGGCTGATGGCGTTCGGCGCGCTGGAACCCGCGCTGGCGCTGGTGGAGGCGGCGGGCCCGGCCACCGACCCCGCGCTGTTCGCGCGCTGGTTCGACATGCTGCTGCTGTCGGGGGATGCGGGACCGGCCTGCGTGCAGCTGCGCGCCGACCCGACGCTGGTGGCCGACCCGGCCGCGCGCGTCTATTGCGCCGCGCGCGCCGGCGCCTGGGAGGAAGCCGAGGCGCTGCTCTCGGGCCCCGAGGCGCAGGAGATCGCCCCCCCCCTGCGGCGCGCGCTGGCACGCTTCCTCGATCCCGAGGCGGCGTATGACGCGGGCCGCCCGGCGCCGGTGGCCCAGCCCACGCCGCTGATGTGGCAGATCCTGGATGCGCTGGGCGAAGGGGGGACCACGGCGCAGCTGCCGCTGGCCTTTGCCCACGCCGATCTGGGCAGCAGCGCGGGCTGGAAATCCCGGCTGGAGGCCGCCGAGCGGCTGGCCCGCGCCGGGGCGCTGACGCCGAACCGGCTGCTGGGGCTGTACACGCAACGGGTCCCGGCGGCCTCGGGCGGGGTGTGGGACCGCGTGGCCGCCGTGCAGGCGCTGGACACAGCACTGGTCGCACAGGCCCCCGAGGCGGTGGCCGCGGCGCTGCCGCGCGCCTGGTCCGCGATGGCCGAGGCCGAGCTGGAGGCGCCGCTGGCCGCGCTCATGGCCGATCGCCTGGACGGGCTGGCGCTGGACCCGGAGGCCGCGGCGCTGGCCTGGCGGATGGCGCTGCTTGGCGGGCACCCCGCACCGGCCCCGCCGCCGCTGCCGGGCGCGGCCCGGCGCGACGGCTTCCTTGCCGCCATCGCCGAGGACCGGCTGGACACCGCGACGCCCCTGCCCCCCGGCGCCATGCCCGCCGCCATCGCCGAGGGGCTGACGGCCGCGCCCGACGCCGACACCGCCCGGCTGCTGGCGGACTCGCGGCACGGCGAGGTTCTTCTGCACGGCCTTGCGCTGTTGCAGGGCAGCGGGATCGAGGACCCGCGCCTTGTGGCACAGGGCCTGCGGGCGCTGCGCGCCGCCGGACAGGACCGCATCGCGCGGCGCGCGGCGCTGCAACTGCTGCTGCTGGACCGGCGCGGATGACCGCCGCCGCCCCCACGCCCACCGCCGAGGCCGCGCGCTGGATCTCCGGGTTTCTGGAGGCGCAGGCGGCCGAGCGGGACGCGGCGCGCAACACGCTGCTGGCGTATGGCCGCGACCTGCGGGACTTCGCGGACTGGCTGGCCCGGCGCGGCACCACGCTGGGCCATGCCGGGCGCCCCGAGATCGAGGCCTATCTGGTGGCCTGCGAGGCGCAGGGGCTGGCGCGGGCCACCCGCGCGCGGCGGCTGTCGGCGATCCGCCAGATCTATCGCTTTGCCTGGTCCGAGGGCTGGCGCGACACCGACCCGGCGGCCGAGCTGCGCGGCCCCGGTCGGCCCGGCCGCCTGCCGCGCACCCTGGCCGAGGACGAGGTGAGCCGCCTGATGGAGGCCGCCCGCGCCCACGGACGCACCCAGGCCGAACGGGCGCGCACCACCTGCCTGATAGAGATGATCTATGCCACCGGCCTGCGGGTCTCGGAGCTGGTGTCGCTGCCGCTGGCGGCCGCGCGCGGCGATCCCGAGATGCTGCTGGTGCGCGGCAAGGGCGGGCGCGAGCGGCTGGTGCCGCTGTCGCGCCCCGCACGCGCCGCGCTGCGCGCCTGGGTGGCCGAGCGCGAGGCCGCCGAGGACAGCGCGCGCACCTGCGCCCGGGCGCCGTCGCGGTTCCTGTTCCCCGCGCGCGGCCGCACCGGGCATCTGACGCGCGGCGGTTTTCACGCCATGCTCAAGGACATTGCCGTGGCCGCGGGGTTGCCGCCCGATCGCGTCAGCCCGCACCGCCTGCGCCACGCCTTTGCCACGCATCTGCTGGCGGGGGGCGCGGATCTGCGGGTGATCCAGACCCTGCTGGGCCACGCCGACATCTCCAGCACCGAGATCTACACCCATGTGCTGGAGGACCGGCTGCGGCGCACCGTGCTGGAGCACCACCCCCTCGCCACCGAAGCCGACGCCGTGACAGACACCGGCGGCGCGGCCCCCGACGCCGATCCGACCGACCGCCCCCCGCGCCATCACGGCGCTTGATCCCACCCCGAGGCACGGCATAACGTCGGCCTCCCGGCAAACCGACAGGCCCATGGAACTGGAACTGCACCCCGCCCTCCTCGAAGCGTCCTTCTGGATCACCGCGGCGATCATCCTGGGGCTTCTGATCCTGTCTGCGTTCTTTTCCGGCAGCGAAACGGCGCTGACGGCATCGTCGCGCGGCAAGCTGCGCGCACAGGCCGACCGCGGATCGCGCGGCGCCCAGGTCGCGCTGCGCCTGACCGAGGACAGCGAGCGGCTGATCGGCGCGGTCCTTCTGGGCAACAACATGGTCAACATCCTGGCCGCGTCGCTGGCCACCGCGCTGTTCACGCGGGTTCTGGGCGATTCGGCGGTGGCGGTGGCGACGCTGGTGATGACCGCGCTGGTGCTCGTGTTCTCCGAGGTGCTGCCCAAGACCTATGCCATCACCAACCCCGAAACCGCCGCCAGCCTGGTCGCGCGGCCCATCGCGCTGGTGGTGCGGCTGTTCGCGCCCGTGGTGGGGGTGGTGCGCGCGCTGGTGCGGGGGCTGTTGTGGCTGTTCGGGGTGCGCACCGATCCCGGCACGCACATCCTGTCCCTGCACGAGGAGATCGCCGGCACCCTGGCGCTGGGCCACGCCCAGGGCACGGTCGAGAAGGAACACCGCGACCGGCTGATGGGCGCCCTCGACCTGGCCGATCGCACGGTCGAGGAGATCATGCGCCACCGCTCGGGCATCGAGATGCTGGACGCCGACGCCGCCCCCGCCGACATCGTGGCGCAGGTCATCGCCTCCAGCCACACGCGGCTGCCGGTGTGGCGCGGCGAGGCCGAGAACATCGTCGGCGTGCTGCACATCCGCGATCTGTGGCGCGAGACCGACCGGCTGCTGCGCGAGGCGGACGGGGATTATGCCGCGCTGGATGCGCTGGACGTCGTGGCTGTGGCGCGGGCGCCGTACTTCGTGCCCGAGACCACGCCGCTGGACGAACAGATGGAGCAGTTCCTGCACCGGCGCAGCCATTTCGCGCTGGTGGTCGACGAATACGGCGCGCTGCTGGGGCTGATCACCCTGGAGGACATCCTCGAGGAGATCGTGGGCGAGATCGAGGACGAGTTCGACCTCGACACGCCCGCACCCATGCGCGCGCTCGACGACGGCAGCTATCTGGTGGAGGGCGCGGTCACGATCCGCGACCTCAACCGCGCCACCGACTGGGACCTGCCCGACGCCGAGGCCAACACCATCGCGGGCCTTGTGATCCACGAGGCGCAGACCATCCCCTCCGAGGGGCAGGTCTTCAGCTTTCACGGCTTCCGATTCGAAGTGGTGGAGCGGCAGGACAATCGCCTGACGCTGCTGCGCCTGCGCCGGTTGTGACCACCGCGCGCCGTGGTTACGCGCCATTAACCATTCCCTGCGACCCTTGCGGTGTGGGCGGCTTCAAGGGGCCGTCGGCGTTTTCCTCCCTGTCGAACTGGCCGCACCCTCGGGTGCGGCCTTTTTCCATGCCGACCGGCCGGGGCGGAGCGTCCGCGCGGGCGAATTCCTCTGTCCCGATTACAGGTTGACGCATCGGGGGGCAGCCCGTAACGTCCGGAATATCAAAGGTCGGCCGGTCCGACAGGGAGCAAAACAAGCGCTTGGGAAGGGCCGTCATGGGCGGCCCTTTCCTGTTGCCGGAAGCCCCCTCACACCGGTGCGAGACATGATGGAAGCCGCCTGACAGGGGGGGCGGCCCATGCTAGAACCCCCGCATACGCATGTCCCAAGCCGAAGGATCGACCGTTGATGACCCGATTCGCGTCCCCCCTCGCCATGGCCGCCGTGCTGGCCCTGTCGCCCGTCGGCGGCGCCTTCGCCCAGGATGGCGACGCGCTGCTGCCCGGCACCGGTCTGCCGCTGGGCGAGGAAGTCACCGATGGCATGGGCGACACCTATGTCGCCGAGGAATTCGGCGACTGGACCAAGCTGTGCCAGCGCGTGCCCGACGGCTCGGACCCCTGCGGGCTGACCCAGTTGCTGACCGACTCCGAAGGCGGCCCGGTGGCCGAGATCACCATCTTTCCGCTGCCCCCCGGCGGCGAGGCCGTGGCCGGCGCCAACATGATCACCCCGTTGGGCACCGTGCTCACGCAGCAGATCTCCATCAGCGTCGATGGCGGCACCGCGCGCCGGTACCCGTTCCTGTTCTGCGACGTCAGCGGCTGCTACGCCCAGATCGGGCTGACGGCGGCGATGGTCGAAAGCTTCCGCCGCGGCACCGAGGCGACGGTGACCATCGCCTCGGTCGCGGCCCCGGACCAGCCGGTGGCGCTGTCGCTGTCGCTCAATGGCTTCACGGCGGGCTACAGCGCGCTGCCGCAGCCGGGCAACTGAGCGGGCCGGACCACAGCACCACGGAATGAACAAAGGGGGGCCCGGCGGCCCCCCTTTCGCCTTGTGCGGTCGGCGCTTCAGAAGCGCAGCGACACGTCGCGGTGAGTGGCCACACAGCGCGCGACCTCCAGCGCCTGGGCTCGGGCAAAGCGGTCCTGAAGGCGCAGGCCCAGGGTGCTGCGGCTTGCGGCCTCCAATGCCGTCAGCGGCTGCTGCAGCGGGTCTTGTGCCGCGCTGCGCCAGGCGGCTTCGGATTCGAACACCGCGACGGCCTCGTCGGCGGCCGTGCGCGCGGCCTCGGGCGAGGCGCCGCGACCGGTCAGGGCACGGCGCAGGCCCGACAGCGCGGACGCCAGCTCCCCCTGACCCGCCACGCCCAGCAGTCGGCGCTCCAGCTCCTGCACCTCGGCGGCGACGTCCTCGGGATCGGCGGTCGCCACGCGCAGCGGCAGCGCCTCCACCTCGGGCAGCAGCGCGGCGACGGCGTCGGCCGCGGCGATCTCGGCGGCCAACTCGGACACGGCGGTATAGGACGGCTCGGCGGCGCGGCGGAAGGCCATGCGGGCCTGCTGCTCGTCGGCGACCAGCGCCTGGAAGGCGTCCTGCGCGGCCTCCCAGCGCTCCGGCACGCTGTCGCGCAGCACCTGCTGTTCCTCGCGCATCGCGGCGATATCGGCCTCGATCGCCGCACGCTCGGCCACCATGTCCGGGTCATCGCCGCGATAGTTGCGCAAGCGCGCCTGCGACCGCGCGATCCGGGTATCGAGGTTGGAGACCGCGGCGTTGATCGCCGACACCTCGCGGTGGAGGGGGCGATAGTCCGGGGTGGCGGCCTCGATCGCGGCGGTGGCGGCGTCGAACGCGGCCATCAGCCCGAAGCTCTCCTCCATCCCGTCCAGCGCCTGCCGGAGCGGGCGGTCATGGCGTGCCGGCAACATCCCGGTATCGGCGGCGCGCACGGCGGCGATACGCTCGCGGATCAGCGGGGCCTGTTCGGCCAGCTGGCGGCTGGTCATCGCCTCCACGCAGACCTGAAGGCCGGGGTTGCGCGGCGGCGGCGCGTTTTCCGACAGGAGCGACACGCGCGCGGGCAACCAGTTCACCAGCTGCGGATTGAACCCCACGATCCCCAGCGCCGTCAACTGAAGGGCGATGAACGGAATCACCCCCTTGTACATGTTGATCGTGCGCACCGAGGCCGCCGCCACCCCCCGCAGATAGAACAGCGCAAACCCGAATGGCGGTGTCAGGAACGACGTCTGGATGTTGAGGCCGATCATCACCCCAAGCCAGACCGCGCTCACGTTTGCCTCGGGGTTCATCAGCAGGATCGGGGCCACGATGGGCACCACGACGATGGCGATCTCGATGAAGTCGAGGAAGAACCCCAGCAGGAAGATCACCAGCATCACCAGCAGGAACTGCACCCAGAACCCGCCCGGCAGGCCGGTCAGGAACTCCTTGACCAGGATCTCGCCCCCGAACGCGCGGAAGGCCGAGATCAGCATCGCAGCCCCCAGCAGGATGATGAACACCAGCGAGGAGGTCTTGGCGGTCTCCACCATCACGCCGCGCAGGGTCGCGTCGACCTTGAAGGTGCGCCAGGTGCTCCAGACCAGCGCCAGCACCAGCACCGCCGTCGCCAGCCCCGCCAGCGCCACGGCACCGTGCGCGCCGCTCTGGTCCAGCTGGCGGACGTTGAGGTTATAGTTCTGGCTGAGGATGCCGAGCGCCAGCACCGCGCCCAGCGCCAGCAGCGTGGGCACGAACCGCCCCGGCCCGGTGTGCAGCTTGTAGCCCGCCATCACCGTGGCCCCGGCAGCCCCCACCGCACCGGCCTGCGTCACCGTCGCCACCCCCGCCAGGATGGAGCCGAGCACCAGCAGGATCAGCACCAGCGGCGGCAGCACCGCCACCGCGACCGAACGCCAGAACGCCGCGTCCATCACCTCGCCCGAGCCGACGGCGGGGGCGTTCTGCGGCCGGATCAGCGCATAGATCAGCACGAAGGAAATATAGAGCGCCACCAGGATCAGCCCCGGCAGCAGCGCGCCCATGAACATGTCACCCGCGCTGGTGGAGCTGACGCCCAGCTCCGACGGCATGGAGAACGCGCCGGTGGACTCTCGGTACAGCTGCGTGCGCAGCTGCCCGGCCTGATCGACGGCCGAGGACAGCTGGTCGGCCAGGATGATCAGCACGATCGACGGCGGAATGATCTGGCCCAGCGTGCCGGACGCAAGGATCGTCCCCGTCGCCAGCGGCTGGCTGTAGTTGTTGCGCATCATCGCGGGCAAGGAGATCAGGCCCATCGCCACCACCGTGGCGCCCACGACCCCCGTGGTCGCCGCCAGCAGCGCGCCCACCACGATGACCGAGATCCCCAGCCCCCCCGGCAGCGCGCCGAACAGCCGCGCCATGGTCACCAGCAGCTCCTCGGCGATGCGGGAGCGTTGCAGCATGATGCCCATGAACACGAACAGCGGGATCGCGATCAGGGTATCCCGGTCGGCCTCCCAGTAGATGCCTCGGAAGTTGGTGACGCCGGCCGACAGCCATTCGATGGCCGAGCCGTGCATGAAATAGGCGGTGCTGTCGCCCGCGAACAGCACCCCCGAGCCGGCCGCCAGCCCGATCGTCACGATCGCCGCGCCCGGCAGCGCAAAGGCCACCGGAAACCCGAGGCCGAGCGACAGCATCATCAGCCCGACAAGAAGGACGAGAAACAGGAATTCCATGTGCGCTTACTCCGCCGCGGTCATGGCCTGCCCCTCGGGGCGGGCGTCGGGCTCGGGCTCGCCGCGCCAGTCGGCGGCGGCCTTGAGCACATAGCTGGCGAATTGCAGAAGCATCGTCACCGCGAACACACCCAGCGCCACGGCCAGGATGTACTTGGTCATCATGCCGTACGTCTGCTGCCCCTGCTCATACCGCAGGAACGGCCCGATCAGGGTGGAGGCCTGCGTGGCGGTGCCGAGGATCAGGATGGTCCAGCACATCGTCATGCCCAGCACCACCGAGCCGATGCCGTTGACCAGCGCCTTTCCCCGCACGCTCATGGCGGAATAGAACACGTCGACGCGGACATGCCCCTCCTCCACCAGCGTGAAGGCCGAGGCGAGCAGGAACAGCGAGGCGTACCACAGCCGCACGAGGTCGGACATGAACGGCTGCTCGTAGGAAAACACGAAGCGCCCGATCACCAGCGCCAGCTGCGCCGCCACCACCAGCAGCGCCAGCCAGATGAAGCCCAGCGTGCGGGTGAACAGCGCGATCACGAACCCCAGCGCGGCCAGCGGCATGTGCACGTAGGGCCCCCGCCAGGCCGACTGGCGCAGATTGTCCGCCAGCGCGTCACCCACCAGCGGGCGCAGCCACCCCTCGACCCGCAGGAAGCTGATGGTGGCATCCACCACCCCCAGCAGCAGCACCGCAAAGAACGCCCCCCGCACCAGCCACGCCACCAGCGCCGCGATCCGGTCGCTGTCGTCGCGCAGCGTGCCGCCCGCGCCCCAGGC
>NZ_NHSD01000190.1 GCF_016653255.1 Rhodobaculum claviforme
TGTTCGACCAGCCGCACCATGTCATAGCCCAGATACCCGAACAGCCCCGCCGCGATGGGGGGCAGGTCGGCCGGCATGTCGATGCGGGCCTCGGCGATCAGCGCGCGCAGCCGCACGAGGATTTCCGGCGAGGCGCCGATCACCTGGAAGCCGCCGAAGTTGAAGAAGAACATGAACGGCGAGGGGTTGGTGCGCCGCAGGCTGCGATAGAGCGCGAAGGGCGGCAGCACGAAGGGCTGCGCCCAGCGTTGCGAGGGCACCACCTGAAAGATGTCGCCCGCGCGGATATAATCCTTGGCGCGCTCCACCGCGGCGAGGTAGCCGTCGCGGGTGAAGTTCGACACCGGCTCGCCGACCGGGGCCTGTGCGCCCAGGTCGCGGGTGTCGCCCGCGGGCTGGCGGTCGAGGTCGCGCAGCGCATCCATCACCCGCTCGGCGGCCTGGGCGTAGGCCGCGCGCGCCGACAGCCCCGAGGCGGCCCAGGCGGGCGCCACCACCGTCACCTCGCCCTTGACCCCGTCGAGCACCGCCACCACCGAGGGGCGCATCAGCACCGCGTCGGGCAGGTCCAGCGGGTCGGCGTTGGTCTGCGGCAGGTGTTCGACCAGCCGCACCATGTCATAGCCCAGATACCCGAACAGCCCCGCCGCGATGGGGGGCAGGTCGGCCGGCATGTCGATGCGGGCCTCGGCGATCAGCGCGCGCAGGCTGTCGAGCGGGGCTGCGCCCGCGTCCTCCCACGCCTCGGGATCGAACCGGGCCTGGCGGTTGATGCGCGCCGCCCCGTCGCGGCACTGCCAGATCAGGTCGGGCTTCATCCCGATGACCGAGTAGCGGCCGCGCACCTCGCCACCTGTCACCGATTCGAGGATGAAGCTGTCCGGCCGCGCCTCGGCGAGCTTGAGCATCAGCGACACGGGCGTGTCCAGATCAGCCGCAAGCCGGGCGTACACCAGCTGGTTGCGCCCCGCCGCCCAGCCGGCGGCGAAGGCGTCGAAGGACGGGGAGAGGGCGGTCATCGGATCCTCAGCGGAATTGCGCGTGGACGGCGTCCAGCGCGGTCTGGTCGATGCGGATGCCGGCCTCGCGTTCAAGCTGGCGTGCCCAGGCGGTGAACACGTCCTGTGCGAGGCTTGCGCGCACCTCCTCGGCGATGGCGTCGCGTTCGCGGCGGGCGGTGTCCGTGGCCGTGTCGGCGGGGCGGATGGCGCGCAGGGTGACGACAAAGGCGGTCTCGTCGCCCTCGATCACGCGGTGGCTGCCCTCGCGCGCGATCTCGAAGGCGGCGGCGACGACCTGCGGCGGCAGGTCCGACAGCCGGTCGGTGCGGCGCAGCTCGTCGTGGCGGGCGGTGGCAAGGCCGAGGTCCGCGGCGCTGTCGCCGGCCTCCAGCGCGGCGGCGATGTCGGCTGCGCGGTCGGCGACGCGGGCGCTGGCTTCGGCGCTGTCCCAGGCCTCCAGCACGCGCAGCTCGACCTCCTCGAAGTCCTGCACGCGGGCGGGCTCCTCGCCGTCGAGGCGCAGGGCAAAGACGCCACCGTCATCGAGCGCGAACATCTGCGGGAAATCGCCTTCGCGCGCGCCGGCGGCGGCCTCGCGGAAGCTGGCGTATCCGGCGATGCCGTCGCGGGTGCCGGGGCGCAGCACGATGCTGCCGGCTTCCAGGGCGGTCTGCGCGGCCAGCTCCTCGAGCGTGGCGCCACCGGCCAGAAGATCCTCGTAGTCGTCGAAGGCGTCCGACAGGATCACGCGTGCGCGCTCCAGCGACAGCTCGTCGCGCAGGGTTTCCGCGGCGTCCTCGAACGCGGTTTCCTGGGCATTGAGGATCGCCACGACGTTATAGAGCGCGGGGCCGAACGGGCTGGGCAGCGGGCCCGCGACGCCGGGGCCGGGCAGGGCGAACACCTCCGCACCCGCGGCGCCGAGCTCGGCCTCGGTCACGTCGCCCATGTCAGTGTCCTCCAGCGACATGCCGCGCCCGGCCACGATGTCGGCGAAATCCTCACCCGCGTCGATGCGCGCGCGGGCGGCATCGGCGTCGTCCGCGCTGGAGAACACCAGACGCTCGATGATGCGGCGTTCGGGGCGGCGGAATTCGTCGGCGCGGGCCTCGAAGGCCGCGCGCAGGGCGTCCTCGGGGACCGTCACGGTGTCGGCGATCATCGCGGGCGTGGCCCAGACATAGGCGATGCGCGGCCCCTCCGGCAGGGTGAACAGCGCACCGTTGTCGGCATGGAAGGCGCGCAGATCGGCCTCGGTGGGGGTGGGCACGGGGGCCTCCAGCGCGCCGCGGTCCACGGTGATCACCTCGATGTCGCGGCGCTCGGCGAACCAGTCGAAGATCACGCCGGTCATTGCCTCGGGCGCGGGCACGGCGGACACGGCGCCGGCCTGCAGGATCTCGCGGGCCAGCTCCATGCGGATGCGGTCCTCGAACTCGCGCTCGCTCCAGCCCTCCTGTTGCAGCGCGATGCGATAGGCGTCGCGGCTGAAGCTGCCGTCGATCCCGCGGAACGCGGGCACCGACAGGACCTCGTCGCGCACCGTGGCGTCGCCCACCGAGATGCCCAGCCGCATGGCCTCGTTCTCCAGCGCGGCGGTGGTCACCATCCGGCGCAGCACGGCGCGATCGAGGCCCGCGTCGCGCACCTCGCTCCAGGGCAGGGCGCGACCGGCCTGTTCCTGGATGCCGCGGATCTCGCGCTGAAGGGTGCGGAAGTAATCCTCGGCCGAGATCTCGCGCTCGCCCACCTGGCCCACGCTGCGCACCGAGCCGCCGAAGCCGTCCACGCCGAAGCCCGCCAACCCGATGATCAGCAGACCCAGGATGATCCAGACGATGAACCTCGAGGTCTTGCCCTTGCCGCCCGCCTTGGCCATGTGCCCCGCACCCCCCTTGCAAATCCGCCCCTTCCTAGTGGCAGCCACCCGGCGGGGCAAGCGGGGCTGACGGCGCGGTGATCAGGTGGCCGCCGCCGCCCCGTCCGGCAGGGGCAAGACCGGGCGGGCGGCGGCGGCCACCTGAT
>NZ_NHSD01000191.1 GCF_016653255.1 Rhodobaculum claviforme
TCGTCGGGGCGGGGCGGGACATGGCGGGACTCCTTGGTCACAGGGGCGGGACGTGAATGATCGGGCCGGTTCCGGCCGCGGATCGGACGGCCCTGATACTCGGAGGGGGGCGCACGGCGGTCAAGCGGGTTTCGCCCGCCGTCGCCGGGTCTGGCGCTGGCATGGCGCTGCACGCTGGGCTAGACCCGACCCATCACGACCGCCAACCACGGGCCGACACGGGCACGGGCCGACACGGGACAGGGAGACACCGGATGCGCGACATGACGGGCCAGACAGTGCTGATCACGGGGGCCAGCCGCGGCATCGGGGCCGCGGCCGCGCGGGCGTTCGCCGCGGCGGGCGCGCATGTCGCGCTGGCCGCGCGCACCGAGGCCGCGATCGGCGATCTGGCGGCTGAAACCGGCGGCCTCGCGCTGCCGTGCGACGTGGCCAACCCCGGCGCGGTGGAGGCCGCGGTTGCCGCGGTGGTCGATCGCTGGGGGCGGCTTGACGTGCTGATCAACAACGCGGGCGTCATCGACCCCATCGCCACCACCGCCGAGGCAGACCCGGAGGTCTGGGGCCGGCTGATCGACATCAACCTCAAGGGCGTGTTCCACGGCATGCGCGCGGCGATCCCGGTGATGGCGGCGCAGGGGTCCGGCACCATCCTGACGGTGGGCTCGGGCGCCGCGCACAACCCGCTGGAGGGGTGGGGCGCCTACTGCGCCTCCAAGGCCGGCGCGCTGATGCTGACGCGGGTGGCCGACCGCGAGCACCGCGCGGCGGGCCTGCGCATCCTCAGCCTGTCGCCGGGGACGGTCGCCACCGACATGCAGGCCGCGATCCGCGACAGCGGCGTGAACGCGGTCAGCCAGCTCGACTGGTCGGTGCACATCCCGCCCGAGTGGCCCGCGCAGGCGCTGATGTGGATGTGCACCCCCGAGGCCGACCCCTGGCTGGGCGCCGAGGTCAGCCTGCGCGAGCCCGACATCCGGCGCCGCGTCGGCCTGCACCAATGATTCGCCTCACGCGCGAAGGGGGGCTGTGGACCGTCACCCTGGACCGCCCCGACAAGGCCAACGCCCTGACGGCCACGATGCTGGCCGATCTGGCGGCGATCGTGGAGGACGCGGGCGGTGAGGCGCGTGCGCTGGTGCTGACGGGGACGGGGTCGGTGTTTTCCGCCGGCGCCGACCTGGACGAAGCGCGCGCGGGCCTGGCCACCAGCCCGCTGTGGGAGCGGGTGTCGGGCGGGATCGCGCGGCTGCCGTGCCTGACGGTGGCGGCGATCAACGGCACATTGGCGGGGGGCGCGTTCGGCATGGCCCTGGCGTGCGACCTGCGGCTTGCGGTGCCGTCGGCGCGGTTCTTCTATCCTGTGATGCGGCTGGGGTTCCTGCCGCAACCGTCGGACCCGGCGCGGCTTTCGGCGCTGGTGGGACCGGCGCGGGCCAAGGCGATCCTGATGGCCGGGCAGCGTGTCGGTGCGGCCGAGGCGCTGGCCTGGGGCCTGGTCGACCGTCTTGTGCCGCCCGACGAACTGCCCGCCGCCGCCGCCGCGCTGTCGGCCGATGCGCTGGGCGCCAATGCCGCGCATGTGGCGGCGATCAAGGGCTTTTTCGCCGATCCCGCCGCACGCTGAGGGGAAATGCGGCGCCCGGGGCGGAAGTTTTCGGTTCGCCCCGGGGCCGTTCCGGGTTACATCCCCCGCAGTCACACAGGGGGGGCGCCATGCTGTCCGATCCGCTTTTCATCCTCGCGGCGCTGGCCGTGCTTGCGGTGGCCGGGGTCCTGGCCATCGGCATCGGCGGCTTTGCCCGCGGCGGCGCGTTCAACGCACGCAACGGCAACCGCATGATGCGCTGGCGGCTGGGGCTGCAGGCCGTCGCGGTCGTGCTGATCGTCGCGTTCGTCGTGCTGCGCGGCCAGGGCTGAGGCTCTCCCCATCCACATTTGAACCGGGGCCCGCGGCGCCCCGTCCGGAGGCATCCATGGTCGTTCTGAACCGCATCTACACCCGCACCGGGGATGGTGGCGAAACCGCGCTGGGCAACGGGGCGCGCGTGGCCAAGTTCTGCACCCGCGTCACCGCCTATGGCACGGTGGACGAGCTGAACGCGGTGCTGGGCATGGCCCGCCTGCACGCCGAAGAGGATATCGCCGCGGCGCTGGCGCGCATCCAGAACGACCTCTTTGACCTCGGCGCCGACCTGTGCCGCCCCGACATGGCCCGCGACAGCGAAGCGGGATACCCCGTGCTGCGCATGGTCCCCGCCCAGGTCGACCGGCTGGAGGCCGAGATCGACGCGATGAACGCCCGGCTGGAGCCGCTGCGGTCGTTCATCCTGCCGGGCGGCACGGCGCTGGCCGCGCATCTGCACCTGTGCCGCACCGTCGCGCGCCGGGCCGAGCGGCTGACGGTGGAGCTGGCCACCACCGAGGACGTGAACACCCCCGCGCTGACCTACCTCAACCGCCTGTCGGACTGGTTCTTCGTAGCCGCCCGCATCGCCAATGACGACGGTCGCACCGACGTGCTGTGGGTGCCCGGCGCCAACCGCTGAGCGGCGCGTCGATTTTGCTCTGTTTTCCGTGCTGGCGGGGTTGTATCACGTCACGGTAACAAAGTTGCCGAAACGAAAGCGAGGGAGACACACTTCGATGAAGGTACTGGTGCCGGTCAAGCGCGTGATCGACTACAACGTGAAGGTCCGCGTCAAGGCGGACGGCTCGGGCGTCGATCTGGCCAACGTCAAGATGTCGATGAACCCCTTCGACGAGATCGCCGTGGAAGAGGCGATCCGCCTGAAGGAAGCCGGGCATGCCACGGAAATCGTGGCGGTTTCCATTGGCGTGAAGCAGGCCGCCGAGACCCTGCGGACGGCGCTGGCGATGGGGGCCGACCGCGCGATCCTGATCCTCGCCTCGGACGACGTGCACACCGACATCGAGCCGCTGGCGGTCGCCAAGCTGCTGCACGCGGTGATCGACGCCGAAGCGCCGGGGCTGGTGATCTGCGGCAAGCAGGCCATCGACAACGACATGAACGCGACGGGGCAGATGCTGGCGGCGCTGCTGGGCTGGCCGCAGGCCACCTTCGCCTCCAAGCTGGAGCTGGCCGACGGCAAGGCCGTGGTCACGCGCGAGGTCGATGGCGGGTTGCAGACGATCCGTGTGCCGATGCCCGCCATCGTCACGGTCGATCTGCGCCTGAACGAGCCGCGCTATGCCTCGCTGCCCAACATCATGAAGGCCAAGAAGAAGCCGCTGGAGGAAAAGACCCCCGCCGACTACGGCGTGGACGTCTCTCCGCGGTTGAGCGTGGTGCGGACGGTGGAGCCGGAGGGCCGCAAGGCCGGGATCAAGGTGGGCTCGGTCGACGAGCTGATCGCGAAACTCAAGGATGAGGCGGGGGTGCTTTGATGGGCGTTCTTCTTCTGGCAGAGGTCACCGACGGGACGCTGAACCGCGATGCCACCGCCAAGGCGGTGACGGCGGCCGCGCAGATGGGGGCGGTGACGGTGCTGTGCGCGGGTGCCCGCGCGGCCGATGCGGCCGCCGAGGCCGCCCGGATCGACGGCGTGACCCGCGTTCTGGTGGCCGAGGACGCCCGCTATGGCCACCGGCTGGCCGAGCCAACGGCGGCGCTGATGGTGGCGCTGGCGGGCGACTACAGCCACATCGTGGCGCCCGCGACCACGGACGCCAAGAACATCCTGCCGCGCGTCGCGGCGCTTCTGGATGTGATGGTGATCTCGGATGTGTCGGGGGTTGTCGACGCCGACACCTTCGAGCGGCCGATCTATGCCGGCAACGCGATCCAGACGGTGAAATCCTCGGACGCGACCAAGGTCGTGTCGATCCGCACCTCGACCTTCGAGGCGGCGGGCGAGGGCGCGGGCGCCCCGGTGGAGAGCATAGCGGCCGTCGACGATCCCGGCCTGTCGGAATGGGTCGAGGACAAGGTCGCGGCCTCGGATCGTCCGGAGCTGACCTCGGCCAAGCGCGTCGTCTCGGGCGGGCGGGCGCTTGGCTCGGGCGAGGATTTCGCCATCATCGAGAAGCTGGCCGACAAGTTGGGCGCGGCGGTGGGCGCGTCGCGCGCGGCGGTCGATTCGGGCTATGCGCCCAACGACTGGCAGGTGGGACAGACCGGCAAGGTCGTCGCGCCCGAGCTGTATATCGCCGTCGGGATTTCGGGGGCGATCCAGCACCTTGCTGGGATGAAGGACAGCAAGGTCATCGTCGCGATCAACAAGGACGAGGAGGCGCCGATCTTCCAGGTGGCCGACTATGGCCTGGTGGCGGATCTGTTCACCGCCGTCCCGGAGCTGATGGAAAAGCTCTGACGACGCGCCGGGGGCGGGTGCCCGCCCCCGGTTGTCCCTTCGCAGCGCCGATCAGCCGGTCGGCCCGGAGGCATGTCGACCCTGCCGACGGCGATTCCGGTCGGCGGATCATCCCGGTCGGCGGATCATTCCGGCAGGCGATCGGCGGCCCAGCTGCCCTGCGCCATCGTCTCGATCTCGGTGATGGCGGCGTCGTCCACCGGCGCCGTCTGGCCGCCGCCCAGCCCGTCATCATGGAAGATGTAGAGCCTTGAGGCGAACTGCCCGAACGGCAGCGATCCCTCTCCGAAGCGCTCTCCCATGCCGGAGGTGGAGACGACGACGCCACCGCCCCAGTCCTGCCCGCTGTCGTTGTTGGGGTTGAAGAAATAGACCCGCATCTCGCCCGAGCGGTCCAGCGCCACGCGGGTGATCGCGATGGCATGCCAGCCGACGAAGCGGCCCATGCTGTCGGTCACGGCGATGCCGGCGGGCTGCGGGTGGATGACGATCTGGTTGCCGTTGTGCAGCGGGTGATAGCCCGCGTGGAACCGCCGCAGGAACCCCGCGTGGTCCGTCAGCTTGCCGGTGGTCACGTCCACGGCGATGTGGAATTCGCGGCCGACCCACCAGCCATGCAGCTCGGGGTTGATCCAGCGGTGCGGGTCTTCGCCGCGTCCGACGGTGCGGCGGCCCATCTCGGCGTAGATGCGGTCGATCTGGGGCACCAGCAGCACCGACACCGGGTCGGCATCCAGAGGTGTGCCCGACACCAGCCCCGGCGGCAGGGTGCTGCTGTCCAGCGCCTGACCTTCGAAATACATCACGACCCGGTCGTGGCGCAGCACATTGCTGAGCAGCCACAGCAGGAAATCGGGATCGTTGAGCGCCCACATCGCCAGCGCGCGCGCCGATTGGCACGTGGGGTTGTTGCCCTGTCCGATGCCCAGCGGGTTGCCCAGCAGCATGAGCACCCCGGCCAGAAGATGCACGCGGGCGGGCTCGGCGGTGCCGCAGGCGGTGGCCAGCGCGGCGTCCGCAGTGGGCGACAGCGGCATCTCCAGCAGCCGCCACAGCGACGGTGCGACGGGCGGCGCATAGAGGATGCCCCGCTCCAGCATCAGCGCCAGCCCCAGCACCGCCTGCGCCGTGGCCGGGCGCACCGATTCGCGGATCAGGCAGTGCACCAGAGCCTCGTAGCAGCGCAGCGCGTCCAGCCCGGTGCTGCTGAGGCCAAGCGCATGGGCGATCATGCCCGCGCGCCCCGCCTCCGGCAGCCAGCGCACCAGGGCCGCGTGATAGTCCGACACCAGCCCGGTGTCGTGCATCGCGCGCGCCATCGCCGTCGCCTCGGCCTGCACGGTGAGGTCGTCGGCGGTGTCGAGGCGGCGCAGATAGACCTCCAGCCCCGGATCGTCGCGACTCAGGCCCGAGGGGCCGAACAGCGCGCTGATCAGCCGGTCGGCGCCCAGATGCGCCTCGCCCGGGGCCAGGCGCCCCTGCGCGAGCGCCACCGCGATCTGGGTGATCATGGATTTCACCGGGTCGATCTGCAGCGGGCGCTGCGACAGCAGCCGCCAGACCTCGTCCACCAGCGGGGCCAGCAGCGTGTCGGCGCCCAGCTCCGCCATCAGGAAGCCCAGAAGCCGGTCCACCGACGGCCCGAGGCCATGCGCCGCCATCCGGTCGGCCTCCGAGACCGCCCCCGCCAGCCGGTCGAGGTTCAGCGCCAGCACCTGTGTCAGGAAGTGGTGGGCATGCTCGGCCGGCAGGGCGGGGTTGTGCGCCTCGTGCCGCGCCGCGCGCAGGAACCGCAGCAGGCTCAGCGCCTCCAGCACCACCGTGGCCGCATCGCCGTGGCGCAGCGTGTTGCCCACCAGCCCCGGCAGCAGCGCCGCCGGCGTGGCCCAGTCGGTGCCGCCAAAGATCCCCGCCCGGTCCAGCGCGTCGGCCCGTTCGGCCAGCGGCGCCATCCCGTCGGGGTGGCGCAGCACCCGCGCGGCGGCATCCAGAACCCGACCCCGATACGACAGCTTGCCGGCGCGCGAGGCACCGGCAAGCTGCTCCGTCAGCCGATCGAGGTTGCGCAGGGGTGCCTCCAGCGCGGTCGTCTCGGTCATCGTCATGTCCCGCCCCGCTGGCTGATCCCTGTGCGCATGATGGTCCCACTCACACGTAAAAATCCAGTTCCTCTTGCGCCTTCAGCAGGTCGCGCAGCTGGTGCGGGTCCTCGCCGAAGAAATAGACCAGACCCCAGTGGGTGCCGAAGGCGGTGCGCTTGGTCACCTTCTGGTCCACCGGCGCGGCGAGCTCGTGGAACTCGAAATACGGGTGGTTCTCGGTCTCGGCCGGGATGCTCAGCTCGCTGACGACGCGGCGGCGGGGGTAGACGCCGAAGCAGCCCGCGTGGCCCTTGGCGTCGGTGACCGGCGTGGGAAAGAACGCCTCCAGCTCGGCCTCGGTCGCCTTGGGATCGAAGGCCAGGACCAGCGCCTGATAGGCGTTGAAGCCGTAGGCGCGCTCCATCAGCTCGAAGGCATTGAAGCCGGGCGGGCGATAGGCGACCTCGCCGAAGTACATCGTGCCGTCGGAGGTCACGAAGTATTCCGGGTGGATGAAGCCGAAGTCGATGTCGAAGACCTCGATCAGCTTCTCGATCTCCTGGGTGATGCGGCCGCGCCATTTCTCCAGCTCGGGCGTGGCGGGCACGAACACCGAATAGCCCAGCGTGACGTATTCCGAGATGTTCAGGAACTGGATCTTGCGGTCCTTGATCCAGGCCTCCACCGCGAATTCCCACCCATCCAGGTGCGATTCCAGCAGCGCGGGGAATTCGTCGTCGGCGATCGCCGCGACGTCATCGGGGGTGCGGATGACCCGGTGACCCATGCAGCCGGCCTTGTCGAAGGCCTTGAAGTGGATGGGATCGTCAGGGTCGCCGTCCAGCTTCAGCAGCGTCTGGTTGACGCGCTTGAGAAAGCGGATGACGTCGGACTGGTCCATCGCCTCCTCGAAGATGCCGACGCGAATCCCGCCCAGCTGCGCGCGCCGCTTCATCAGCGACTTGTCGCGGAACAGCATCGCCTGACCCAGCAGGCGCGGGTTCTGCAGCAGCACCGAATTGACGGCGCCGGCCCACTCCACCGTTTCCTCGAACAGCGGGATGGCCACGTCCACGCCCATGTCGCGCAACGTCTCGGCCAGCTCCATCGAGCGGTCGTTGACCCGCTCGAAGTCCCACCTCAGGAACGGGATGTCGTGCGCCGCCGCATATTCCGCCGCCCATTGGGGTGCCACGATCACGTACCGGCGGTCGAACTTCTCCAGCGCGTCGATGCAGCGCAGGCTCCAGCCAAAAATGGCCACATATCCCTTGGTTTCATCCCGATGGGGCACTGGTTTGCCTGTCCTTTCCGTTGATGTTCCGAGTTTGAAAAACTAAACATTTTTTCGGAAACTTCAAGCGCCGGTGGCGGGGGTCGGGTGGTCATGCCGGGCTCAACTCGGATTATTCCACTTATAACAGTGCCTTGATGGGGGTGTCGGGCATGCGCCATGGTGCTGCGGCGTCCCTCATATCGTGCTGAAATTTAGGTTGACGAAGCATCGGCGCGCCCCGCAGGGTCGCGGGCCGGGCGGCGCCTTGACCCCCCTGCGGCCACCCGCTACGCCCGCGGCATCCCATCGCAGCCACGAGGACGCCATGAGCACGCCTTCCCTTCTGATCCTGCCCGGCGACGGCATCGGCCCCGAGGTGATGGCCGAGGTGCGCCGCGTCATCGACTGGTTCGGTGCCCGCCGCGGGCTGGCCTTTGACGTGACCGAGGATCTGGTGGGCGGTGCGGCGTGGGACGTGCATGGCACGCCCCTGACGGACGCCACGATGGAGGCGGCGCAGGGGGTCGACGCGGTGCTGCTGGGGGCCGTGGGCGGTCCGAAATACGACGATCTGGATTTCTCGGTGAAGCCCGAGCGCGGCCTTCTGCGCCTGCGCAAGGAGATGGACCTGTTCGCCAACCTGCGCCCGGCGCAATGCTTCGACGCGCTGGCCGACTTCTCCAGCCTCAAGCGTGACGTGGTGGCGGGTCTCGACATCATGATCGTGCGCGAACTGACCTCCGGCGTCTATTTCGGCGAGCCGCGTGGGATCGTGACCGAGAACAACGAGCGGGTGGGGATCAACACCCAGCGCTACACCGAGTCCGAGATCGCCCGCGTCGCCCGCTCGGCCTTCGAGCTGGCGCGCAGGCGCGACAACAGGGTCTGCTCGATGGAGAAGGCCAACGTCATGGAATCCGGCGTGCTCTGGCGCCAGGTCGTGACCGAGGTGCACGCCGCCGAGTACCCCGACGTGGAGCTGAGCCACATGTACGCCGACGCCGGCGCCATGCAGCTGACCCGCTGGCCCCGGCAGTTCGACGTGATCGTGACCGACAACCTGTTCGGGGATCTGCTGTCGGACCTGGCGGCGATGCTGACCGGCTCTCTGGGCATGCTGCCCTCGGCCAGCCTGGGCGCGCCGATGGCCAACGGTCGGCCCAAGGCGCTTTATGAACCCGTGCACGGCTCGGCGCCCGACATCGCGGGGCAGGGCAAGGCAAACCCGATCGCCTGCATCCTCAGCTTTGCTATGGCGCTGCGCTACTCGTTCGATCAGGGCGCCGAGGCGGACCGGCTGGAGGGCGCGGTGCAGGCGGTGCTGGCGCAGGGGCTGCGCACGCCGGATCTGATGGGGCCCGAGGGCGGCACGCCGGTGGGAACCCGCGGCATGGGCGACGCGATCCTGGCCGCGCTGGACGCCGCGCTGGAGGGCTGAGCGGAGGGGGCACCGGCCAAGACGGTTGACAGCCTGTCCCCGCTTGGTCAGTCAAAAGGACGCAGGCGCCGGCGGCAAGACCGGCGTCCCGATCAGGGAGAGAGAGCCATGAACAGACTTGCCTGCGCCGCGATCGCGGCGCTTGCCATCGTGCCGGCGGCCCACGCCACCGAGCTGTCGATCGCCACCGGGGGCACCGGCGGGGTGTATTTCCCGTTCGGCGGCGGCCTCGCCGAAGTCATCAACCGCCATGTCGATGGCTACACCGCCTCGGCCGAGGTCACCGGCGCGGGCGTGGAGAACATCAACCTGCTGGCGACCTTCGAGACCGACATCGGCTTCGTGCTGGCCGACACCGCCAGCGCCGCCTTCAACGGCACCGCCCCGTTCGAGGGTCTTGCCTTTCCCGAGGCGCGCACGCTGCTGGCGATCTATCCCAACGCGGTGCAGATCGTGACGCTGGCCGACAGCGGCATCACCTCGCTCGAGGATCTGCGCGGGCAGCGCGTGTCCGTCGGCGCCCCCGGTTCGGGCACCGAGGTCAGCGCGCAGACGCTGCTGGCCGCCAACGGCATCACCTATGACGATTTCGACCCGCAGCGCCTGAACTTCAACGAGACCGCCGACGCGCTGCGCGACGGCGATATCGTGGCGGGATTCTGGAGCGTGGGGCCGCCCACCTCGTCGATCATGAACCTGGCCGCCAGCCGCGCGATTTCGGTGCTTGCACTGACCGAGGACGAGATCGACGCGGCCATCGAGATGGAGCCGACGTTCGCGCCCTATACCCTGCCGGCCGGCACCTATGATGGCGTCGACACGGAGACGTCGACCATCTCCACCCCCAACGCGCTGATCGTGCACGCGGACATGGACGAGGATCTGGCCTACAACATCGTCCGCGCCGTGCTGGAGAACGTGGACGAGCTGATCGCCATCCACCCGGCGGCCAACGACACCACGGTGGCGTTCACGCTGACCGCCTCGCCGCTGCCGCTGCACCCGGGCACGATCCGCTACCTCGAGGAAATCGGCGCCGACATCCCCGAGCGTCTGCGTCCGTGACGCAGGGTCCGGGAGGCTGCGGGCGCGCGGCGGTGCCGTGACCCGGCGCGTGGGACCCGCGCGCATGCACCGCCGCGGCTGGTCCGCGGCGGTGGTCGTCTGGGTGCTGCTGGCCGGCGCGGGTTGCGCCGCCGCCGCGGGCGGGGGTTCGCAGCTGGAGGTTGTGGACCGCCACGGCGTGCGGCTGGCCAGCCTGCCGCTGGCGCCGGACGGGCGTTGGTGCCTGCGCTGGGCGCATTCCGTCACCGGCGGGGCGGTGGCGGACTGTTTCCGCGTCGACGGGGGCGGGATGGTGCTGGAGGCGAGCTTCCTGCACGACTTTGCCGCCGGGCTGGGCAACACGCCCGGCCGCGGGCGTCTGCGCAGCGCCGAGGGGGGCGGCTACTGGATCGAGGGGATCGACCGCGCCCTGCCGCGGGCAACCCTGCCGCTGCGTGTCGGGCGTCCGGATGTGGGCCACCACATCACCTCGGGCGCGCATCGCCTTGATCTCGGGCCGCTGGCGGCGGGGCAGGGTGTGCGCATCCGCCCGGCCATGGCCCGGGCCCCCACCGACTGAAGGCTGCGGCCCGGCGCCCCTGATCCGGGGCCCCCGCACCGGACCCCCGCGCCGGACCC
>NZ_NHSD01000192.1 GCF_016653255.1 Rhodobaculum claviforme
CCGCACAGCCCGCCATCGCATGGGGCCTTTCTGCGGTCGGCCGGAGGCCCCCCACCCGGACCGGCGGTCACGCCCCGGCGGTCTGGCCGATCCGGGGGCGCGCGGTCATGACCCCGAGAGGTAATCGGCCGAGACGTACCCGGTGACGCCCGGCGCGGCGTTGAGCGACACGCGACACCAGCGCTGCCCCACCTCGGTCACGCAGCCGCGGCGTGTAACGGCGGTGCCGTCGGGCAGGCCGAGGATCACGCGATATCCGAGGCCGGGTCCGGCACGGAGCTTCAGAAGCTCGCTCCCGGCGCCCTGGACCACCGACTGGCCGCCCACCGCGCCCGCACAGCCGGTGACGGCCACGGCTGCTGTCAGCGCGAGTGCAATCATCAAACGCATGGCTACGGGCACTCCTTGTTCTGCTCCACGATCCACCGCCGCAGGACCGGTCATATGTGGTCCGGGCGGGCGCGTGGATCGGGCCGCAGCTCCACAGGGGCTCGGGCGGGCCGATCCGCACCCGCGCAGGGACGGGCTTCGCGGTGTCGGTGTCAACCCCGGGCCGCCCGACATTTTCCGTTTGGCGCGGCTGGCCCTGTCCATGGCCGGGCGCAGTTAGCGCCCGCCGCGGCGGGCACGATGGCCCGAAGGCGGCGCGCCTGGCGCGGCAGAACGCAACATGCGGGCGCGGGCGGGCGCGGCAATTGCGGCCCGCACCGCCCGGCCCGCGCTTCGGGAGCCGCGACCGCACCCGGGCACCCGCCGCGATGTCCGCCATGATGCCCGCAGTGATACCCGCCGTGATGCCCGCCGCGGCGGGCCGGTCCGCAGGATCGGGCGACCCTGGCGGCGGATGCGCCGCGGGCCGAGCGCGGCGGCGTGGACAGCCGCCCCGCTGCGTGACCGCCCCCCCCGGAAGACGGGATGTCGCGGCGGACCGACCGGCATGGGCGGGCAGGGGGCGCGGCCGGTGTGCGTGCCGGCCGCGCCATCTGTGGATGCGCCGGAGCGCGGGTGTCGCTGCGCCGCAGCCCCGGCGCCCATCCCGTCAGAAGGCGGCGGGGAACGCGAAGTCGAGCACGCGCGCGTTGAGGAAGGCCTGCTCGTTGAACCGCAACCAGCGCTTGGTGTTCTCGCGGCTGGCAAGGTAGCTGTCCCAGATCCGGCGGGTAAGCGCGTCGCCGCTGTCGTAGGACTCGCGGACCACCTCGCCCGCGGCGGCGCCCAGCGCCTCCAGGGTCTCGCGGCTCAGGCGGCGGAACTGGACCCCGTGTTCGAGGCGCAGCACCTCCATGGTCTTGCCGGAATGCAGGTCGTATTCGACCTTCATGTCCTCGTGTCCGGCGTGGCAGGCGGCGCGGATGATCTCCTGCAGGTCGTCCGGAAGCTCCTGGAAGCGGCCCTTGTTGAGCATCAGCTGCACCGCGCCGCCCGGCTCCTGCACGCCCGGGCCATAGGCATAGCGCGCGACCTGGTGGAAGCCCATCGGCAGGTCATTGACCGGTCCGATGAACTCGCCCGCGTCGATCGCCCCCGATTGCAGCGCCGAGAAGATCTCGCCCCCCGCCAGCAGCACGGCGCTGGCGCCGAGCTTCTGCACCATCTCGCCGCCCAGGCCCGGCATGCGGATGCGCAGGCCGCGGAAATCCTCGGGGCTTTCGATGGGATTGCGGAACCAGCCGAAGGTCTGCGCCGCGGTCTGCCCCGCCGGCAGCGAGATGATGCCGAAGCGGTCCGACAGCTCGTCCCACAGCGCCTGCCCGCCGCCGTGCAGCAGCCACGCGGCCTGTTCGTCGGCGACCATGCCGAAGGGCACGGCAAAGAAGATCGCCAGCGCCGGATGCTTGCCCACATGATAGAACGAGGCGTCGTGGCCCATTTCGGCGGTGCCGTCCATCACCGCGTCCATGCAGCGCAGCGCGGGCACCAGCTCGCCGGCGGCAAAGACGTTGATCCGCATCCGCCCGCCCGACATCTTCTCGATGCGCCGTGCCAGCCGTTCGGCACCCACGCCGACACCGGGCAGCCCCTTGGGCCAGCTGTGGACCATGCGCCACTCGATGATGCCGCTGGCGATCGCGGGTGCGGCCAGCGTCGCGGCCGAAGCGCCCGCCGCGCCAACAAGCGCGCCGCGGGTCAGGAAATCGCGTCTGTTCATTGGTTTCTCCTCCCTGGTGATGGGGCGCTGGCGCGCCGGACGGCCCGGGTCCGGGGCATCGCCAAGGCACCCGGGTCGTGGGCGGATATGAAAGCGTGGCGGCGCCGCGCAAGCGCGCGGGGCGGTCACGAAAGGGAATTAGGAAAATCCTATTACTGACTATCGCAATTCCTATTGTCGATTAAAAAAACCTATTGCCACCCATTGAAACCTCCGACGCCGCGACAATCTGACCGGGGCCGCCGCCAACGATGCGGCGGTGCCGCCGGCACATCGCGGGCCGCAAACCACAGCGCGGCAAACCACAGGGAGGAAGCCATGGGAGAGGGGAACACCGGGTCCGAGCCCGGCTGGGTGCGGCTGTGTGCCGGCACCGTGGCGGGCATCGACGGGATCTGCCGCTGGAGCGGGTATCTGACCGCCTGGCTGACGCTGGGCACGGTGCTGGTCTGCTTTGCCAGCGTGTACTTGCGGTATGTGATGGGCGTGGGGCTGATCTGGCTGCAGGAGCTGTACGTCTGGCAGCACGCGGCGGTGATCATGCTCGGCTCGGCCTATACCATGATGACCGGCGGCATGGTCCGGGTGGATGTGTTCTATACCCGCTGGAGCGACCGGCGCCGGGCGGCCACCGACCTGGTCATGACCCTTGCGGTGCTGGTGCCCTTCCTGTGGGTGTTCGGGTCCCTGACGTGGACCTTCTTCCTCGCCGCCTGGCGGATCGACGAGGGGTCGATCAACCCGCAGGGCCTGCCCAATGTGTGGCTTCTGAAGGGGGCGATGGTGGCCTTTGTGGCGCTGGTGGCGTTGCAGGGGCTGGCGTTCGTGCTGCGCGGCGTCCTCGTGCTGGGGGGGCGGCCGCAATACGTGCTGGGCCATGGCGGCCACGGCGCCGATCAGACGGTCTGAGGGGGGCGCGCCATGGCATTCGACGTATCCCTTGTGGGGCAGCTGATGGCGGCCGGGCTGTTCCTGGCCATCCTTGCGCTGCTGATGACCGGCTATCTGGTGGCCTTTACGCTGGGCGGGCTTGCGATCCTGTTCGGATTTGCCGGCATGTGGGTCGGCGCCTTCGACGAGCGGCTGTTTGCCGCCCTGCCCAACCGGTTCTGGGGCATCATCACCAACCCTGTGCTGATCGCGGTGCCGCTTTTCGTCTTCATGGGCGTGGTGCTGGAGCGCTCCGGCATCGCGGAATCCCTGCTGACCACCATGGGGCAGGTGTTCGGACGGATGCGCGGGGGGCTTGCGCTGTCGGTGGTGCTGGTGGGGGCGCTGCTGGCGGCGGCCACCGGGGTGGTGGGCGCCACGGTGGTGACCATGGGCCTGCTCAGCCTGCCTGCGATGATGCGGGCGGGCTACGATCCCAAACTGGCGACGGGCACCATCTGCGCGGCCGGCACGCTGGGGCAGATCCTGCCGCCATCGACCGTGCTGATCTTCATGGCCGACATCCTGCAGGGGGCCAATTCGGCGGCACAGCTGGCGATGGGCAATTTCGCCCCCGACACGGTGTCGGTGGGCGACCTCTTTGCGGGGGCCATGATCCCCTCGCTGATCCTGGCGGCGTTCTATGCGGGCTATGTCATCTTTCGCGCCATCGTCGCGCCCGAGAGCTGCCCGCCAGTGGCCATGACCGACGCCGAGCGCCGCGGCCTCGGGCGGCGGGTGGTCTCGGCGCTGATCCCGCCGCTGGTGCTGATCATGGCGGTGCTCGGCTCCATCGTCGCAGGCGTCGCCACGCCGACCGAAAGCGCCAGCGTGGGCGCGCTGGGCGCGCTGTTCCTGGCGGCGGTCAAGCTGCTGGCCGACACCCATCTCGGCGCGCCGGGCGATCCGCGGCGGGACCTCAACCTGTTCTGGTTCTGGCTGGGGTTCCTGGGGGTGCTGGCGATCACCGGCTGGCTGTTCGGCGGCCCGGGGCTTCTGAACCTGATGCTGGGGGTGCTGGTGGCATCGCTGCTGGCGGTGGTCGCCTCCGGACCCCTGCGGCGGAGGTATTTCGACACGCTGTTCCGGTCCTGCGTGTCGACGATGTCCATCACCTCGATGGTGTTCATCATCCTGCTGGGGGCCACCGCCTTTGCGCTGGTGTTCACCCAGATGGGCGGCACCGCGATGGTGCGCGGCTTCCTCGAGGCGATGCCGGGCGGGCAGACGGGTGCGCTCCTGATGGTGTTTCTCATCATCTTCGTGCTGGGCTTCTTCCTCGACACCTTCGAGATCCTGTTCATCGTGGTGCCGATCACCGCGCCGGTGCTGCTGATGATGGGGGTGGATCCGATCTGGCTGGGGGTGATGATGGGGGTTCTGTTGCAGACCTCGTTCCTGACGCCGCCGTTCGGGTTCTCGCTGTTCTACCTGCGCGGGGTGGCGCCACGCACGATCACCACGCCGCAGATCTATCGCGGGGCGATCCCCTTCATCGGGTTGCAGATCGTGGCGCTGTCGATCCTGTGGATCTGGCCCGAGACCGTCACCTGGCTGCCCGAGGTCATCTTCGGCGCGGGCCCCGGCGGTGCGCCGGAGGCGCCGGCGGAGTTGCCAACGGATGACTTCTTCGACGATGACTGGTGATCCGGTCGCCCGCGGAGAGGGGCCTGCCCTCTCCGCCCTGCCACGGGGGGTGCTTCATGCGCGATCTGCCCAGCCTGCGCCAGCTCGAGTACTTCATCGCCCTTGTGGAGGCCGGCAGCTTCCGCGCCGCCGCCGAGCGGTGCGGCATCAGCCAGCCATCGCTGTCGGTCCAGCTGGCCAACCTGGAGCGGCTGCTGGACCTGCGGCTGATCGAGCGCGGCCGGGCCGGGGCGATCCCGACCCCGGCCGGCCGCGAGGTGCTGGAGCGCGCCCGCGTCATCCGTGCCGAGCTTCGGGAGGTCCTCGATCTGTCGGCGGTGCTGCGCTCGGGGCTGGGCGGCACGATCCGCTTCGGCGCGTCGGCGACGCTGGGGCCATATCTGCTGCCCCATGTGATCGCCCGGCTGCACCAGCTCTATCCCGAGCTGAAGCTCTATATCCGCGAGGGGTCGCCGAGGACGCTGGTCGAGGGGCTGGCGCAGGGTGCGCATGACATCGTGCTGGTGCACCTGCCCGCGCCCCCGGGTGATTTCGAGGTGCTGCGCCTGTTCCGCGAACCGCTGGAACTGGTGGCGGCGCACGATCACCCGCTGGCGGCGGGCGACACCGTCGAGCGTGCCGCGCTCTCCGGCCAGACGGTGCTGACGCTGGGCCCGACCTATGCGCTGCACCAGCAGGTGGCCGACCTGTGCGACCTTCTGGGCGCGCGCCTGCACAGGGAGTACGAGGGGACCAGCCTCGATGCGCTGCGGCTGATGGCGGGCATGGGCATGGGGGTGACCTTCCTGCCCGCGCTCTATGTGCGCTCCGAGGTCGGCTCGGACGACGAGGATGTCCGGGTGTTGCGCCTGGCCGGGCCACGGATCGTCCGCTCGATCGGATTGGTGACACGCCGCCATGCCGCCATCGGCGAGGCGCTCCCGCGCATCGCCGCCACCATCCGCGACACCGCCCGCAGCCGTTTCGGCGATGTCATCATGATGGCGCCCTGAGGCCGTCTGCCGCCCGGGCAGCGCCACCGGGGGCACCCGCCCCCCTCGGGCTTTGCGACCCGGCTGTGGATACGCCGCAGGTTCGCGCTGCGGCGCGCCGGGCGGCTTTCAGCCTCCAGACCCGCTTGGCCTCCGTGACCACCCGACCGTGACCACCCGACCGTGACCACCCGACCGTGACCACCCGACCGTGACCACCCGACCGTGACCACCCGACCGGGGCCGCCTGCCCGGGGTGAGGACGGCCTGGGTGAGAACGGCCGGATCGTGCCGCCAGTCGTCGGCGGTCCGGGGCGGCAGCTTGTGCGAGCGCCGGATCACCCGCAGACGATGCGCCCCTCGGCCGCTACGCCGCAGGCGAGCCTGCGGCACGACCACAAGCCGATCGGGGCAGATGCGCCGGCTGACCGGGCGACCGGCGAAAGACCCTCGAGGTCGCATGACGCAGCCGGGCGGGGGCGTCGGGATGCCTCGGCCGGGTGGGGGTGGCTTCGGGCGTGGCTGTCCCGTCCGGTCCGCGACGGTCACGCAGGGCGGCCGGGGTCGATCACGGGGGGGCGCCCTTCAGGGTCAGCGGCAGGCCGGCCACCACCAGCTCCACCCGGCTGGCCGCGGCCGCGATGCGCTGGTTCAGCCGCCCCTGTTCATCGCGGAACCGGCGGGCAAGGGCGTTTTCCGGCACGATGCTCCAGCCGACCTCGTTGGTGACCATGACCACCGGCGCGGTCTGCACGGCCAGCGTGGCGAGCAGCGCCGTGCCCTCGGCCACCGGGTCGCGGTCGGCGAGGATCAGGTTCGTCAGCCACAGCGTCAGGCAATCGACCAGGCGCGGCCCGGCGCCGTCGGTGGCCGCCAGCGTGCGGCACAGCTCCAGCGGTTCCTCGTGCGTGTCCCAGCCGGGGCCGCGGTCGGCACGGTGGCGGGCGATGCGCGCGGTCATCTCGGCATCAAACGCCTGGCAGGTGGCGACATAGACGGGCGGGCCGTCAAAACCGCGCGCCAGCGTCTCGGCGCGGCGGCTCTTGCCCGAGCGTGCGGCGCCGGTCACGAGGATCAGGGTCATGGATCAGCCTTTGCGCGATGGATCATGTCACGGCCCACAGGACGGCGGCCAGCAACAGCGCCAGCCCCGTGTTGGCCCGCCAGTACAGCCGCACCGCGGCACGGATGTCGGCCGCGCCCAGGTCGCGCCGGCCGCCGTCGTTCATCACGCGGTCCGTGCTCAGCACCCCGCCATAGGCGCGCGGGCCCGCAAGGCCGAACCCCAGCGCACCGGCCATCGCCGCCTCGGGCCAGCCGGCGTTGGGCGAGCGGTGATGGCGCGCGTCGCGGCCCACCGCCCGCAGCGCCGCCCCGGC
>NZ_NHSD01000193.1 GCF_016653255.1 Rhodobaculum claviforme
TGCGGGCGCCGACAGCCGGGCGCGGCCGGACTGATCCAGGTTAGC
Organism: Rhodobaculum claviforme; assembly: GCF_016653255.1. Taxonomy (GTDB): domain Bacteria; phylum Pseudomonadota; class Alphaproteobacteria; order Rhodobacterales; family Rhodobacteraceae; genus Rhodobaculum; species Rhodobaculum claviforme. The sequence goes on from NZ_NHSD01000193.1 coordinate 46, forward strand.
GCCCGCCCCCGCGCCGGCTGCAATCCTGCACGCGCCCCGGGATGACGGGGCACCCGAAGGGGTTGCCTTGCGCACCCGGGGGATCGACGCGCGCATGGGCCGCGGCCCGTGCGGCGTGCGGCGTGTGGCGCCGCAAGCGGCCCGCCCCCCGCGTCGCAGCCCCCCTGCGAAGGACAGCGCCCCTGTCCCGGCACCGCGGTCCGCCGCAAATGGAGACGGCCCCCATGCAGAAAACCCTCACGGGCACAGCCTCGGTTCTGGCGATCGCCCTCGGCCTTGTGGTGATCGGCGACCGCGGCCCGGCATCGGCGGCCGGGCTGCTTGGATCGGCACAGGGATTTGCCGTCCTCGGCGGCTCGGAGGTCACGAACACCGGGGCCACCAGCATCACCGGCGATCTGGGCGTCCACCCGGGCAGCGCAATCACCGGCGCCGGGGCGATCTCGCTGAGCGGGACGGTCCACCGGGCCGACGCCGTGGCGCAACAGGCCAGGGCCGATGCCCGCGATGCCCATACCGCCCTCGGGACGCCGGGTGGGGCGACCGACCTGACCGGTCAGGATCTGGGGACGCTGCTGCGGGCGCTGACGCCGGGCGTCTATGACTTCGCCACGACGGCGCAGCTGACGGGGAACATGACGCTCGACTTCGCGACCGATCCGGGCGGCAGCTTCGTGTTTCGCATCGGGTCCGCGCTGACCACGGCTTCGGGGGCGTCGGTCACGGTCCTGAACGGCGGGGCCGAGAGCGGCATCTTCTGGCGGATCGGCAGCTCGGCGTCGCTGGGAACGGGGACGGTGTTCGCGGGAAACATCATCGCGGACCAGTCGATCACCCTGGCAACCGGCGCGTCCGTCCTGTGCGGCCGCACCATCGCGCTGATCGGCAACGTGACCCTGGACACGAGCACGATCTCGAACGACTGCGACCTGTTCGGCGGCACCGCCGGGCGCGGCGATTTCGGCAGCATGGGGTTTGCCGGGGCGCGCGGGACCGTGCCGCCCTCGGCCATCCCGGTGCCTGCGGCGGGTGTGCTGCTGCTCGGCGGCCTTGGCGGTCTTGGCCTGCTCGGGGTGACCGCGGGCGCCCGGCGGCGCGGCGCGGCCGGGCCCTGCACAGGGTCGCGGGCACGCGCGGGCGGGTGATCGCGCGGTCACCTGCCGCGTCCGCCCGCCCCCGTCGCGACCGGGGGGCGCGTGCCTTGATTGCGGGCCGGGCCACCGCGCCCGGTCGGCCCCCGGCTGGCGGTGAGCGGCGGTGATCGGCGGGACAGGACGCAAATCACGCATCCGGCGGGCAGGAAATTCAGCCGGGCGCGCCGCAGGGGGGCGAATTTGCTTGATCCACCGGTGGCGTCCGGGTCTTTCTTGATCCGTTGACATCCAGTGTGAGGCATTTCGAATGACAGATCATGGGTCCGTGGGCCACACAATGTCGCGCCCGGCGCGCGTCGGGGGGCCGCGCATGGCCCTGCTCGGTGCAGCGGCGTTTGCGCTGTCGGGCTGTTTTGGGGGGTCGGGCGGCGAAGCACTGGGCGGCCGCTCGATCGACCAGCAGGCGCCCGATCTTGCCCAGGCATCGCGGCTTGTCGGTGCGCTGTCTGACATCAGCGTCGACGCGGACGACGCGCCGCGGGTGGGGGCCCTGCTTGGCGATGTCGCTTCGGCGGCCCGTGCGGAGGCGCCTGCGGCATCGGCGCTCGTGGGGACGGCGAGCTATGCCGGCGACTTTCTCGTGCGCGAGGTGGGCGGTGACGGACAGGAAAGCCTGCTCGGGGATTTCGCGCTTTCGGTGAATTTCGACGATGCGTCCCTGACCGGGCGACTCGGCGAGACGATGATCATCAACAACGATGATCGGCGCCTGATCGCCGCCACGGACGCCGATATCACCGGCACCGTCGATGGCAGGACCATGACCGCCACGCTCGACGGTCGGATCACCGTCGGTGAGAATGTGGCGGCGATCAGTGGGGCCATGGCCGGGGGGTTCGCAGGCCTCGGGGCCGAGACGGTCGCGGGCGGCATGACGCTGGATGTCGACGGTGACGATGGTGTCCCGGAGCCGTTCGAGGGGGTGTTCGCCGGGGACCGGGCCCCCCGCTGATCGCGGGACGGGGCTTGCGCAAGGCCGGGCAGGGGTCCGGCCCTGGTCGCCCGCCGCGCCTGTGGCGGCGGGCGGTGCGATCCGCAGGGCGATGCGGTGGGCGCGCGGGGCGCTTGACCGGCTGGGGGCCCGTGGGGTAATTTCGGGCTTGCTTGTCCGGACAAATGATGCCCCGATGACTCACCTTCCCGTTCCATGCCCCGCTCCATGCCCCGGGCCTCTCGTGCAGATCCCGCGGCCTGCGGCGGCCCGTCCTGGTGCGGCGGCGCTGGCGGGCCTGCTGATGCTGGCCGCGCCCCCGATACAGGCCCAGCAGCTGGTGCCGGGCCTGAAGGGCGAGGTGTGGTTCGGCGTCGACCTCTACAGCAACGACGCGCTGTTTTTCGGCGACGGGCTGGGCGCGCTGGGAACCAGCCAGCGGACCGGGGAAAACATCCTGCCCCGCGCCGAGACCGCCATCGCCAGCCGTCCTGCCGATGGCACCTTCGTCTCCACCGCCCTGAACTATCCCCAGGATGCCGACACCATCAAATCCTCGCGCGCGCCTGCGACCGAGATCGGCGGTCTGGAGGACTTCCTCGGCACCGACCATGCCACCTTCACGCTGCGCGACGGCGTCACCGAACCGGCCCGGCCGCTCGAATTCTCGTTGTGGCGGTTCACCGGTGTGATGCAGCTGACGCCCGGTGTGACGTATGAATTCCGCATCCGCTCGGACGACGGCAACGCCACATGGCTGGGCTTCGACCCCGCCACCGATCCGGTCTTTCCCACGGTCGCGCCGAACAGCTTTCGCGCCTCGGGCACGTTCGACCCCACGGACCCCGACGTGGTGTGCTGCCGATACAGGGTCACCGCCGAGGGCGACGGCCTGATGCCGTTCAAGATGCTGTTCTACGAGCGGCAGTACGACATCGGCATGCGGATGCAGGCCGCGACCGAGCAGGAGGGCGACGCGTTCGTCACCTTCAGCGTCGTCGGGGGCGAGATGTTGCGCCACGATGCCCCCGTCGGGGTGATTCCGGTGCCGGCGGCCGCGGGATTGCTGGTGTCGGGGCTGATGGCGCTGGCCCTTGTGGGGGTGCGGCGCCGCCGCAGCGCCCCCCCGCGCTGAAAACCGCCGCGCCGGGAAACCGCCGCGCCGAAGGCCCGACGCGCCGAAGGACCGCCGCGCCGGGAAACCGGGCGCGGATCGCCGGGCCGGAGATCGCCGGCCAGCCCCGATCAGGCCCCGATCCGGCCCCTGTCAGCCCCCGATCAACACCGCGATCGCCGCCACAAGCGCGGTGGCCATCAGGTACCCGGCCACGCGCTGGGTGTGGAAGGCCGCGCTCACCCAGGGGTGGGGATGGTGCAGGCCCGCGTACCGCTCGCTCAGCGTGACCAGCGGCAGCGCGTTGCCCAGGCTGTACCACAGCGCCGGTCCCGCC
>NZ_NHSD01000194.1 GCF_016653255.1 Rhodobaculum claviforme
ATGCCCCCCGCACCCCACCCGGCCCCGCTTGCGACCCGCGCGCGCTGGCGCGTCGTCGACGCGCTTGACGCGGCCACCGGCGCGCTGCGTCCGGCGCGCGGGCTGCTGCCGTACCTGTACCTGCTGCCGGCCTTCGCGATCATCCTGGTGATCGTGGCGGGGCTTTATTACATCGGGGATGCCAGCCTGCGGGTTCTGGACCGCGCGACCTTCCGCCCGTCCGAGGACCTCAGCCTGACGAACTTCGTCAACATCTATGAGCGCGCGGGCTACCGCTCGGTGATGTGGCGGACGTTCCAGGGGGCGGCGATCGTCACGGCGGTGTGCCTGCTGCTGGCGTTTCCCTATGCCTATCTGATGGTGCGCACGCCCTCGCGGCTGTTGCGCAAGGTGCTGCTGTTCAACCTGTTCCTGCCGTTCTTTCTGGGCCAGGTGGTGCGCGCCTATGGCTGGCTGATCATCCTTGGCCAGCAGGGGCTGGTGAACACCACGCTGGCGGGGCTGGGGCTGCCGGGGGTGTCGATCCTTTATACCAACACCGCCGTGGTGATCGGGCTGATCCAGTACATGCTGCCGTTCGCGGTGCTGATGCTGGCGCCCGCGCTGACCGCCATCGACAGCGATATCGAGGCCGCCTCCGAAAGCCTGGGCGCGCGCTGGTGGCAGACGCTGTGGCATGTGGTGCTGCCGCTGGCGCGGCCGGGGATCGTGGCGGCGGTGGTGGTGGTGTTCACCATCACGCTGACGGAATTCGCCATCCCCGCGATCCTGGGCGGTGGCACCAACGACTATGTGGCGAACGCGATCTATGACGCGTTCTTCCGGGTCAGCGACATGGGCGCGGGCTCGGCGCTGGGGATCGTGCTGATCGTGATCGGCACCACGCTGGCGGCGGGGCTGTTCGCGGCCCTCGGCACCGGCACCATGGGCATCGGACGGGGGGCACGGACATGATGCGGGCTGCACCCTTTCGCATCCTGGTGTGGACGGTGGTGATCTTCAACATCGTCTTTCTGGGCCTGCCGACGGTGGTGATCGTGGCGGCGTCCTTCACCGCGGGGGACATGCTGACCTTCCCCCCCGAGGGGCTGTCGCTGCGCTGGTACGCGCGGCTGGCGGGCATGCGCGAGTTTCAGGAGGCGCTGCTGCGCAGCCTGTACGTCGCGGCGATCTGCACGGCCTTCGCGATCCCGGCGGGCACGCTGGCGGCGCTGGCGATGGTGCGCCACCGGCTGCGGTTCGCGCGCACCTTGCAGCTGTATTTCCTGCTGCCGTTCACCGTGCCGCTGGTCGTGTCGGGCATCGGCATGATGTATGTGTTCGGCGAGGCCGGCGTTCTGGGTCGCCTCTGGCCGGTGGGGCTGGCGGCCTGTGCGATCAACCTGCCGTTCATGATCTGGTCGGTCAGCGCCTCGGTCAACCGCCTCGACCCGGATCTGGAGAACGCGGCGGCGAACTGCGGCGCGACCCCGGTGCAGGCGTTCTTTTCCGTCACCATCCCGGCGCTGATGCCCGGGATCATCACCGGGGCGCTGTTGATGTTCATCCTGGCGATGAACGAGTTCATCGTGTCGATCTTTCTGGTGGACGCGCGGATCGTGACGCTGCCGGTGTGGATGTTCACCTCGATCCGCAACATCATCACGCCGGATCTGGCGGCGGTGTCGGTGGTCTACATCATCTTTGCGCTCGTCTCGATCTGGGCCCTCGACCGCTGGGTCGGGCTCGATATCTTCCTGCGCTCGCGGTAGGGCGCCCAAGCCACGGACCGGACATGACCGACATCACCGTCAAGCACCTCGCGACCCTTTCGCCGGCCGACCGCGCCGCCCTCGTGCGCCGCTCCGAGGCGGACCTGTCGCGCTTCCTCGACGGCGCCGCCGCGATCATCGAGGAGGTGCGCACGGGCGGCGACGCGGCGCTGGTGCGCCTGGGCCGCACCCTCGACCACGCCGAGGGGCTGGAGGCATCCGCCCTGCGCGCCACCGAGGCCGAGGTCGACCGCGCCTTCGACAGCGTCCCGGCCGAGGTGATCGCGGCCATCGAATACGGCATCGCCAACATCCGCGACTTCCACCGCGAACAGGTGCCCGAGCCGATGTGGCTCAAGGAGATCCGCCCCGGCGCCTTTGCCGGCGACCGCTGGACGCCGATCACGTCGGTCGCGCTCTATGTGCCGCGCGGCAAGGGGGCGTTTCCGTCGGTGACGATGATGACGGCGGTGCCCGCGGTGGTCGCGGGCGTGCCGGAGGCTGCGATCTTCACCCCGCCCGGCCCCGATGGCGGGGTCGATGCCGCGACGCTGGTGGCGGCCCGGCTGGCGGGGGTGCACACGGTCTACAAATGCGGCGGCGCGCAGGCCGTGGCCGCCGCCGCGCTGGGAACCGAGACCGTGCGCCCGGCGCGCAAGATCGTCGGCCCCGGCAGCCCGTGGGTGGTCGCGGCCAAGCGGCTGCTGGCGGATGTGATCGACACCGGCCTGCCGGCGGGTCCGTCCGAGGTGGTGATCCTGGCCGATGACACGGTGCACGGCGGGCTGGCCGCGCTGGATCTGCTGATCGAGGCCGAGCACGGGCCCGACAGCTCCGCCTGGCTGGTCACCCCGTCCGAACGGGTCATGGCCGAGGCGCTGGAGGCGCTGCCGCGCCACCTGGCGCAGATGGACCCGCAGCGCGCGGGCTTCGCGCGCGCGGTGCTGGGCGGGCCCGCGGGGGGGATCGTGCTGGCGCGCGACATGGCCGACGCCATCGCCTTCGTGAACGCCTACGCCCCCGAGCATCTGGAGATCCTGTCGGAAACCCCCTTCGAGTATCTGGGCGAGATCACCGAGGCCGCCGAGATCCTGCTGGGCACCCGCACGCCCAACGCCATCGCCAACTATGTGCTGGGGCCGAACGCGGTGCTGCCGACCTCGCGCGGGGCTGCGACCTACGGGCCGCTGTCGGTGACGGATTTCATGAAGCGCAGCTCGGTCGGTTATGTCACCGCCAAGGGCTATGACGAGATGGCCGCGCGCACCCGCACCCTGGCGGCGTACGAGGGGTTTTCGTCGCACGCCAACGCGGTCGGGCCGATGCGCACCGCGTACCTGAAGCGGTGAGCGGCGCCCGCCCTCCTTCGCGTACCGGCGCGATCCGCGCGCTGGCCGCCCGCGACCGCCCCGCCGCCGAGGCCGCGCTGGCAGCCCTGATGGCCGATCTGTTCGGCCTTGTGCCGCAGGGGCTGGCGATCAACGCCGACCGGTATTCGCTCAACTCCCTCAACGGAACGTTCGACGCGGACGGGCGCGGCTATTTCTTCAAGTTCCATCAGGAGGACGGCGAGGAGGAGATGACCGGCGAATACTACCGCGCCGACATCCTCGCGCGCGCGGGGCTGCCGGTGGACCGGCCGCTGCATGTCTCGCGGCTGCCGGGGGAGCAGGTGCTGGTCTATGCCCGGCGGTCCGATCCGCGTGCCTCGGACGTGCTGCTGGATCTGGACCACGCGCCGGACCCGCAGGCGGCGCGCGCCATCCTCGCCGCCGAGGCCGCGCTGAACGCCCATCTGCTGGCGGTGGCGACGGCCACGCTGCGCCCCATCACCCCCGAGCAGTCGCGCGCCGAGCCGATCCACCGGCTGTTTCACCAGCGCCTCGTGGACCCGCCGCAAGGTGCGTATCCCGGCGGGCGGCTGGCGGCGTTCTATGTCGGGCGGCGGTTCGACCTGCCGGGGCTGGGCACGGTGGGCTGGGACGACATCGCGCATCTGCGCCCGGTGGTGAACGGCACCGAGCACCGCCGCAGCCTGGCTGGGTGTTTCGACGCCGCGCACCGGCGCCTTGCCCCCGAGCGGCTGGCCGACGCGGGCGGGATCGTCGCGCATGGCGACGCGCACAACGCCAATGTCTGGTACGAAGGGCACGGCCCCGACGCCCGGCTGACGCTGTTCGATCCGGCCTTTGCCGGGGATGCGGTGCCGTCGCTGCTGGCCGAGGTCAAGGCGACGTTCCACAACACCCTCGCGCATCCGTTCTGGCTGTATGATCCGGCGACGGCCGCGCGGCGGTATGGGGCGCGGGTGGCGATCGACGGGGCGTACCTGCGCATCGATACCGACTGGGCGCCCAACGCGCTGCGCCGCGCGCTGCTGGGGGTCAAGCGTGACAGCTTCTGGCGGCCGTGGATCGCCCATCTGGCCGCGCGCGACCTGCTGCCCGACGACTGGTCCGAGGTCATCCGCCTCGCGCTGTTCCTGTCGCCCACGCTGGTGATGAACCTGCGCGCCGATGCCGCCGACGCGGGGTGCCGGCACACGCCGGTCAGCTCGGCCATCGGGCTGGGGGTGGCGCTGGCGGCGGGCAGCGCGCCAGTTGCGGGGCCAGATGCCGGAGGGGATCCGGTCTCGGAGTTTCTGGACGCGATCGCGCCCTAGGGGTCGGTCAGCGCCGCCAGCACGCTGGCCACCAGCCCGTCGGCGGCGTCCTTGTGGACCCAGCGCGCGACCATCACGATGTCCAGCGCGGGATCGACCCAGACGATGTTCTGCCCCGCCCCCAGCGCCATCACCGACGTCGCGGGCGCCGAGGGCAGCAGCCTGCGGTCGGTATTGAGCCACCACATGAAGCCATAGAGCGGGTTGACCGGGCACGGCGTCAGCATCCGGTCGATCCAGTCGGCCGGGACCAGCTGGCGCGCGCCCCAGCGCCCCTTGCGCGCGATCAGCAGGCCGAAGCGGGCCAGCGTCTCGGTCGGGATCTGGAACCCGCCGCCCCAGTGGCTGCCGCCCGAGACCGACTCCATCTCGCGCCCGTCGATCACCACGCGCGAGGTGTGGTAGCCGTGCCAGACCCAGTCGGAGGCGCCGATGGGCCGCATGATGGCGTCCTCCAGCACCTCCGGCAGCGGCGCGCGGAACACCTGCATCAGGCTGAGGCTGAGGCGGTTGACCCGCACGTCGTTGTATTCCCAATGCGTGCCCGGCGCGGCCAGCGTGCGCGCGCTGCCCTTGGCGGTGTTCACCGCGCCCGGTCCGATCTGGCGGTTGCGATCGACGCTGTCGGGCTTGCCCCACAGGGTGCCCTCCCACTCGCTGGTCTGGTGCAGCAGGTGGCGCCATGTGATGCGCGCGTTGTGGGCCCCGGCAAAGCCGTCGTCCAGCGCATACGCCCCCGCGCGATCATCGAGCGTGCGGATCAGCCCGCGCGCCTCGGCCAGGCCCGCCAGCACGCCAAGGAAGCTCTTGGCGACGGAAAACGTCATGTCGGGGCGGGTGATGTCGCCCCATTGCGCCACGATGCGCCCGCCGCGCAGGATCATCCCGGCCGGGCCGCCGCGCGGCCTGACCGGGCCGATGACGGTGTTGTGGGGCGGCTTCTCGTCGATGCAGGCGGTGCCGACATACGCCCCGTCGGGCATGTACATGCTGACCGGCCAGTCCGATTCATGCGCTGCGTGGAACGCCGCGACCCGCGCCAGCGCGCGGGCGTCGAACCCCGCCTGCGGCGGCGCCACCCGCTGCCAGCCCGCCAGATCGCCGGGAACATAGGTCGATGCGGTCATGGCGCGTGTCCCCTTTGCCGCCGGGCTGGATCATGTCCCGGGGCGTGGTGTATGAGCGTCGACCTTCGGAGAGGTCCGGGTCTGGTCAGGTTGCCACGGCGGGCAGCCTGACGGTGGGATTGTCGGTGACGCGGGCGAGGGTTTCAAGTGACATGTAGCGTCGCGCCACGGTCCATTCGTCGTTGGTCTCCAGCATGAGCGCGCCGACCAGGCGGATGATGGCGCCGTCGTTGGGGAAGATCCCGATGACGTCGGCGCGGCGCTTGATCTCGCGGTTCACCCTTTCCAGCGGGTTCGTGCTGGCAATCTGGGTCCAATGCTCGCGCGGAAAGTCCATGTAGGCCAGCACGTCGTCGCGCGAAGCGTCCATGAAGGCGCCGAGCTTGTCCTGCTTCTCGCGGAGTGCATCGGCGACGGTGCCCCACTGGGCCAGCGCCTCGGCCTTGGTTTGCCTCGGGCGAAGATCGTCTTCAGCATCGCCGCCACCGCCGTTCGCTGTTTGGCCGGGGCATGGGCGAGGGCGTTCCTCATCCAGTGAATGCGGCATCTCTGGTGGGTAGCGTTGAACACCCGGCGCGCGGCGGCGCGCAGGCCCTTGTGGTCGTCGGCAATGACCAGCTTCACGCCCCGCAGGCCGCGGTCAGCCAGCGAGCGTAGGAACCCGGTCCAGAAGGTTTCAGCCTCGGAGGGGCCGGTGGCGACGCCCAGCACCTCGCGCTTGCCGTCCTCGTTCACGGCGACGGCCACTATCACGGCACGGCTGACGATGCGCCCGCCCTCGCGCACCTTCACATAGGTCGCATCGAGCCAGAGATAGGGCCACGCGCCTTCCAGCGGCCGGGTCAGAAAGGCGTTCACCCGCCCGTCGATATCCGCGCAGAGGCGGCTGACCTGGCTCTTGGACATGCCGCCCGCGCCCATGGCCTTGACCAGGTCGTCCACGGACCGGGTCGAAACGCCGTGGACATAGGCTTCCTGGATGACGGCCACGAGGGCCTTCTCAGCCGTGCGGCGCGGCTCCAGGAAGCTGGGGAAGTAGCTGCCCTTGCGCAGCTTGGGGATCTCCAACTCGATCCGCCCCGCGCGCGTGTCCCAATCGCGGTCGCGGTAGCCATTGCGCTGAACCTCCCGCACCGGCGAGCGGGCGCCCTTGGCCGCACCCGTCCGGGCCTCCACCTCCGCTTCCATGATCCGCTCGGCCGCATAGGCCAGCATCTCGCGCACGAGGTCGCCGTCTGCCTGCTTCTCAACCAGATCAAGCAGCGCCATTCTGTCGTCGGTCATCGTCATCTCCGTTTCAGGTTCCAGGCTTCGCAACCCGAACCTTCTCCGAAGATCGACGGTGACCGCCAGCGGCACCGCCGGCCGCGCGCTGCGCTACGCCAATGGCTCCGCGCGCGGCCTCCTCCTACACCACCACCGGGGACACAGCCCCGGGCTCTTTGCGGGCCGTGCCCGCACCATAGGGCGCCGCACCGGCAAAGGTCCAGCATCCGGCCCCCCCCTTTGGCCAACGTCCATGATGCCGCACCCGCGTCATGCCCGTTGACTCGACTCAAGGGCGCCGCGCATGAACGATGATCTTCGTTAACCATTTTATAACGGCAGGCCCCGCATGACCCGGTCCCACCGCATCCTTGCAACCGCCCTCGGCCTTGTCTGCGCGGGGGTGATGGCGTTGCCCACGGCGCAGGCACAGTCCCTGCTGGAGGGGCTGCACGGCGAGGTCTGGTGGCGGACCGACCTCTATGAAGATACCGCCCTGTTCAGGACCGTGGACAGCTTCGGCCGCCTTGCGGCCGTCCAGCGCGTCAAGGACAACATCCTGCCGCGCGCGGCGGCCGTGTTCGACAGCCGGCCGGCCGATGGCACCTTTGTCGCCCGCGCCATCGACTATCCCCAGGGGGAATTCACGGATACGATCCAATCCACCGACGACGCGGCCAAGGGTCTGGTCGGCGCCCCGGTCAGCGACTTTCTGGGCGCCGACTGGCCCGGCTTCACCGCCCATGTGCCCATCCCCGCCACCCAGCCGCTGAACCGGTCGCTGTGGCGCTTTACCGGGGTGCTGCGGCTGCAGCCGGGTGTCGCGTATGAATTCCGCATCCGCTCGGACGACGGCAACGGCACCTGGTTCGGGCCGAAAAGCCCGGAGGTCGACCTCCTCGACACCAGCAGCTTCCGCGCCTCCGGCACCTTCAACCCCAGCGATCCCAACGCGATCTGCTGCCGCATCCGGGTGACGCCCGACGAAACCGGCCTCGTCGATTTCACCATGATCTTTTATGAACGCTATGGCGTGACCGGGCTGCGCATGCGCTATTCGACCGAGGTCGACGGAAACGGAGATTTCGTGAATTTCACCACCGCGGGCGGCGAGATGCTGGCGCGCGACAGCGGCGTGGGTGTCATTCCGTTGCCGGCGTCGGCGGTGTTGCTTCTGACGGGGCTGTTCGGGCTGGGCCTCGTGGCGCGGAGCCGGCGGGCGCGCGCGGCCTGAGAAACCGGGCGCGCCCCGTTTCCTGCGGCATTTCCTGTTGCATTTCCCGTAGCATTTCCCATCTGGGGGGCGTCCGGATGCGCTCCCGGGATCGGTGCATTTCGATGTGAAACCGCCCTGCGCCCCTTATTCCGGCATCCATCGTTTCCCCCCGCGGAACCGGATCGGGCGTGCCGCCGGATGACGCGCCCGAGGGTCAGTCCACCGAATAGCTGATGCGCTTGTGCAGCCGCCGCCGCGACCGGCCGCGCCGCGCGCCGCGACTTTGGCCGGACACCGCCTCGGCCACGGTTCTGGACTGCAACAGCATCGCCTCGGACAGGGTCTGCACCACGGCCATGGCCTGCGGGCCGTCCTCGGGGGCGTGGGGGGGGGCGGCCCGCTGGGCGCGGCGCAGCTCGGCCGCCACGACCAGCGGGCTTTCG
>NZ_NHSD01000195.1 GCF_016653255.1 Rhodobaculum claviforme
CCCCGCCCACGGCACCAGGGCGCGCGGCCTGCGCACCCCCGAGGACCGCTTCGCCGTGGCCCTGTCCGATGCGATCAACGCGATGGCCGCCGACGGCTGGGACTATCTGCGCGCCGAGACGCTGCCCTGCGAGGAACGCACCGGCTGGCTGTCGAGCCGCACCACCACCACCCATCACACGGTGCTGGTGTTCCGTCGCGCCCTTGGCCCCCGGGCCGACGCCACTCCCGTCGCCACACCCGACACCCCGGTTGCCGCTCCGGCGCCCGTGGCGACGGGGATGGAGGGGCTGCGCGCCATCCCGTCGCGCGCAGCATCCCCCCAGCGTGCGCCGGCGATGGCCACCCCCGCCCAGCGCCGCGAGCCAACGGTTCCGATTGCCTCGCAGGACAGCGCCACGCAGCCGCCGCGCGGGCCCCTGCCGCCGCGCCCGGTACGCCGCAACGACTGACCCGCCACACCGACTGACCCGCCCGGCCCGTGGCCGCAGCGCCGTCAGCCCGACACGGCCACTCCAGGTCCCAGCAGCGGCGCCGCCGTGCGCCGCAGCGCAAGGTCCAGATCCTCGATCCCCACCGGCAACCCCAGGTCCACAAGGCTGGTGACCCCGTGCCCCGCGATGCCACAGGGCACGATTCCGTCGAAGTGGCTCAGGTCCGGCTCCACGTTGATGGCCAGGCCATGGAAGCTGACCCAGCGGCGCAGCTTGACGCCGATGGCCGCGATCTTGTCGTCGCGCGGGGTGCCATCCGGCAGGGGCGGCTTGTCCGGACGCTCCACCCAGACGCCGACGCGGCCCGGGCGGCGGTGGCCGGTCACGTTGAACTCGGCCAGCGCGGCGATGATCCAGCCCTCCAGCCCCGCCACGAACCGCCGCACGTCGCGCCCCCGCACCCCGAGGTCGAGCATCACATACACCACCCGCTGCCCCGGCCCGTGATAGGTGTACTGCCCGCCCCGCCCCGCGACATGCACCTCGAACCGCCCGGGGTCCTTCAGATCCGCCAGATCCGCCGATGTCCCCGCAGTATAGAGCGGCGGATGCTCCAGCAGCCACACCGCCTCCGCCGCCTCGCCCCGCGCGATGCTGGCCACCCGCGCCTCCATCGCGGCCAGCGTCGCGCCATAGGGCTGAAGCCCGTCGAAAACCCGCCACTCGACCATCGCTGCCTCCGCTGCCCGCCACACGGGCTATAGGGCACCGGGCCCCGCACCCGGAAGACCCCGACCCGCCATTTCCCCCTTCACAAGTCCCCGCACAGCGGATACACGACCCTCGTCGCGAGCGGTCGTGGCGGAATTGGTAGACGCGCAGCGTTGAGGTCGCTGTGGGGTAAAACCCGTGGAGGTTCGAGTCCTCTCGACCGCACCAGACCTTCGCACGGGGTGATCCCCGGGGCGATCAGGGTTCGGACGCTGCCTGATCCATGACTGTGTGATGATGTCTCAGGGTGGCGCCCCGAAGCGCCGGGACGGTGCGCGCAACCAGCGGCGCGGGCCATGCCGCACCACCGTCAGAAATCGACCGCGATTCCCTTGCGTTCCCAGTCACCGAAGCGGACCGGCTCCGGCCCGTCGCGCCCGCCCTCCTCGGGCGGCAGCGTGAGGGCGCGGGCCTTGCGGCGACGCTCCTCGGCTTCGGCGAGGGCGCGCTGGGCGGCGGGGGGCAGGGACGCCGACGGGTGCTCTGCATCGGGCGCGCAGGCATCAGGCGCGCAGGCGGTGGGCTGCTCGGGCGGGCGGTCTGCGGGGGTGTCCATGGCGGCGGCCTCCGGGCGGCGGGCGGTTGTGCGGGTCTGGAGTGTGATATACGGCCCGCGGATCAGGGATCAACCACGAGGCGCAGATGGCACGGACGGGGCGCACGGAACGGTCGGGCAGCGCCGGGCGCACGGCCACATCGGCCGCGCCCGTCACGGCGCGTGGCGCCGCCGCGCGGCTGCTGGAACAGGTGCTGCGCGACCACCGCCCGCTGGAGGCCGAGGACAGCGCAGGCCCCCTCGCGCCCCTTCCCCCGGCCGATCGGGCGCGCGCGCTGCGGCTGGCGCGCACCACGCTGCGTCACCTTGGGCGCGCGGATGCGACGCTGGCGCCGTATCTGTCCTCGGCGCCGCCGGATGCGGTGCGCATGCTGCTGCGGCTGGCCGTGGTGGAGCATTTCGTCGAAGGCGCCCCGGCGCACGCCGTGGTGAACGAGGCCGTGGAGCAGGTGCGCGCCCGGCGCGGCGGGGCGCGGCTGGCGGGCATGGCCAACGCCGTCCTGCGCCGGGCGCTGGCCACCCCGCCGCAGGACTGGGCCGCGCGACCACCGGAGCGGCTGCCGGACTGGCTGCGCAAGCGGCTGGTGCGGGCTTGGGGGGCGGCGGCCGTGGCGGCGATGGAAGAGGCCCACGCGCAGGGCGCCCCCACCGATCTGACCCCGCGCGCCCCCGGGGATGCAGCGGCGCTGTCGGCGGCGCTGGGCGCCACGCTGCTGCCCACCGGCAGCCTTCGGCTGGGGCGCGGCGCGGGCCAGATCTCGACGCTTCCCGGCCATGCCGAGGGGGCGTTCTGGATCCAGGACGCCGCCGCCGCGCTGCCGGCGCGGCTGCTGGCGCCGCGCGCCGGGGCGCGGGTGCTGGACCTGTGCGCGGCCCCGGGGGGCAAGACGCTGCAACTGGCGGCGACGGGGGCGGCGGTGACGGCGCTGGACATCTCGGACATGCGGCTGGCGCGGCTGCACGAGAACCTCGGCCGTGTGGGGTTGCCGGCGCAGGTGGTCACCGCCGATGCGCTGACATGGACGCCCGAGGCACCGTTCGATGCCATCCTGCTGGATGCGCCCTGCACCGCCACCGGCACCATCCGGCGCCATCCCGACCTGCCGCATGTGCGCGGGGCGGATGCGCTGCGCAGCCTGGTCGCGGTGCAGGCGGCGCTGATCGACCGCGCGCTGGGCTGGCTCGCACCGGGGGGGCGGCTGGTCTATGCCACCTGCTCGCTCCTGCCCGAGGAGGGGGAGGACCAGATCGCCGCCGCCCTGGCCCGCCACCCCGGCGTTGTGGTGCTGCCGGTGGATGTCCCCGGCGCGGACCCGGACTGGAGCGCGCCGGGCGGCGGGCTGCGGCTGCGGCCCGATCACTGGGCGGCATGGGGGGGCATCGACGGCTTCTTCATGGCCGCCCTGCACCGCCCCGGCGCGGGCCATGACATTGCGCCGCAGCCCCGCTAGTCTTTCGCGCGAACCCCGGCGGAGCATCCCATGATCCCCACCGCCCCCGCGCCCGACGCCAGCGCCGCCGATCGCCGCGCGGCACGGCGTGCGCTGCGCTGCGCGCCATCCCGCGGCGATGCCCCGCCGGTCCCGCCGGGGCTGGAGGCGCGCAGCCTGACCAGCCCCGCGCGCGGCCGCGCGTTGTTGCAGGGGCGGCTGCGGGTGGGGGGCGCCGTGATGCCCGCGGGCGGTGACGATCCCTGGGCCGGCGCCCCTCCGGCACCGGTGGCCGAGGCGTTGCAAGGGTTTGTCTGGCTCGATGATCTGGCCGCGCAGGGCGGAGCCGCCGCGCGCGAGGTGGCGCAGCGCTGGCTGGCCGGCTGGCTGGATCGTTTCGGCACGGCGCGCACGGTCGGGCGTGGCCCGGCGTGGCGGACCGACCTGGCGGCGCGGCGGCTGATCCGCTGGGGCCATCACGGCCGGATGCTGGCATCGGGCACGGGGCGGCGCACGGCCGCGGCGCTGTCGCGATGCGCCCACGCGCACGGCGCGTTCCTGGCGGCGCGCTGGGCGGCGACCCCGCCCGGCCTCGCACGGGCCGAGGCGGCGACGGCGCTGTCCTACGCCGCCTGCACCCCCGATGCGGCGGCGGGCGTGGCCGAGGCCGCCCGCGCCGCGCTGGAGGACCTGTGCGAACGCGGGATCGACGCAGCGGGCGGCCTGCCGCAGCGCAACCCCGAAGAACTGCTGGCGGTGTTCATGCATCTCGGCTGGGCGGGGACGGCCCTGGCGGCGGCGGGACAGGCGATCCCGCCGGGCCTTGCCGCGGCGCAGGCGCGCATCGCGCCGACCCTGCGGGCACTGCGCCATGCCGACAGCGGGATGGCGCGGTTCCACGGCGGCGGGGCCGGGATCGACGGCGCGCTCGACCTCGCGCTGGCCGAGGCCGAGATCCGCGGCCGCCCGCGCCCGGGCGGCGCGATGGGGTTCGCGCGCCTGACCGCCCGGCGCACCACGGTGATCGTGGACGCAGCCCCGCCGCCGCCCGGCCCGCTGGGCCAGGCCTCCACCCTGGCGTTCGAGCTGACATCGGGGCGGCGGCCGGTGATTGCGGGGCCCGGGCCGGGGGCGGCGTTCGGGCCGCACTGGGCCCGCGCCGCGCGCGCCACCGCCATGCACGCCACCCTGACGCTGGAGGGGTGGTCGTCGTCGCGCCTCGGCCCCGCACGGCGCGACAGCGGCGGCCCCGGGGGCACGCTGTCCGACACCCCGCGCCAGGTCACCCTCACGCGCGAGGGTGAGGGGCCGACGGCCGGCCTCGTGCTCAGCCATGACGGGTGGGCCCGCAGCCATGGCATCGTGCATGTGCGCCAGCTCACCCTCAGCCCCGACGGGCGCGCGCTGTGGGGCGAGGACGCGCTGCTGGCCACCACCCCCGCCCAGCGCCGCCGGTTCGAGG
>NZ_NHSD01000196.1 GCF_016653255.1 Rhodobaculum claviforme
CTGGTGATCGCACCGCCCGCCCCCGCCACCCTGCCGGTGCGCGGCACCGCCGCGCGCTTCCCAGTGCACCGCATCTATTGCGTCGGGCGCAACTATGCCGCCCACGCCATCGAGATGGGCCACGACCCCGACCGGGAACCCCCGTTCTTCTTCATGAAAAGCCCCACCTGCCTGCTGACCGACGGGGCAGACATGCCCTGGCCGCCGGGCACCGAGGATGTCCACCACGAGATCGAACTGGTGGTGGCCCTGGGCAAGGGCGGCCGGGACATCCCCGTCGCCGACGCGCTGGCGCATGTGTGGGGCTATGGCGTCGGCCTCGACATGACGCGGCGCGATCTTCAGGCGGCGCTGAAGAAGGCCGGACGCCCCTGGGAGGTCGCCAAGGCCTTCGAGGCCTCCGCCCCCTGCGCCGAGATCGTCCCCGCCGAGCGGATCGGCCACCCCGCCCACGGCGCCATCCGCCTGCATGTCAACGGCGCGCTGCGCCAGGAGGGCGACCTGGACCAGATGATCTGGAAGGTGCCCGAGATCATCGCCCATCTGTCGGCCCTGTTCGAATTGCGCGCGGGCGACCTGATCATGACCGGCACCCCCGCCGGTGTCGGCCCGGTGCGCCCCGGTGACGTGATGGAGGCCGAGGTCGCAGGCATCGGCCGGCTGCGCACCGCCGTGGCCTGACGCGGGTGGGTATCTCCGGCGCCACCCCCCCTGCCCCGCGCACCGGCCGCACGCTGGCCATCGTCTGCGCGGCGCATTTCATCAGCCACCTGCACATCGTGGCCCTGCCACCGGTGTTCGCGCTGATGGCGGTGCATTACGGCGTCGGCTTTGCCGAGCTGGGACTGGCACTGGCGGTGTTCAACCTGGCGACGCTGGTGACGCAGCCGCTGGCGGGGCTGGCCGCCGACCGGATCGGGCCGCGCCCGGTGCTGGCGGCGGGGCTGCTGCTGGCTGGGGCGACATATGTCGCGGTGGGCCTGTCGCAGGGATATGGCGCGCTGCTGGCGCTGATGGTGGTCGCAGGGGTGGCCAACAGCGTCTATCATCCCGCCGATTACGCCATTCTGGGCCGCACGACCGGGGGCGGCCGCAAGGGGCGGGCGTTTGCCTGGCACACCTTTGCGGGGTTTCTGGGGGGCGCGGTGGCACCGCTGACGATGGCGGCGGCGGTGATCGCGCATTCCTGGCAGGCCGGGCTGATCGCGGTCGGAGGGCTGGCACTGCTGGTCGCGCCGCTGGTCGCCCTGATCCCGCCACTGCCCGGGGGGGCGGCGCCCCCTGCCCAGGGGTCGGGGCGGGTGACCCGGGCGCTGACGGGGCTGACCGGGGGGCTGGCCGCGGGGCCGCTGCTGCGGCTGACGGGGTTCTTCTTTCTGATGGCGCTGGCGACCATCGGCTTGCAGGGCTTCACCGTGGCCGCCCTCGCCGAGGGGCGGGGGATGGGCGTCGCCGAGGCGAACCTGGCGCTGAGCAGCTTCCTGCTGGCGATGGCGCTGGGGGTGCTGGCGGGGGGGCGGCTGGCGGACCGCACGAAGCGGCACGGGGCGCTTGCGGCGGGCACATTCGCGGGGGCGGCGGTGCTGATGGTGCCGACAGCCCTGATGGCGCTGCCGCTGGCGGCGCTGTGTGCGGTGCTGGCCGTGGCGGGGGCGCTTGTGGGCGCCGCGATGCCCGCACGCGACATGCTGGTTCAGGCCGCAGCCCCCGAGGGCGCCTCGGGACGCGTGTTCGGGCTGGTCACCAGCGGGCTGAACGCCGGTGGCATTCTGGCGCCACCGCTGTTCGGGGCGCTGATCGACGCGGGCCAGCCGACGGCGATCTTCCTGCTGGCCGGCGCGACCATGCTGGCCACCGCGCTGCTGGCGGCGACCGAGGCCCGCCGCGCCTGAGCCGCCCCGCGGCGGCCACCGGTGGCCCTGTGCAACCTTCCGCAGGGGCGACACCCGATGGGCCCGGTCCGCGATCCGATCGGGGGCGGCCCGGCGTGGCCCCCCGCGCCGCCCCCGACGGCGGCGCGGGGGTCGGGATCAGAGGCGCCCCGACAGCAGCGGTTCGGTCATGGTGCGGCTGTAGGCGCGGGACTTCTCGAACCACGGCTCGTAGCTCTCCAGCACGCGGGCGACCGAGGGGTGGGCGGCGCGCATGTCCTCGCGCACGCGGTCCCAGCCATCGCGCATGGCGGCGATGACGTCGTCGGGGAAGGGCAGGAATTCCACCCCGTCGTCGCGCAGCTCCTGCATGGCCTGGGCGTTGAAGTAGTCGAACTGCGCGTGCATCTCCAGCGCGGCGGCATGGGCGGCGGCGCCACAGATCGCCTGCAGGTCGGCGGGCAGTTCGGCCCAGGCGTCGGTGTTGAAGATGATCGCCACGGCCGCCGCGGGCTCGGCAAACGCCGGGACGTAACATAGATTGGTGATGCGCTGCAGGCCGAACGCGCGGTCCAGCATCGGGCCGACCCACTCGGCCGCGTCGATGGCGCCCGACTGGAGGGCGGTGAAGATCTCGCCCGCGGGCATCAGCACGGCGTTGACGCCGACATGGCGCATCATCTCGCCGCCCAGCCCCGCGATGCGCATGTTCAGGCCCTGCAGGTCCGCGACGCTGGTGATGCGGTTCTTGAACCAGCCACCCGACTGGGTGTTGGAGTTGCCGGAGTAGAACGGCTTGAGGTTGCGCTCGGCGTAGATGTCGTCCCAGATCTCCTGGCCGCCGCCCCAGCGCAGCCAGGCGACATGCTCGGCCGAGGTCATGCCGAAGGGCACCCCGGTGAACCAGTGCGTCGCAGGCTCGCGCCCGGCGGAGTAGTAGGGCGGCGCGTGACCCACCGGCGCGTTGCCGGCCTGCACCGCGTCCTCCACCTGGAAGGGGCCCACCAGCTCGCCCGCGCCGTAGACGGTGAACTCCATCCGGCCGTCGGACATGGCGCGCACCAGCTCGGCATAGCGGGTGACGTTGGTGCCCACGCCGGGCGCCGCCGTGGGGAAGGACGAGGCGAGGTTCCACTGCACCCGGCCCTGCGCGATGGCGGGCGCGGCCAGCGGCAGCGCGGTCATGCCCGCGCCGGTGGCAAGGAAGGTTCTGCGTTTCATGTGGGCTCCTCCAGGTTATCCGAAAATCACGCCGGGCAGCCATGTGGCCAGCCCGGGAAACGCCAGCAGCACCGCCAGCGCCAGCAGTTGCAGCAACACAAAGGGCGCAACGCCGCGATAGATGTCGGGCGTGGTGATGCTGCGCGGCGCGACCGAGCGGAAGTAGAACAGCGCAAACCCGAACGGCGGTGTCAGGAACGAGGTCTGCAGGTTCATCGCCAGCAGCACCGCGAACCACACCGGCGAGATGTCGCTGCCCAGCACCGCAGGCCCCAGCAGCGGCACGACGATGTAGATGATCTCCACCGCCTCCAGGATGAAGCCGAGGATGAACACGATCGCCATGATCGCCAGCACCGCGCCCAGATCGCCGCCCGGAAGGCCCGCCATCAGCGCCGCCACCAGCCGCCATGCATGCGCGTGAAGCCGGCCATCAGCAGCGCCCCCACCGCGCCCAGCCCCGCCGCCTCGGTCGCCGTGGCGACGCCGGCCAGGATGGAGCCCAGCACCGCGAGGATCAGCAGCATCGGCGGCAGGAAGGTGAAGGCGATTTCCGCCCAGGGCACGGGGGCGGCGCGCGGCGGGCGCACCGCCCCGCGCGCGGGCCGCAGCGTCAGCGCGACATAGATGCCGTACAGCCCCACCAGCAGCAGCCCGGGGACCAGCGCGCCCGCGAACAGATCGCCCACCGACACCGGCTGCGGGGCAAAGTTGCCCGCGCGCTGCTGCGCCTCCAGGTATGTGTTGCCGATCTGGTCGCCCAGCAGCACCAGCAGGATCGAGGGCGGGATGATCTGTCCCAGCGTGCCGGACGCGCAGATCAGCCCCGACGCGCGCGCCTTGGGCACGCCCGCCGCCAGCATCGGCCCCAGCGCCACCAGCACCAGCATCACCACCGTGGCCCCGATGATCCCCGTCGCCGCCGCGATCATGGCGGAAAACACCAGCACCGACAGCGCCATCCCGCGCGGGCTGCCGCCCAGCATCCGCGCCAGCACGCCCAGCATCCGCTCGGCCAGCTGCGCGCGCTCCAGCAGCACCCCCATCAGCACGAACAGCGGCACCGCCATCAGCAGCGTGTTGGTCATCACCCCCCAGACCCGGGCGGGAAAGAAGCTCAGGAAGTTGAGGTCGAACGCCCCGAACCCGGCGGCGATCACCGCCACCACCAGCGGCACGCCCGCGATCGCCAGCATCGCCGGGATGCCGCTGAGGATGCCCGCGAACAACCCCGCCAGCATCACGATCAGAAACACCTCCTGCGGGGTCATGGGCGCGCCACCCTCATGCCATGACCGGCGGGCGCAGCACCGCGGCCACGCCCTGCACGATCATCAACACCGCCGCCACCGGCAGCGCGGTGCGCACGAGATACAGCCCCGGCAGGCCCCCGGTCTCCACCGAGGCCTCGCGGATGCGCCAGGCAAAGGCCAGGTCCGACCACCCCGCCCACAGGATCAGCCCGAACACCGGGATCAGGAACACCACCAGCGCCACCGCGTCGGCCGCGCGGATGTACCCCGGCGGCAGGCGCTCGGACAGCACCTCCACCCGGACATGCCCGCCCCGCGCCAGGCACACCGGCAACGAGAAGATCAGGAACACCGCGAAGGCATAGGTGGCGCCGTCCTGCAACTTGATGCTGCCGGTGCCGAAGCCGTAGCGCAGCACCACGATGCTCAGCACCAGCGTCACCAGAACCGCCGCCGCCGTGCCGCACACGACCCGCGCCAGCCCGTCCAGCCATCCGCTCAGCCTCAGCACCGCCGCCCGCACGCGCGCCCCCTTCGATGGCCGCAACCGGCGCGGCCAGCCCCGCCCTAGCCCCCGCCGCGGGCTTTGTCGAGCGCCCGCCTCAGACGTAGTCGGCGCGCGCCAGCCCGTACTTGGCCATCTTCTCGTTGAGGGTGCGGCGCGGCAGGCACAGCTCGTCCATGACAGCGACGATGGAGCCCTTGTGGCGGCGCATGGTGTTGTCGATCAGCATCTTTTCGAACGCCTCGACGTGTTCCTTCAGGGGCTTGCCCTCGGTGGTCATGCCGGTGTCGGCGGTGTCGCTGTCGGCCATCAGCAGCGACGCGATGGAGCCCGAGCCGCGGCGGTTCTGCAGCACCGCGCGTTCGGCGATGTTGATGAGCTGGCGGACATTGCCGGGCCAGGGCGCCTGGAGCAGCTGGGCGGCCTCCTGGGCGGTGACCTGCGGCGGCTCGCAGCCGTATTCGTCGGCGAACTGCTCCACATGGGCGGTGAAGAGCGCCAGGATGTCCTCGCCGCGGGTGCGCAGCGGTGGCAGCGTGATCTTCAGCGCGGCAAGGCGGTAGTACAGGTCCGGGCGCAGCGCGTCCTCCAGCGTGCGGTGGGGCTGGTGGGCGTTGCAGATGGCGATGATGCGGGTCTCCGGCGGGGTGCCCTGTTCATTCAGGAACGTCACCAGCCGTGCCTGCAAGGCCATCGGCAGCGCCTCGATGTCCTCCAGCAGGAGGGTGCCGCCGCGGGCTTCCTCCACCAGCGGGCCGGGGGCGCCCTCCTCGGCGGGGCCGAACAGGCGGGACTGGAGGGTGACCTCGTCAAACGCCGCGCAGGACAGGGTGACGAAGCGGCGCCCCGCACGCGGCCCGACGGCATGCAGGGCGTGGGCCACCAGCGTCTTGCCGGTGCCGGTTTCGCCGTCGATCAGCACATGCGCGTCGGCCTGCCCCAGATCGAGGATATCCTCGCGCAGGCGTTCCATCATCGCGCTGGCGCCCACCAGACGCTTCATCAGCACCGGCGCGTCGGCCAGTTCGGTGCGCAGCGCGCGGCTTTCCAGGGTCAGGCGGCGGGCCTGTCCGGCGCGCTTGGCCAGTTCGGTCATCCGGTCGGGGTCGAACGGCTTTTCCAGGAAATCAAAGGCGCCGAGCCGCATCGCCTCCACCGCCATGGGCACGTCGCCATGCCCGGTGATCAGGATCACCGGCAGCGCCGAATCCATCGCCGTCAGCCGCTTGAGCAGCGTCACCCCGTCCATGCCGGGCATCCGCACGTCGCTGATCACCACGCCGGGGAAATCGGGGCGGATGTCGCGCAACGCGTCCTCGGCGCTGGCATAGGTGACCGCCTCGAACCCCGAGAGCGCCAGCCACTGCCCGACCGAGGCCCGCATGTCCTGTTCGTCGTCGATAATCGCCACCTTCATTGCGCGTGCCACGTCACCACTCCCATACGCATCATCATTCCGCCGCCCGGGTGGGGGGGATATCCTCGACTGC
This sequence comes from Rhodobaculum claviforme, assembly GCF_016653255.1. Taxonomy (GTDB): domain Bacteria; phylum Pseudomonadota; class Alphaproteobacteria; order Rhodobacterales; family Rhodobacteraceae; genus Rhodobaculum; species Rhodobaculum claviforme. Next base: position 6,341 of record NZ_NHSD01000196.1, read on the forward strand.
CTCCAGCGGCAGCTGCATCTCGAAAACCGCGCCACCGGCCGGGGCGTTCCGCGCCGTCAGCCGCCCGCCGTGATCGGCCACGATCCCCGACGAGATCGCCAGCCCCAGCCCGACCCCGTCGCCGGGGCCCTTGGTGGTGAAGAACGGCTCGAACAGGCTGTCGAGGTGCTTGAGCCCGTGGCCGTTGTCGCGCACCGTCAGCGTCGCCGTCTCGCCCTGGCTCAGCAGGATGTCGATCTGCGGCTCGGGCGTATCCGTGGTGGCATCGAGGGCGTTGCGCAACAGGTTCACGATCACCTGCTCGATGCGGATGCGGTCGCCGCGCACCATCACCGCCTCGCGCGGGACCGAGCGCACCAGCCGCACCCGGCGCGCGCGCAGCTGCGGCTCCATCATCTCCAGCGCGCCCGAGATGCACGCGCGCATGTCGACCGAGGCGAAGGCATCGCCGCCCTTGCGCGCAAAGCTCTTGAGTTGCCGGGTGATGGCGCCCATCCGCGCGATCAGGTCGTCGATCCGCTCGAAGCTGCTCAGCGCCTCCTCGGGGCGGCGGCGCTGCATCAGCAGGCGCGCGCCGGCCAGATAGGTCTTCATCGCCGCCAGCGGCTGGTTCAGCTCGTGGCTGACGGCGGCCGACATCTCGCCCAGCACCGCCAGCTTGGAGGACTGCTCCAGCGTCTGCTCGGCCACCGCCAGATCCTTCTGCGCCTTCTCGCGCTCGGCGATCTCGCGCTGGAGGCGGGCGTTCAGGGCGCGCAGCTCGGCCGATTCACGGGCGAACAGCGCGGTCTGGAACCGTGCCCGCCGCCCGGTGACGTAGAAGGCCCCGGCCAGCAGCAGCGCAAAGCCCATGATCACCAGCGCCAGCACCCCGTTCACCCGCTCGCGCGCGGTGTCGACGGGGGTGAACGACACCAGCCGCCAGCCGCGGAACGGCACCCGCGCCTCGGAGCGCAGCATCGGCGCGCCGCGCAGCCACGCCGAGGTGGAGATGCCCAGCCGCTCGCTCAGCCCGCGGGTCAGCTGCGCCCAGGGGCCGGCGGCCTCGCCCAGCGCCAGCGCCTCGTCGATGGTGCGGCCGCGCCAGCGCGGATCGGTGGCCAGGATGATCCGGCCCTCGCTGTCGGTGACGGCCACGGCATCGGCGAACAGCGACCAGCCACGCTCGAACTGGGTCAGATCGACCGCCACCACCACGACCCCCAGCAGCCGCCCGCCGGAGCGCAACGCGCGGCTGTGGCTGAACTCGAATCCGCCCGAGGATTTCTCGGCCACGGTGAAGACGGTATCGCTGCCGCGGCGCGCGGCGACAAAGCTGGGGTCCTCGCGGTGGCTGGAGCCGATCTGGTTGCGGTCGGTCGCCGCCACCGTGCGCCCCGACGCATCCAGAAGCTGCAACGAAGCGGCGCCGATCTCCGATTGCAGCGCCATCAGCCGCGCCGAGGTCTGGCTGTATTCGCCCGCCTGCAAGGCGCCCACCAGTTCGGGGTCGCGCGCCAGCAGCAGCGGCACCACGGCGGTGCGCTGCAACTCGCCCTGGATGTTGCCCGAGAACAGCGCCAGCCGAAGCTCGGCCCGGTTGCGCAGCGATTCGGTGAAGCGTTCGGTCAGCAGCCGGTTGGCCACCGACACCGACGCCACCGCCAGCAGCAGCACGATAACCACCACCCAGCGCGCCGACACCAGCCGTCGCGGCCGGTCGTCGGCCTGCGCCAGATCGGAGAGGGGCTCGGTTTCCGCCATTTGCCGAGCATAGGCGCCGCGCCTGTCCCCCTCAAGCATGCGCAGCACCGCACCGGGGAAACGGGGCCGCGGAAACGGGGGACCGGTTTCGTCCGCTCAGACCGTGGCCAGCGCGGCGGCCAGCGCGCGGAACACCACCGCCCCGTCGGTGCCACCCAGCCGGGCGTCGGCGGCGCGCTCGGGGTGCGGCATCATGCCCAGCACGCGGCGGTTTTCCGACAGCACCCCCGCGATGTCATCGGCCGAGCCGTTGGGGTTGCCTGCATAGCGAAAGGCGATGCGGTCCTCGTCGCGCAGACGGGCCAGCGTGTCGGCGTCGGCGCGGTAGTTGCCGTCGTGGTGGGCGACGGGGATGTCCACCTGCGTCCCGGCGGCCCAGGGGTGGGTGAAGGGGCTGTCGGCGGTGGCCACCACCAGCCGCTCGGGCCGGCACACGAACCGCAGGCCCGCGTTGCGCATCAGCGCGCCGGGCAGAAGGCCCGCCTCGCACAGCACCTGAAAGCCGTTGCAGATGCCCAGCACATGGCCGCCCGAGCGGGCGAACCCGGCCACCGCGGCCATGATCGGCGCGCGTGCGGCGATTGCCCCGCAGCGCAGGTGATCCCCGAACGAGAACCCCCCCGGCAGGCCCACCACGTCAAGGCCCGCGGGCAGGCCGCTCTCCTTGTGCCAGACGCGGGTGACGTCAAAGCCCGCAGCGGCGAAGGCCACGGCAAGGTCGCGGTCGCAGTTGGAGCCGGGGAAGGTGACGACGGCGGCTTTCATCGGCGGGGTCCCGTCAATCAGGGGTGGGGGTCAGAGGATCTCGACGGTGAAGCGCTCGATCACCGTGTTGGCCAGCAGCTTCTCGCACATCGCGCGGACCTCGGCCTCGGCCGTGGCCGGGTCGGTGGCGGCGAGGTCGATCTCGATCAGCTTGCCCTGGCGCACGCCCTCCACGCCCGCGAACCCGAGCGCGCCAAGCGCGTGGCGCACCGCCTCGCCCTGGGGGTCGAGCACGCCGTCCCTGAGCATCACCGTCACCCGCGCTTTCATGGCCGTGCTCCCGCTGTCGTTGCTGCCCGGGCGATACCCCGAGCGGCGCGCTGGGGCAAGGCGGGGCGCACAGATGTCGGGGTCCGGCGCCTCGGGGGCATCGAGCCCCCTCGGCCCCGGCGCGGGCGAAGGGCCCGCGCAGGGCCCGGCCGCGATGGCCGCCTCAGGGGGACGGGGCGATCTGGTTGTGCTTGCGGGCGACAAAGGCGCGCGCGGTCTCCACGGCCACGGCGGCATCCCGGCAATAGGCGTCGGCGCCGATGGCGCGGCCGAAATCCTCGTTGAGCGGGGCGCCGCCCACCAGCACGATGTAGTCGTCGCGGATGCCCTCGGCCTTCATCGTGTCGATCACCACCTTCATGTAGGGCATGGTGGTGGTCAGCAGCGCCGACATGCCCAGGATGTCGGGCCGTTCACGGGCCAGCGCGTCGAGGTATTTCTCCACGGCGTTGTTGATGCCGAGGTCGACGACCTCGAATCCCGCGCCCTCCATCATCATCGCCACGAGGTTCTTGCCGATGTCGTGGATGTCGCCCTTGACGGTGCCGATCACCATCTTGCCCATGCGGGGCGCGCCGGTCTCCACCAGCAGGGGCTTGAGGATGGCCATGCCGCCCTTCATCGCGTTGGCCGCCAGCAGCACCTCGGGGACGAACAGGATGCCGTCGCGGAAGTCGTTGCCGACGATGGTCATGCCGGACACCAGCGCCTCGGTCAGGACGCGGTAGGGCGACCAGCCGCGATCGAGGAGGAGGGTGACGGCTTCCTCGATCTCTGGGCGCAGGCCGTCATAGAGGTCGTCGTGCATCTGCAGCACAAGCTCGTCGTCGGGCAGTTCCGACAGGATGATCTCGTCCTCGGCCATCGCACCCTCCCGGTCTGATCGGCGCGCCAATGCGCCACACCCCGGTCATGCGCCCGCAGGCGCGGCGGCAGGCGGGGAATTGCGACATCGGGCGCGTGGAAATCGACATTGCGCGGGGGGCGGCCGGGATGGGCGGCCCGCGCGGCGATCCCGGCCCCCGTACGGGCTGCGAATCGGGCGCGGCGTCAGGTCCGGCGGCGGCGGCGGTCGCGCGGGGGGGCGGTCGCAGGCCCTGTCCCGTCGGCGAGCGAGGAGAACCCGCCCAGGGCTGCGGTGATTCCCTCCAGCGTCGGGCGGGGGCCGGGGGGGGTGTCCTCCAGGGCTGCCCGCATGGCGCGCAGATGCTCGGGGGTGGTACCGCAGCAGCCGCCGATGATCCGCGCGCCCGCATCGCGCGCCAGCACGGCATAGGCCGCCATCAGCGCGGGCGTGCCGTCATAGTGGATGTGGCCATCCACGAACTTCGGGATGCCGGCGTTGCCCTTGGCGATCACCGGCCGCTCGGGCCCCTGCGCGGCGAAGCCCAGCACGGTGCGCAGAAGGTCCGACGCCCCCACCCCGCAATTCGCCCCGAAGGCCAGCGGCGGATGCGCCAGCCGCGCCACCAGCTTGACCATGTCGGCGGTGGTGGTGCCCATCATCGTGCGGCCTGCGGTGTCGAAGCTCATGGTGCCGCACCAGGGCATGCCGGCCAGGCGGGCGGCCTCGGCGGCGGCGGCGTATTCCTCGGGGGCCGAGATCGTCTCGACCCACAGCACATCGACGCCGCCGTCGCGCAACGCATCGGCCTGCTGGTGGAACATCTCGGTCGCCAGCGCGGGGGTGAGGGTGCCCATGGGGGCCATGATCTCGCCCGTGGGCCCCATGGAGCCTGCGACGACCACCCGGCGCCCGGCGGTGTCGGCCACATCGCGGGCGATTTCCGCGGCGGCGCGGTTCACCTCCGCCACCCGGCGCTGCGCATCATGCAGCTTCAGCCGCGCGGCGGTGCCGCCGAAGCTGTTGGTCAGGAAGATGTCCGACCCCGCCGCCACCGGCCCCGCGTACAGGGTGCGGATACGCCCGGGATGATCGACGTTCCACAGCTCCGGCGCATCGCCGGATCCGAGGCCCATGTTGAACAGCGTCGTGCCTGTCGCCCCGTCGGCCAGAAGCCAGTCGCGGGTGGCCAGCAGGGCGCTCAGCGCGTCGGGGGTGGCGGCGGTGATCACGGCGGGCTCCGGGGTTGGGATCGGCGGACCCGCCGGGGCTGGGGGCATCGCGACGCCGGGGGTCAGCCGTCGCGCAGCATCTCCGCCTTCACCTCGGACAGGAGCCGGTCCATGGTGGCGCGGATCGTCGCCTCGTCGGCGCGCGCGCCCAGGTCGGCCACCAGCTTGCGGATCACATCCTCGTGGCCGGGTTCCTCGAAGTCGGCGCGCACGACCTCGGCGGCATAGGCATCGGCGTCCTCGCCGGTCTTGCCCAGAAGCTCGGCCGCCCACAGCCCGAGGCGCTTGTTGCGCCGCGCCACGGCCTTGAACTGCATTTCGGCGTCATGGGCGAACTTGTTCTCGAAGGCGCGCTCGCGCTCGTGAAAGCTGGTCATGGAAAGGCCCTCCGCAGGCGGGTGTTTGCCGTCCCTGTCCATATGCCGGGCCAAGGCCCACCCCGCAAGCCCGAAGGCCGCCCGATCAGCGCATGGCCCCGCGCGATGGCGTGATCACCGGGCCGTTGCGCGGGGTGTCGGTGTCGAAGTCATACCCCCCGAGCGCGATTTCACGCGCGCAGGCACGGGCCACCAGATCCCGCGTCGCCCGGTCGTACAGCGCGCGCCAGTCGCCGCCGTCGCCGCGCAGGCCGCCCTTGGTGTGCACCATCGGCACCGGGCGGCCCGGCAGGCCCAGCCAGCCCTGCAATGCCGCAAGATCCTCGGCCAGGTGTTCGAACCGGATCAGGAACCCCGCCCGACAGCGTCCGCGGGTGACATAGAGGCCGGAATTGTCCAGCGCGCGCTGCCGTTCGCGCCCCAGGACCCGGTCGCGCCAGCCCGACGGCCCCCAGCGCCGGGTGAACGCGCGAAAGGCGCGGGCCTGTGCCGCGCTGGGCCGGCGGCGGATGTCGGTGTGGCGCATCGACCAGAAGAACTGCGACACCGCCCGGTCCCAGGGGTGACGCAACATGCTGACGATGCGGTAGCCCGCGATGGCGCGGCCCATCATCGCCTCGGCCCGCGCCAGCGTGGAGTGATCGCGCAGCCGCAACGGCCAGCCGACGGGCCAGCCTTCGGGCCAGTGGCCGTGGATGGTGTCGACGCGCACGCCGGTCGGGACCGCGCGCAGCGCCTCCTCGCAGGCCTGGATCGGGGTCGCGAGGTCGCCTGGGTGCAGGAACGGCGACAGCGCCAGCTCCGCCGTGGTGCCCGCGGTCTTGCGCGGCTTGAGAAAGACGAAACGGTGATGGTGCGAGATCAGCATGGCCGGGCCGCGCGCCTCAGGGTGTGGCCTGCGGGCGCACGGCGGCGATCGCGCCCGCCCCCCTCATCGCCTGGCCCCCCGGCGGGCCTTGCCGCCACGCTGCCCCGCGCGCCCGCCGGTGGACCGGCCCGCGCGGGTGGTCGCGTCCTCCACCGCGTCGGCGACGACGGACTGCCGCGCCAATGGGTCGTCGGCGATGGTCAGCTCCACCGCCTCCAGCCGCTTGACCTCGTCACGCAGGCGGGCGGCCTCCTCGAACTCCAGGTTCTCGGCGGCCTTGCGCATCTGCGTGCGCAGGCCCTCCAGATGGGCGGCGAGGTTGGCGCCCACCAGCGGCTTGTCGACCCTGGCGGTGACGCGGCTCTGGTCGGTGTCGCCCTGCCACAGCCCCGCCAGCACGTCGTCGACGTTCTTGCGCACGGTCTGGGGGGTGATGCCGTGGGCCTCGTTGTAGGCGACCTGCTTGGCGCGGCGGCGGTCGGTTTCCGCCATGGCGCGTTCCATCGACCCGGTGACGCGGTCGGCATAGAGGATCACCCGCCCATCCGCGTTGCGCGCCGCCCGCCCGATGGTCTGGATGAGCGAGGTCTCGGAGCGCAGAAACCCCTCCTTGTCGGCGTCCAGAATCGCCACCAGCCCGCATTCGGGGATATCCAGCCCCTCGCGCAGCAGGTTGATCCCCACCAGCACGTCGAACGTCCCAAGCCGCAGGTCGCGCAGGATCTCGATCCGTTCGATCGTGTCGATGTCGGAGTGCATGTAGCGCACGCGGATGCCCTGTTCATGCAGGTATTCGGTCAGATCCTCGGCCATGCGCTTGGTCAGCACGGTGACCAGCGTGCGCAGCCCGGCGGCCGTGACCCGGCGCACCTCGTCCAGCAGGTCGTCCACCTGCATCTTGACGGGGCGGATCTCCACCACCGGGTCGATGAGGCCGGTGGGGCGGATCACCTGTTCGGTGAAGACGCCGCCCGCCTGTTCCAGTTCCCACGCCGCGGGCGTGGCGGACACGAACACCGACTGCGGGCGCATCGCGTCCCACTCCTCGAACTTGAGGGGGCGGTTGTCCATGCACGACGGAAGCCGGAAGCCGTGTTCGGCCAGCGTGAACTTGCGCCGGTAGTCGCCGCGGTACATGCCGCCGATCTGCGGCACGCTGACGTGGGATTCGTCGGCGAACACGATGGCGCTGTCGGGGATGAACTCGAACAGCGTGGGCGGCGGCTCGCCCGGCGCGCGCCCCGTCAGGTAGCGCGAGTAGTTCTCGATGCCGTTGCAGACGCCCGTGGCCTCCAGCATCTCCAGATCGAACTGCGTGCGCTGTTCCAGCCGCTGCGCCTCCAGCAGCTTGCCCTCCGTCTCCATCTGTTTCAGCCGCTGCGCCAGCTCCAGCCGGATGCCCCGCGTGGCCTGTTGCAGGGTCGGGCGCGGCGTGACGTAGTGCGAGTTGGCATAGATCCGGATCTTCTCGAAGCTGTCGGTCCTGGCCCCGGTCAGCGGGTCGAACTCCACGATCGATTCCAGCTCCTCGCCGAAAAACGAAAACCGCCAGGCACGGTCCTCCAGGTGCGCGGGCCACAGCTCCAGCACGTCGCCGCGCACCCGGAAGCTGCCGCGCTGGAAGGCGATGTCGTTGCGGCGGTACTGCTGCGCGATCAGCTCGGCCATCACCGCGCGCAGGTCATAGATCCCGCCGGCCTCCAGTTCCTGCGTCATCGCCGAATACGTCTCGACCGAGCCGATGCCGTAGATGCACGACACCGAGGCCACGATGATCACGTCGTCACGCTCCAGCAGCGCCCGCGTGGCCGAGTGGCGCATGCGGTCGATCTGCTCGTTGATCTGGGATTCCTTCTCGATGAAGGTGTCGGTGCGCGGGACATACGCCTCGGGCTGGTAGTAGTCGTAGTAGCTGACGAAGTATTCCACCGCGTTCTCGGGAAAGTAGCCCTTGAACTCGCCGTACAGCTGCGCCGCCAGCGTCTTGTTGGGCGCGAGGATGATGGCGGGGCGCTGGGTCGCCTCGATCACCTTGGCCATGGTGAAGGTCTTGCCCGTGCCGGTGGCGCCCAGCAGCACCTGGTTCTGCTCGCCCGCCGCGATCGCGGCCGAGATCTCGGCGATGGCGGTGGGCTGGTCGCCCGCGGGCTCGTAATGCGAGTGCATCACGAAGCGCCGCCCGCCCTCCAGCTTCTCGCGGGAGGGGCGCGCGACGGCGGGCAGGTCCAGTGTCATCGGGGCCGTCTCCTGTCCGGTGGGTCGTGGGTGATGGGCCAGCAGATGGGACGTAGCGGGGCGTGTTCAAGAAGGCGAGGGCGGCCGCCACGCCCTGCGCGCCCGTGACAGTTGAACCCGCGCCCCCCCCTGCGGTAATGATGGCGGCGACGAACAGGAGAGTGCCCATGCGCGCCCGCATCTATCGCCCCGCCCGAACCGCCACCCAGTCCGGCCCCGCGCGCTTCCGCCAGTGGGTGCTGGAGTTCTCTCCCCAGGCCGCGCGCGGGGTCGATCCGCTGATGGGCTGGACCAGTTCCGACGACATGGACAGCCAGATCCGCCTGCGTTTCGACACCCTCGAGGCCGCCGAAGCCTATGCACGCGAGCACGGAATCGAAGCGACCGTGACCGCCCCCAAACCCCGCAAACCCAACATCCGCCCCCGCGGCTATGGCGAGAACTTCGCCACCGACCGCCGTGGCGCCTGGACACACTGAGGGTGTGAATCCGGCGAAAGTTGGCGCCGTCTCGGGGTAAGTTCCCGCCGGTTCGGGGCAAAGGTTCTGCAACCTACTGACAAGCCTTGGCCACCGTTTGGTTGGAGGTCGGCCGGCGCTGGCGGCACGAGTCGTGGCCGGCATGCCGCAGCCACCGCAATGGATCTCTTTCGAGGGAGCCTCCACATGCCGAGCGAACGGCGATCCTTGGAGCACGCTGAACGGTTACAAGGCTCTTGCCACCACCCCGGTCGCCCGTCTCAGGCCCTGCCTTTCCGATACGCTTTCGGGGCACGCATCTGCAGACGCTCAGCGTCGTTGGGCCAGAAGACCATAGAGGCGGCCTCGCCATACCGTGGTGTCACGCACCGCAACTCGATCGGCTGCCAACTGCTGACCAGCTGGACGCCGTTGGCTCGCGTCTGCGCGCGCTGCAACGCTTCGAGGCTGGCGGGGCGCTTGATCCAGGCAAGCTCGGGTACCGGCAATCGCCGGGAGATGAAGGGATACTCTCCGTCCAGCAGTCCCGGTTGCTCGACCATGCCAATCGGAGTATCCCCGCAAAGGTTCCTGCCAATGTCAATCTATCTGCCTCGAGGAGAGGACGCATCACCGTCGCTCGGCGGCGATGACATCCGTTTCGCCGATTTCGACCTCGGTGGAGCTGCTCCGCAGCCACACGATCAAAATGTCGGTCGCCGGGCCAACCCGTTCGGGCTTCCTGAGGGCGCATTCCCAGATGATTGCCACGCGCCATCCCTCGTTCAGAAGTGCCGCCCGAACGGCGCTGTCTCGAGCAACATTTGCCTCGAACTTCCCCCGCCAGAACTCCGCCCGCGTCGATGGTGTCGTGGCGTAGCGGCATCCGTGGTGTCGATGCCAGAAACAGCCGTGGACGAACAACGCGGCTCGGTACCTGGACAGAACAACGTCAGGCCGCCCCTGTACCTTGCGAGAGTGAAGCCGGAAACGAAGGCCGCGAGCATGAAGCGCCCGCCTTAGCGCCAGCTCGGGCTTCGTATTCTTGCCTCGTATCCCCGACATCATTCGGGAACGGGTCTGCTGATCCACGATATCGGCCACAAGCGCCCTGGTTTTCGTCCCTGAACGGAGTATACACCCGGCAAGTGCAGTTCGTCAGGGGACTGATTTGATCTCAACTTTCGGCATCGTCGACCTTTTTGCCGGCCCTGGCGGCCTCGGCGAGGGCTTTGCGTCCCTCGCCGTCGGCGGCCACGCGCCGTTCCGGATCGGTATCTCGGTCGAGAAGGAGGCGTCGGCGCACCGCACGCTCACTTTGCGCGCCTTCCTGCGGGCGCATCAGGCGCGTCACGGGGCGTTGCCGCAAGCCTTCATCGACTTCCATGCCGGGCTGATCCCGGAGCCCGCCTGGAGCGCGGTAGATGCGGCGGCGTGGGAGCATGCGACGGCGGAGGCGCAATGCCTCGAGCTTGGAGCAGAACCGGCCGCTGCTGCCATCGATCGCGCTATCGGCAAGCTGCGCCGGGATGTCGACGACACCATCCTGATCGGGGGTCCGCCCTGCCAAGCCTATTCGCTTGTCGGGCGCGCTCGGGCGAAGGGAAAGGTCGGATATGTCCCCGAGGAGGACGAGCGGCACTATCTCTTCCGCGAATACATCCGCGTTCTCGACCGCCTGCGTCCGGCGGCCTTCGTCATGGAAAACGTGAAGGGCATGCTGTCCTCGACGATCGAGAGCCGCCTCGTCTTCGAGATGCTGATGGAGGACCTCGCCTCGCTCGGCACCGGTCGGGGGCATCACTACGAGATGCGGGCGATCCGGGTGGCGGACGGCAGGGCCAGCCTGCAGGAGGCCGCGCAGCCCTCCGATTTCATCGTCCGCTCCGAGGAATTCGGGGTTCCGCAGCGCCGTCACCGCGTGATCATCGTGGGCATCCGCTCCGACCTCGCGGACAGGGCCACGGGGGCGAGCATACCGGTTTCGGGGGTGACACGGAATGTCGATGACGCCATCGGCATGATGACGGAACTGCGCAGCGGCCTGAGCCGCGGTTGCGACGACCCGTCGCTCTGGCGGCGCGAGGTCGTCGGGGCCGCCCGGCTGCTGGCGCGCATCCACCGGGGCAAGGAGGATGGGCCGCTGCGCGACGTCTTCTCCGCCGTTGCGACGGGCCTGAAGAACGGACTGCTGGCACCGCGCCTGTCGGCACGGCTACCCGAGAACTATGGCACGTCAAACGACGAGCTTCTCGCGTGGCTGGACCGCCCTGCATTGCGCGGTATTGCCCAGCACGAAACACGCGGGCACATGCCCTCGGACCTCGGGCGCTATCTGTTCGCTGCCGTCTTCGGCGAGGTGCGAGGTTACAGCCCCAAGGCGGCCGATTTCCCGCTATCGCTCAGCCCTGACCACCGCAACTGGTACAGCGGCGTCTTCAACGACCGTTTCCGGGTCCAGCTGGCAGGGAAGGCATCGACCACGATCACGAGCCACATCTCCAAGGACGGTCACTACTTCATCCATCCCGATCCCATGCAGTGCCGCAGCCTCACCGTACGCGAGGCAGCGCGCCTCCAGACCTTTCCGGACGACTATTACTTCCTCGGCAACCGGACGCAGCAGTACGTCCAGGTCGGTAACGCCGTGCCACCCTATCTTGCACGCCAGATTGCCCAGCTTCTCCTGCGCGGTCTTTCCGGGCGTTCGTCCGGCGAACCAGCTTCGGCCGGAGCTTCGGACATGGCAGCTCGCAGCCGCGAGATGTCTTCCGCCATGACATCTGCGTCCGAGAGTCTGCCAAGAAGATAGTCAAGTGCGTTGCGTTTGCCCCGGTCGAGAGAGGCGTTGCCTCCCTGAAGGGTTTCTAGCGCGGATTGCGACTTCGGGGAAAGCCAGCCGCGCTTCCCGGCTTCCTGCCTCACTTTCCGGGCCGCATCCGCCAAGCTCAGCCCCGACACCGCAACCTGTGCGTCGTCTGCCGATTGGCTGCCATATGCCGTATCGGAGGGGGTCGGCACCCCCGACTTTCCGCCTCGAGTGGGTGCGGACCGATTCGCCAGACCGAACATCCTGTCGAGAAAACCGGCAAGATCGTTTGACGGCAGGTCTGCCAGAGATCTGATCTCGTTGCGGATACGGATGCGGAGAATTGCGCGGCGCATGATGTCTTCCATGGCCGCCTTGCCGTGGTGTCGCGCAGCACGAAGCCACGCCTCGGCGATCGCCAAGGCGAGGATGCGGTCGCCCCCGATGCTCGGTCGCTCGGTGATCTGCACTAGGGCATCCTCGGTCAGCTCTTCCAGCAATTGCCAGCGATCAGGGTGCCCCACCCCGCGGTCGAGCGCACGCCCGCGCATCCAGAGCCTCTGGAAGGTATTGCGGACGCCTCCGGCGTAACGCTCTGTCGAGCTGCCAAAGCGCCAGTGCGCGACGTCGGGAGCCAGGACAGCGGCGACGAACGCCCAGACGTCATCCCTGAGTGCCTCACCAGTGGCGAAGATATCCGCTTGTGCAAGCCAGGCGGCAGTCTCGGCATCGAAGCCAGCATGGGACGGCCGAACTCCTTCCCGTCCGAAGCCATGCCTCTGCGCAATGGCGACGAGATCCCGCCTCACGGATGTGAGTGATGCCGCGTGGACGGGTGCTCCACCGGTAGCGGCGTAGCGCACCTGATCGGGAAGGTCATCCGGGCGAAAGCCGGTCTAACCCGACGGGCCATGAGCAAGGAACCTGCGAACGATGTCGTCGCAGGCCGGTCCGGGAAGTCTGGGAAGCAGCAACTTCATCCGGCAACTCCCGGCTCGGCGAGCGCCAGCATCGTGGAGTGGAAGACGCCTGGACGGCTTTCGAGAACGGAACGGATAAAGGAAGCGTCTTTGCCGGGCCAAGCCTTGCGGAGCCAGGTCGCGGCTTGGGCGCCAAGCGACCCCGGCTCGGCCGCCGCCATCATCGTCTCGGCTTCGGGGTCGGCAAGGAAACGCCCGCAAATCTGGCCCATGACATCGCCAAGAAGGAACTGGATCGTTGCCGGATTGAACCGCGCCGGGTTTGCCGGAGGCTCCAACTCTTGAGTAGGATGGAGCATCATGAGCAAGACAACGAACAAGTTTTCTCAGGAAGTGCGTGACCGCGCGGTGCGGTTGGTCCTGGACAACGAGG
>NZ_NHSD01000197.1 GCF_016653255.1 Rhodobaculum claviforme
CCCCGAGGCCAGCCCCCCCAGCCGTGCCAGCCGCCCCAGGCGGCTTGCCGGGACGCGCACGCCCCGAAGGCTCGATGGGGGCAGGCTCGATGGCGGCAGGCTCGAAGGGGGTCGGTCGGTCACATGCGCCTCGCTGCGGTCCGGGATGGAGCAGCACAGATAGCAGCGCGCGCGGCAGGGGAAAGGGCCATCCGGGCGGCGGGTCCCGCCCGGATGCGGTTTCAGGCGGCGCCCGGCGCCGCGGACAGGGCCGCCGTCGGCATGGCCGACCCCGACGCGGGCCCCGGCGCCGGCACCGCCGAGACCGGCCGCCCGACATGCAGGCTGGGGCCGACACGGACCACCACACGGCCATCGGGACGGCTGCTGACGTATTGACCGTGCACGGAACTGTAACGTCCGATCATGATGGTGCACATGGTTTCATCACTCCGTTACTTCAGGAGATCAGGTTTCACCAAAATGATTGACAACGCAATGGTGGGGTTTCGCCGCACCCGCACAGCGTTGTGATCCTGTCACAACCAGTCGCGCAGGATCGGGATCAGCGGCAGGTCGGCCGGCGGCATCGGATAGTCGCGCAGGCTGCGGGGCGCGACCCAGGCCAGCTTCTGCCCCTCGCGCGGGGTCGGCACGCCGGCCCATTTCCGGCAGGCAAACAGCGGCATCAGAAGATGAAAATCGTCATAGGCGTGGCTGGCGAAGGTCAGCGGCGCCAGGCACGACGCCCAGGTGTCGATGCCCAGCTCCTCGTGCAGCTCGCGCATCAGCGCGGCCTCGGGGGTCTCGTGCGCCTCGACCTTGCCGCCGGGGAATTCCCACAGCCCCGCCATGGACTTGCCCTCGGGGCGGCGGGCCAGAAGGACCCGCCCGTCGGCGTCGATCAACGCCACCGCCGCCACCAGGACGACGCGCGCCCCACCCTGCGCCGTCACGAGCGATAGTCGGCGTTGATCGCGATGTAGCCATGCGTCAGGTCGCAGGTCCACATCGACGCGGCCGCCGGTCCAAGGCCCAGATCCACCGCCACCGTCACCGTGTCACCGCGCATGCCGGCCGACACCTCGGCCTCGTCATAGCCCGCGGCACGGGCACCGCCCTCGGCCACGGTGATGCCGCCGAAGCGGATCGTCAGACGGTCGCGGTCGGCCTGCGCGCCCGACTTGCCCACGGCCATCACGATGCGGCCCCAGTTGGCATCCTCGCCGGCGATGGCGGTCTTGACCAGCGGCGATTCGGCGATCGCACGGGCGACGCGGCGGGCGTCGTCCTCGCTTGCGGCACCGGTCACGCTGACCTCGATCAGCTTGCGTGCGCCTTCGCCGTCGCGCACGATCTGCAACGCAAGGTCCTGCATGACGGCACGCAGACCGGCCTCGAAGGCGCGACCGGGCGCGCGGCGCAGATCGCCCACCGCCGGGCCCGCCCCGGTCGCCGCCACAAGCACCGTGTCGGAGGTCGAGGTGTCCCCGTCCACGGTGATGCGGTTGAACGTCTCGTCGGCCAGCCGCCGCACGAGGCGCGCCAGCGCGGGCTGCGGCAGGCCCGCGTCGGTAAAGATGAACGCCAGCATCGTGGCCATGTCGGGCGCGATCATGCCCGAGCCCTTGGCGATGCCCACGATTCGCGCCGACCCACCGTCGAGGTCGACTTCGGCCACCGCGCCCTTGGCAAAGGTATCGGTGGTGCGGATGGCCTGGGCCGCGGCCTTGAAATGGCCGGGGGCAAGCGTCAGGCCCGGCAGGGCCGTGACGATGGGTTCGGGGCTCAGCGGTTCGCCGATGACACCGGTGGAGGCGGTGAACACCCGCCCCTCGGGCACGCCCAGCACATCGGCCGCGGCCCCCGCCACCGCCGCCACCGCCGCCGCACCGGCCGCACCGGTGAAGGCGTTGGAATTGCCCGCGTTGACCACGAACGCCGCCGGCTGGTCACCGGGATCGAGGCCCAGCTTGGCCTCCACGTCCAGCACCGCGGCCGAGCGGGTGGCCGAGCGTGTCACCACCCCCGCCACCGCCGTCCCCGGCGCCAGCCGCGCCACCAGCAGGTCGTCGCGCCCGACATAGCGCACGCCAGTGGCGGCGGTGGCCAGTTCCACCCCCGCCACCGTGCCCAGATCGGGAAAGCGCGCCGGCGCCAGCGGCGACACCGCAGGGCCGAACTCCAGCGCCTTGCGCGCCTTCTTCAGCTTCCTGCGCAGCTTGCGCGCCTCGCCTTCAAGCTTGCGCGCCGCAGTCTTCCATTTGCCGGCCATGGCCGAGCCTCCTCCTGCGTGCCGGCGCGGGGGGCGCCGTCAGTCTTCCAGCAAGCTCTGATCGCGCACGAGGGCGGGGTCAATCCCCTCGCTCAGCAGCTCCACCGTGGTGGCGGCGCGCGCGGCCGCGACATGGGCCGCGACGGCCTCGCGCTGCAACTCGGCGCTCAGCTGGCCGCGCACCTGCTCCAGCGTCGGGGCATCGGCCATGCGGGTATCCTCCAGCAGGATCAGGTGCCAGCCGAACTGGGTCTGCACCGGCTCCGAGACCTGGCCCGGCTCCAGCGCCTGCACGGCGGCATCGAAGGGTCCGACCATCTGCCCCGGGCCGAACCAGCCCAGCGCCCCACCGGCCTCGGCCGAGCCCGGATCGCCGGAGTTTTCCCGCGCGAGATGGGCGAAATCCGCGCCATCCGCCAGCGCCGCGGCGAGGGCCTGCGCCTCCTCCTCGGTCGGCACGAGGATGTGGGCCGCGTTGAACTCGCGCTCCGGCTCGACGTCGAGGTACAGCTCGGCATAGAGGGCCTGCAACGCCTCGTCGGTCGCGGCGCCCTCGACCACGCGGGCCAGCTCGTCGTTCACGATCACCTCGCGCCGGCTGTTGTCGAGGTCGACACGCAGGCGGGTGTTGAACGGCTCGGCCACCGATTGCGCCACGGCGGTCTGGTCGACCAGCTGCTCCACGATGCCGCTGAACAGCATCTCGTCGGGCAACTGGCGATACTGCTCGGGCAGCCGCGCCATCAGCCCGACCACATGGCCCAGCGTGATCTCGGTGTCGCCCACCCGGGCCACCACGGTATCGGCGTCATTGGCCAGCGCCGGCTGCCCGGCCACCATCCCCGCGATCAGGGCCGCGGCGGCCCACGTTCCCTGCCCCATGGCGTTTGCCGCGCGTGAAGTCCTGCGTGTCATGGATGTTCCCTGTCATCTGGTTGGATCCGCGGTCGGGCCCGCGCCCGGAGCCACGGCGTGCATCGCCGGGCCGGTCTGCGTTGACACCTGTCGGGCGGCCCCTTACATCGCTGACGGGTCGCCGGATGCCGGTTACCCCCGCCGGGGTATGTCTTAGGGGAGCAGGTCGCGGCCGGCAACCCGCCGGACACCCCCCACAGCGGCGGGCGAGGGGCGCACCCCCTGCCCCGTTCGCATCGCATTCGGGAGACGTCATGCTCGGTTTCAACACGATCGCGCGCAAGGTGTTCGGCACGCCGAACGATCGCAAGGTCAAGTCCGTCCGCCGCATCGTCGAGCAGATCAACGCGCTGGAGGAGGCCACGAAGGCCCGCAGCGACGCCGAGCTGATCGAGGCGACCCAGGCGCTCAAGGCCCGCGTGGCCGCCGGCGAGGCGCTCGACGACCTGCTGCCGGAGGCGTTCGCCAACTGCCGCGAGGCCGCCCGCCGCGCGCTGGGGCTGCGCGCCTTTGACGTGCAGCTGATTGGCGGGATCTTCCTGCACCGTGGCAACATCGCCGAGATGAAGACCGGCGAGGGCAAGACCCTGGTCGCCACCTTCCCGGCCTATCTGAACGCGCTGACGGGGCGTGGCGTGCATATCGTCACGGTCAACGACTATCTTGCGCGGCGGGACTCCGAATGGATGGGCAAGGTCTATGCCAAGCTCGGGATGACCACCGGCGTCGTCGTGCCCCAGCAGCCCGAGGACGAGAAGCGCGCGGCCTATGCCGCCGACATCACCTATGCCACCAACAACGAGCTGGGCTTCGACTATCTGCGCGACAACATGAAGTCGGAGCTGGCCGACATGTACCAGCGCGGCCATTACTTTGCCGTGGTGGACGAGGTCGACTCGATCCTGATCGACGAGGCGCGCACGCCGCTGATCATCTCCGGCCCCAGCCAGGACCGCTCGGACCTCTATACCGCCGTGGACCGCATCGCGCCGCATCTGCAGCCGGAGCATTTCAGCCTCGACGAGAAGCAGCGCAACGTCACCTTCACAGAGGAAGGCAACGAGTTCATCGAGGAGTGGCTGGAGACGAACGGCATCCTGCCGGAGGGGCAGTCGCTGTATGACCCCGAATCCACCACCATCGTGCACCACGTCACCCAGGCCCTGCGCGCCCACAAGCTGTTCGTGCGCGACCAGCAGTACATCGTGCGCAACAACGAGGTCGTGCTGATCGACGAATTCACCGGCCGCATGATGGCCGGCCGGCGGCTGTCGGACGGCCTGCACCAGGCCATCGAGGCCAAGGAAGGCGTGCCGATCCAGCCCGAGAACACCACCCTCGCCTCGGTCACCTTCCAGAACTACTTCCGGCTTTATGAACGGCTGTCGGGGATGACCGGCACCGCCTCCACCGAGGCCGAGGAATTCTCGCAGATCTACGGCCTCGACGTGATCGCGATCCCCACCAACCTGCCGATCCAGCGCGAGGACGAGCACGATCAGGTCTATCGCACCGCGCGCGAGAAGTTCGAGGGCATCCTGGAGGAGATCAAGGCCGCCCACGAGCGCGGCCAGCCGATCCTGGTGGGCACCACCTCCATCGACAAGTCCGAGATGCTGTCGGAGATGCTCAAGAAGGAGGGCATCCCCCACAACGTCCTCAACGCCCGCCAGCACGAGCAGGAGGCGAAGATCGTGGCCGAGGCCGGGCGCCTGGGCACCGTCACCATCGCCACCAACATGGCCGGGCGCGGCACCGACATCCAGCTGGGCGGCAACGTGGAGATGCGCGTGCTGGAGGCGCTGGCCGCCGACCCCGAGGCCGACCCGGCCGAGGTCCGCACCCGCATCGAGGCCGAGGTCGCCGACGAGAAGCGCCGCGTGATCGAGGCGGGCGGGCTGTTCGTGCTGGCCACCGAACGGCATGAAAGCCGGCGCATCGACAACCAGCTGCGCGGCCGCTCGGGCCGTCAGGGCGATCCGGGGCGGTCTGCGTTCTTCCTGTCGCTCGAGGACGACCTGATGCGGATCTTCGGGTCCGAACGGCTGGACAAGGTGCTCTCCACGCTGGGCATGAAGGAAGGCGAGGCGATCGTTCACCCCTGGGTGAACAAGTCGCTGGAGAAGGCGCAGGGCAAGGTCGAGGCGCGCAATTTCGACATCCGCAAGCAGCTCCTGAAGTTCGACGACGTGATGAACGACCAGCGCAAGGTCGTGTTCGGCCAGCGGCTGGAGATCATGCGCGCCGAGGATCTGGCGGAGACCGTGCGCGACATGCGCCACCAGGTGATCGACGATCTGGTGGACCTGCACCTGCCGCCGAAATCCTATGCCGAGCAGTGGGACACCGACGGGCTGAGGCGCGACGCCGCCGAGAAGCTGGGCCTCGACATCCCCGCCGAGGCCTGGGCCGAGGAGGACGGCGTCGATCAGGAGGTCGTGCGCGAGCGCCTTTACGGCATGTCCGACGCGCTGATGGAGGAAAAGCTGGAGGGCTTCGGCGCCGACACCATGCGCCAGATCGAGAAGCAGTTCCTGTTGCAGTCCATCGACGCCAAGTGGCGCGAGCATCTGCTGCGGCTGGAGCATCTGCGCTCGGTGGTGGGGTTCCGCGGCTATGCCCAGCGCGATCCGCTGAACGAATACAAGACCGAAGCGTTCACCCTGTTCGAATCGATGCTCGACAGCCTGCGGGCCGAGGTCACGCAGAAGCTGTCGCGCGTGCGCCCCATGACCGAGGAGGAGCAGCAGGACATGCTGCGCCAGCTGGCCATGCAAAGCCATGCCGCGAGCGTCGCCGCCGAGAACGACGGCAAGCGCCCCACCCCGCTGGTGGACGGCTTCGACGAGACCAACCCCGACACCTGGGGCAACCCGGGGCGCAACGACAACTGCCCCTGCGGATCGGGCAAGAAGTTCAAGCACTGCCACGGCAAGCTGGTCTGAGGGGCACGGCCCGGCGCGCGCCACCCCCGCAGGGTGCGGAGGTCAGGCCAGCGCGTCGATCACCTCGGCCACCGCCATCACGTCGTCGCGGGTGCAGTCGAAGCTGCCGACCTGCACCCGGATCACCTGCCGCCCGCCATGCACCGTGGGCGTCAGGTACACCCGCCCGTCGGCGTTGATCCGCGCCAGCAGGTCGGCCGTCGCGCCGTCGCCGTCGCGGTGGGCAAAGGTGAACAGCGACAGACGCGGCGCGGTGACGATCTCCACCGCCGGGTGATCGGCCAGCCGCGTGGCCAGCGCCTCGGACCAGGCCACATGGTTGCGGATGCGCGTGCGCAGCCCCTCCAGCCCATACGCCCGCAGCACGAACCACAGCTTCAGCGCCCGGAACCGCCGGCCCAGCGGCACGGTCCAGTCGTTGAAGTCCGTCACCTCCGCGCCCTCCGTCGCCAGATAGGCAGGCTTCATCCCCAGCGTGCGGATCTGCGGGCCCGGATCGGCCAGGAACTGCACCGCGCAATCGAACTGCGCGCCCAGCCATTTGTGCGGGTTCACGACGATGGAACTCGCCCCCTCCACCCCCGCCCAGAGGTGCCGGTACTCGGGGCAGATCATGGCGCTGCCGGCCCAGGCGGCGTCCACATGCACCGGCAAGCCCGCCGCGCGCACCACCGCAATCGCCGGCCCCAGCCGGTCGCAGGCCCCGACCGATGTGCCCCCGGTGCACAGCA
>NZ_NHSD01000198.1 GCF_016653255.1 Rhodobaculum claviforme
GCAGGGGCCGCGCGCTGCGGCCGGAGGGGGCGCGTCGTCTCGGCGATGCGCCGCCACAGGTCCTGTTCATCGGCGCGCAGGCTGCGCGGCGCGCGGCGCCGGCTCATGCGCGGGGGCGGGCGTGCCCGGATGCCGCGACGGGACGGGCCAGCCCGGACACGCTCAGTCCCCCGTCGCGACGAGCTGCCAGTTGGGATCGTCCACCCCCATGCGGCGGGCAAACGTCCAGGTGTCGCGCTGGCGCTTGATCTCGTTGGGATCGCCCTCGACGATGTTGCCGTCGGCGTTGCGCACGGCCGAGGTCAGCTCCGCCTCGAAGCGGACGGTGATCTCGCCCTCGGCGGTTTCGCTGTCGAAGTGGGCGCCGGTGATCCGCACATCCCGCAGGCCGACGAAATTCGCCTCGACCGTGAGGCCCTGGTTCTCGCGGGCCTCCACGACTTCCATGAAGCTGTCGTACACGTCGCGCGACAGGAACGGCACGAGGGCATCCATGTCGCCCTTCTCGAAGGCCATGAGGATCATCTCATAGGCCTGCCGGGCGCCGTGCAGGAAGTCGCCGACGTGGAAATCGGGCTCGGCCTCCTTCATGGCGCGCAGGGCGGTGGCCTCGTTGCTGGCCTCCGGCACATGGTCGATGATGTCGGTGTCGGGGCCACCCTCGATCACCTCGAAATCCCGGCGACCGGCACTGCGGACCGGCGCATCGGGGCGATCTGTCACGGGCGGTTTCTCGAACCCCTCGCGGGTGCCGAGCACGCTCTTGAGCCGGAGCACGAGAAAGATTGCGATACCGGCAAGGACGAGAAGCTGTAGCACGGCGGAATCCATGATGACCTCGCGGGACGGAGGGAAGAGGTTGGGTAGCACAGGGCGAGACAGTATGTAAGGCGCATGACCGGGTGAGTCCACCTTGCCCGCCAACGCGGCCGGATCGTCCCCCCGGACACCGAGCCTTGACCCAGGGAGCGTGCCATGTGGCTGTTCGTGATCTTCGTCGCCGTCCCGCTCATCGAGATCGCCCTGTTCATCCAGGTGGGCGGCTGGCTGACGCTGTGGCCCACGCTGGCGGTGGTGGTCGCCACGGCCATGATCGGCACCGCGCTGGTGCGCCGGCAGGGCACGCAGATCCTGCGCGAGGCGCAGCGTGCACTGGACGAACTGGGCGATCCGCTGGCGCCGCTGGCGCATGGCGCGCTGATCGTGCTGGCGGGCGCGCTGCTGCTGACGCCGGGGTTCCTGACGGATGCCATCGGCTTTGCACTGCTGGTGCCGGGGGTGCGCACGTCGGTGCTGCGCTGGATCGTGCGCAACCGTGTGCATGTGCGGGTGTTCGGCGCCGCGCCACATGGTCACGCCCGCGGCCGGACCCAGCCCCGGCGCGAAGACGTGATCGAGCCGGACTTCCGCGATGTCACCGACCCGCCACCGCGCCGCGAGGGCCAGCCCCCCAGCCGCTGGGTCAAGCCCGACGACGACTGATCCCGCCGCCCGCCGATCTGGCTGCCCGCCGTCCGGTGCGGCATTGAGCCGCCGGGACCAAGGTGGTAACACACGCCCGACCTTGTATTGGCAGACATTCCCAGGAGCTTGAAATGGCCGAAACCGGCAATGGCGGCGCTGCGCCCGCGACCCCCCAGCAACCCCAGGGCGGCGACGCCCAGCCGCAGGTCCGGGTGCAGATCGTCGCGCAGTACATCCGCGACATGTCCTTCGAGAACGCCTTTGCCCAACGCGGCGGCAAGACCGAAGGCGTGCAGCCCGACATCAAGGTGCAGGTCAGCCTCGACGCCCGCAAGCGCGAGGACACCGAGAACCAGTACGAGGTGGTCACCAAGTACAAGATCAACTCGTCCAACAAGGCCGACGGAGCCGCGTTGTTCCTGCTGGAGCTGGAATACGCCGGGGTGTTTCTCGTCGACGGCATCCCGCAGGAGCAGCTGCACCCGTTCCTGCTGATCGAGTGTCCGCGCCTGCTGTTCCCGTTTGCCCGGCGCATCGTCAGCGACGTCACGCGCGACGGCGGCTTCCTGCCGCTGAACCTGGACCTGATCGACTTCATGGCGCTGTACCGTCAGGAGCTTCAGCGCCAGGCCGAGCTGCGCAAGGCCCAGGGCACCCAGCCGAGCTGAGCCCGCAGCCCCCCGGTCCGCCGGGGGGCGCCCTCAGTCGAAGCGGGACCAGACCGCGTCGGCGCCCAGTTTCTCGCGCAGGCGGGCGTGGGCCTCGGCCTCGGTGTCGGTGATGCGCGCGGGCAGGGGGCGCGGGCGCGGGGGAATGCGCCACGCGCTGTCGGTGCGGCGCGCCATCCCGGTGGTCCGGGTGGCCAGCTGGAAATCGGGCTGGCGGCCGCCGATCAGCTCCAGATACACCTCGGCCAGAAGCTCGCAGTCGAGAAGCGCGCCGTGCTTTTCGCGGGCGGCGTTGTTGACCCCGAACCGGCGACACAGCGCATCCAGCGACGCGGGCGAGCCCGGGAACCGGGCGCGCGCCATCGCCAGCGTGTCCAGCGCCCGATCGGACGGCAACGCGGGGCGGCCCGCGCGCGACAGCTCCGCATTCAGGAACCGCATGTCGAAGGCGGCATTGTGGATCACCAGACGGGCGTCCCCCACAAAGGCCAGGAAGCTGTCCACCACACGCTCGAATGGTGGCTTGTCGGCCAGAAACGCATCGTCGAGGCCGTGCACCTCCTGCGCCTCGGCGGGCACGGGGCGGCCCGGGTTGATGTATTCATGCCAGGTGCGGCCGGTGGTGACGTGGTTCACAAGCTCCACCGCCGCGATCTCGACGATGCGGTGACCCTCGGCGGGGTCGAGGCCCGTCGTTTCGGTATCAAGAACAAGTTCACGCATGGCGGTTCCCCCGAATCCGGTCCAGCAGTCGCTGCACGTCGCCCCGCGCGCTGTCCAGATCCGTCGTGGCGATCACGTGATCGGCCCGCGCACGTTTTTCGGCGTCCGGCATCTGGCGGGCCATCAGCGCGGCAAAGGTTTGCGGCGTCATGCCGGGCCGGGCCAGAACGCGGGCACGCTGCACCGCCTCGGGGGCGCTGACGACAGCGACGGCGTCACAGGCGCGGTCCGCCCCGGTTTCAAACAACAACGGCACATCGAGAACCACGACAGGCTGCGCCTGCGCCGCGGCCCGGGCGACAAAGGCGGCGCGGTCGGCAGCCACAAGCGGGTGCACGCCACCTTCCAGCCGCGCCAGCCCGTCGGGTGTCCGCGCGACCCAGGACTTGAGCGCCGCACGATCCACCCCGTCCGGCCCCACCGCATCCGGGCACAGCGCCGCCACAATGGGCACAGCGGCACCATCCGCGGCATAAAGCGCATGCACCGCCGCGTCGGCATCCCACACCGGCACCCCGGCATCGGCGAACATGCCGGCCGTGGTGGTCTTGCCCATGCCGATGGAGCCGGTCAGCCCAAGCACGAACGGCCGCGTCATCCCGCGAGAACCGCGGCGCGGGCGGCCTCGTCAACCTCGGGGCGCTGTCCGAACCACCGCTCGAAGCCCGGGGCGGCCTGGTGGAGGAGCATCCCGAGGCCGTCGACGGTCGTACAGCCGATCCGGGCGGCGTCCTCCAGCAAGGCGGTGCGCAAGGGCGCATAAACCAGATCGCAGACCACCGCCTGCGGGCTCAGCGCCTCCAGCGGCACGCGCAGGTCGGGCTTGCCGGTCATTCCCAGGGCGGTGGTGTTGACCACCGTGGCGGCCTGGTCGAGCATGTGGCCCGCCTCGACCCAGTCATACACGACCACGCGCGCCCCGAAATCGGCGCGCAGCGCGTCCGATCGGGCGCGGGTGCGGTTGGCCACGCGGATCTCGGGCACACCGGCCTCCAGCAATGCCACGACAACGGCACGGGCGGCGCCGCCCGCCCCCAGCACGGCCGCCGCCCCGGCGGGCGGGTGCCAGTGCGGCACCTCCTGCCGCAGGTTCGCGAGAAAGCCATAGCCGTCGGTGTTGTCCGCATGCAGTCGGCCATCGGCGCGATATGTCAGCGTGTTGGCCGCTCCGATCAGCGAGGCGCGATCCGACACCGCATCCGCAAGCTGCAAGGCGCGCTCCTTGTGCGGGATGGTCACGTTACAGCCGACAAAGCCCATGCGGGGCAGCATCGCGATCACCTGCGCGAAATCCGCCTGCGACACCTCCAT
This sequence comes from Rhodobaculum claviforme, assembly GCF_016653255.1. Lineage (GTDB taxonomy): Bacteria > Pseudomonadota > Alphaproteobacteria > Rhodobacterales > Rhodobacteraceae > Rhodobaculum > Rhodobaculum claviforme. The sequence goes on from NZ_NHSD01000198.1 coordinate 4,167, forward strand.
CGGGACGTAGTGGCCGCGAATGCCATAGCGCTGCAGCCAGTGTCCGTGCAGGGCGGGCGAGCGGCTCTGCCCGATCGGCGATCCGATAACGGCGGCCAGCGGCGCGGTGGGGGAGGGGTCCGATGTCATGCCTCGATCACTCCGATACGGCCAAGATGAACAAGAAGCGGGATCAGAGGCAGCCCGAGCACCGTGAAATGCGATCCCTGGATGTCGGCAAACAGGCGTACGCCGTCCTCCTCGACCTTGTAGGCGCCGACGGTCTGCGCCAGTTCGGGCCAGCCGCGCTCCAGATACGCCTCGAGGAACGCATCGGAAAACTCCCGCATCAGGAGCGTGGCGTGATCGAGGTGGCGCCACACCGGCACGCCATCGCGATACAACACGGCGGCCGAGATCAACTGGTGTGACTGTCCCCGCAACGCGCGCAAGCGGGTGCGGGCCTCTGCGATGTCACCGGGTTTGCCGAGGACGGCGCCTTCGAACACCATGACCTGATCGCAGCCGAGAACCAGCGCGCCCGGCCGCCGTTGCGAGACCTTGCGCGCCTTCTGCTCGGCCAGGGCATCGGCCACGTCCCGTGGCGCGGCACCCTCGGCCACGAGGGCGGCCTGCAGGGCACCCTCATCGATGCGGGCCGGCACGACCTCGGGCGACAGCCCGGCGCGGCGCAGCAGTTGCGCGCGGATGGCGGACCCGGAGGCGAGGATGAGGGGCTCGGACATGGCGGGAGAAATCAGGAGTAACCTTGGGGATATGTGGGCGTGGAACCTGTCGGTAGCCTCCGGGCCCCGAAGCTTGCACCATATGATCGCCCTCCGTCACCGGTTTGTCCACCTGTGCGCACCGACTGATCGCGGCCTGTGGATATCTCGGGCCGTCGAAGTTGTGCCGACCAGACTGTGCACAGGGGCGACGCGAGATTCACATCATAACATCCTGCAGCACAGCGATATTTTTCCGAGCTGAACCGATACGCAAGTTTGCACACAGGGTTTTCCACAGGGTTGGCACTGTGGATGTGCCGGGGGACGGGCTGTGTGGCGCGAGCTATCCACAGCGCTACTATCAACCACAATCTTTTCATTTCATTAAAACAGAATTAGTAGGCTGGGCACGCAAGCGCAGGGTGGGCGGCATGGACTGGCTGATCGGGTACTATCTGTGGATCCGGGCGTTCCACATCATGGCCGTCATCGCGTGGATGGCCGGGCTGTTCTACCTGCCGCGCCTGTATGTCTATCACGTCGAACAGGTGGCGACCGGAACCCCCACGGATGCGCTGTTCCAGACGATGGAAGAGAAACTGCTCCGAATCATCATGAACCCGGCGATGATCACAGCCTGGATCCTTGGCCTCGCCCTCGTGCTGATCCCGGGGGTGGTGCAGTGGGACATGGTCTGGCCGTGGACGAAACTGGCGGGCCTGGCCGGGATGACCTGGTTTCACATGTGGCTGGCCAGGCGCAGAAAGGCGTTTGTTTCCGGCAACAACGACCTGACCGGCCGACAGTACCGGATGATGAACGAGGTGCCGACGCTGCTCATGGTGCTGATTGTGGTGTCGGTTGTCGTCAAGTTCTGACGACAGCTCCCGACCCGGCCGCGTTGACAGACCAGCGCGCCGCGTGTAGCGCTGGTGGCCCGTTCCGTCCGGAGCGGATCGTTTCCACGCACCCGGATCAAACTCGACGTGCAAGACCGGGAGGTTCCCGCGCCCATGTCCCCTCTTGACGAGTCCCTCTCCGACCAGAAGTTGAATCTGGCCGACCTGAAGCGTCTGAGCCCTGCGATCCTGCTGGAGATGGCAGAGGAGCTGGAGATCGAGAACGCATCCTCGATGCGCAAGGGCGAGATGATGTTCTCGATCCTGAAGGAGCGCGCCGAAGAGGGCTGGGAGATCTCGGGCGATGGTGTGCTGGAGGTGCTTCAGGACGGGTTCGGGTTCCTGCGGTCGAAGGAAGCGAACTATCTTTCGGGGCCGGACGATATCTATGTCTCGCCCGAGACGATCCGGCAGTTCGCGCTGCGGACCGGGGATACGGTCGAAGGCGTGATTTCCGCGCCGGGCGACAACGAACGCTATTTCTCGATGATCCGCGTCACCCAGATCAATTTCGACGCGCCCGAGCGCGCCCGTCACAAGGTGCACTTCGACAACCTGACGCCGCTGTACCCCGATGAGCGGATGACGATGGAAACCGACGACCCGACGACCAAGGACCGGTCGGCGCGGATTATCGACATCGTCTCGCCCCTGGGCAAGGGACAGCGGGCGTTGATCGTCGCGCCGCCGCGGACCGGCAAGACGGTGCTTTTGCAGAACATTGCGCACTCGATCGCCAGCAATCACCCGGAATGCTACCTCATTGTCCTCCTGATCGACGAACGGCCGGAGGAAGTGACCGACATGCAGCGCAACGTGAAGGGCGAGGTCGTCTCCTCGACCTTTGACGAACCTGCGACGCGCCATGTTGCCGTCGCGGAAATGGTGATCGAAAAGGCCAAGCGGCTAGTGGAACACAAGCGGGACGTGGTGATCCTGCTGGATTCGATCACCCGGCTCGGCCGGGCGTTCAACACGGTCGTGCCGTCGTCGGGCAAGGTCCTCACCGGTGGTGTGGACGCCAACGCGCTTCAGCGCCCGAAGCGGTTTTTCGGCGCCGCGCGCAACATCGAGGAAGGCGGATCGCTGACCATCATCGCGACGGCGCTGATCGATACCGGCAGCCGCATGGATGAGGTCATCTTCGAGGAATTCAAGGGCACCGGGAATTCGGAAATCGTGCTGGACCGCAAGGTTGCGGACAAGCGCGTGTTCCCGGCAATCGACATTCTGAAGTCCGGCACCCGCAAGGAGGAGCTGCTGGTTGACAAGGGCGATCTTCAGAAAACCTTTGTGCTGCGGCGGATCCTGAACCCGATGGGCACGACGGATGCCGTCGAGTTCCTGATCTCCAAGCTGAAACAGACAAAGTCCAACGGGGACTTTTTTGACTCCATGAACACCTGACACAGCCATGCGAGCGGATACGATCTTTGCGCTGGCCTCGGCGCGGGGTCGGTCCGGGGTGGCCGTGGTGCGGATCTCGGGGGACCGCGCACATCAGGCTGTGCGCGCCCTTTGTGGGGAGCTTCCTGCCGAACGGCGGGCCAGCCTGAGGACGCTTCGCTGGAACGATGATGTTCTGGACGAAGCGATTGTTACCATATTCGGAGATGGGCGCAGTTTTACCGGCGAAGCCGTTGCAGAGTTGCATCTGCATGGCAGTATCGCTGTCGTCTCGGCGGTGCTCGGTGCGCTGGGGCGGATGGAAGGGCTGAGGCCCGCGCAGGCTGGCGAATTCACCTGGCGCGCGATGGAGAACGGCCGCCTCGACTTCACCCAGGTCGAAGGGTTGGCGGATCTTCTCCTTGCCGAGACCAATGCGCAGCGAAGACAGGCACAGCGGGTGCTGTCGGGCAGCATCGGGCGGACCGCCGACGGCTGGCGGGTGTCCCTGATTCAGGCTCTGGCACTGCTGGAGTCGACCATCGACTTTGTCGATGAGGACGTGCCGGCTGAAGTGACAGAGGAAGTCACCCAGGTGATTTCGGCAGTGCGTGTATCCATGGGGTCCGAGCTCCGAGGTGTTCGCGCAGCGGAACGGATTCGGGACGGATTCGAGGTGGCGATCGTTGGTCGCCCAAATGTCGGGAAGTCGACACTGCTGAACCGGCTCGCTGGTCGTGATGCGGCCCTGACATCTGAAATCGCTGGGACGACCCGTGACGTCATTGAAGTCCGCATGGATATTGGGGGCATGGCGGTCACGTTGCTGGATACAGCGGGTTTGCGTGACTCGGACGATGCAATCGAGGAACTGGGGATCGCAAGAGCGCGTCAACGGGCCGAGACTGCGGATCTTCGGGTCTTCCTGGTGGAGGAGGGGGAAAATCCGGATTCTGACCTTTGGCGACCGGGAGACATTGCGGCTCTTTCGAAGGGCGATCTGTACCCTGAGGCCGCACATGGCGTATCGGGGCTGACGGGCGGCGGGATCGACAATCTGGTGTCGCGGATCGAGGCGCAGTTGGTGGAGCAGGTTGCCTCCGTCGGGACATTGACCCGCGTACGACATGAAAATGCTGTGCGAATGGCGGTCGAGGCGCTGGTGCGCGCAGAGGCGGGTTTGCTGAACGGCGACGGATATGAGATTGTATCCGAAGAGTTGCGTGTTGCCGCACGAAGCCTCGAGGTCCTCGTGGGACGGCTGGACGTCGAAGATATACTTGATCAAGTGTTTTCAAGCTTTTGCATCGGGAAGTAGGTGTTTCACGTGAAACATGCAGATGTCATCGTCATCGGAGGCGGGCACGCAGGGACCGAGGCGGCTCATGCAGCAGCCCGTATGGGTGCCACGGTTGTCCTGTTGACGCTACAGGCCAACAGCATCGGCGTGATGTCGTGCAACCCCGCAATCGGTGGGCTCGGCAAGGGCCACCTGGTTCGCGAGATCGACGCTCTTGACGGCGTCATGGGAGTTGTCGCCGATGCAGCCGGAATTCAGTTCCGGCTGTTGAATCGGAGCAAAGGCCCTGCGGTGCAGGGTCCTCGGGCGCAGACTGATCGAGATCTGTATCGATCCGCAATGCAGCGAGAAATCACATCGGTGCCACGTCTCGAGGTGATGGAAGGCGAGGTTATTGATCTTGTCATATCTGGCGATTCCGTCACTGGCGTGGTGCTGGCTGACGGTCAGAAACTGCAAGCCGCGGCCGTCGTTCTGACGACTGGAACCTTTCTCCGTGGTGTGATCCATATTGGGGACCGCACGATCCAAGGCGGGCGCATTGGTGAAGCGCCGTCTGTCCGGCTGGCAAAGCGCCTCACGGATTTGGGTTTGCCAACAGGGCGACTCAAGACCGGAACACCGCCTCGTCTGGACCGGCGGACGATCGACTGGTCAGAGTTGGAAAGCCAGCCGGCAGATGATATCGCGACGATGTTTTCCTTCCTGTCGTCGAGGCCGATAGCCGAGCAGGTTTCCTGCGGTATCACGACGACAAATCGGGAGACGCATCGGATCGTGCGAGACAACCTCCACCGGTCAGCGATGTACAGCGGGCGAATTGCGGGGAAGGGGCCGCGCTATTGCCCCTCGATCGAAGACAAGGTTGTGCGCTTTCCCGATAAGGACGGGCACCAGGTCTTTCTTGAGCCGGAAGGTCTGCAGAGCGATACAGTCTATCCCAACGGGTTGTCCTGTTCGCTGCCCGAGGACGTGCAGATCAATTATGTTCGATCGATCGGGGGCTTGGAAGGCGCCGAAATCCTCCAGCCGGGATATGCGATCGAATACGATTTCATCGACCCGCGGTCACTGCGAAGCTCGCTTGAGCTGAGGGCTGTGAACGGCCTGTTTTTCGCCGGGCAGATCAATGGGACGACGGGGTACGAGGAGGCCGCCGCGCAGGGCCTTGTGGCAGGGCTCAATGCGGCATGCAGGGCGCTTGGACGACCGGCTGTAGTCTTTGGGCGGAGTGACAGCTACATCGGTGTGATGGTGGATGATCTTGTGACGCGCGGGGTGACCGAGCCTTACCGGATGTTCACGTCACGCGCCGAATACAGGTTGCAGCTCCGGGCGGATAATGCGGACCAGCGTCTCACCCCGATGGGGATGGAAATTGGCTGCGTGGGTGAGGTGCGGGCCGAGGTGTTCGGTCGGAAGATGGACGCCTTGGAATACGGAAGGGGAGTGCTGTCGAAGGTACGCATCAACAGAGCCGCCGCATCCACGCTGGGCATCCAGCTCGGAAGGGATGGGGCGGTCCGGTCTGCCCTGGAACTGCTGAGCGCTCCTGATATGGATGTTGAGCGGTTCGGCGTCCTGGAACCTGATGTACTGTTGTTTTCGGCTGAAATCAAAGAGCAACTTAAGCGAGACGCCATGTACGCCCCGTATCTGGAGCGCCAGGCGGCCGATGTGGCGCGTCTCCTGCGGGACGAAGCGCTTCTGATTCCCGAGGACCTCGATTTTGACGCCATCGGTGGCTTGTCCAATGAAATCAAGGAGAAGTTCCGCCGGCACCGTCCGTCCACAATTGCCCAAGCTGGGCGGATCGAGGGAATGACACCTGCGGCCCTGACTCTGCTGCTTGCCCATATTCGCGGACTCAGCCGTGCTGCGGGATAGGGGTCCATCGCAGAATGTTCCACGTGAAACATTGAACAGGCTCAATACCTTCGTCGAGCTTTTGAGAACCTGGAACAGCAAGATAAACCTCGTGAGCCCAGCGACGCTCAATGACGTATGGACCCGCCATATCGACGATTCACTTCAACTCGTCGATTTCGCTCCAGGAACTGCCAGTCGCTGGGTGGACCTTGGCAGTGGCGCTGGTTTTCCGGGCCTCGTGGTTGCCATTGCAGCGGCGGAGAGCAGGCCGAGCCTAAAGATCACGCTTATCGAGAGCGACCAGCGCAAGGCTGCGTTTCTTGTGACGGCTGCCCGTGCATGTGGGGTCGACGTTGCCGTGGTTGCTGACAGAGTTGAAAGCACACGCCCTCAGAATGCGGATGTGGTAAGTGCACGGGCTCTGGCCCCGCTCACCCGTCTTCTGGGCCTTGCTGAACGGCATTTGGCGGCCTCTGGTGTGGCCCTGTTCTTGAAGGGCGGACAATCTGAGGCAGAGATCGCGACAGCGCTTGAACACTGGCGCTTTCAGGTCCACAAACATCCAAGCAAGACCAGTGCCGAAGGCGTCGTTCTAGCTGTCGAGGATATTTCCCGTGTATGATCCGCTTGCGCAATCCCGGATGGGCCCTCGGGTCGTTGCCATTGCCAACCAGAAGGGCGGGGTGGGCAAAACGACGACTGCAATCAACCTTGCAGCTGCGTTGGCCGAGATGGGCAAGGCGGTTCTGCTGATCGACCTGGATCCACAGGGCAACGCCTCCACTGGACTCGGTATCGCGATCACCGAGCGGACTCTGACAAGCTACGACCTCCTTCTCGACGGGGCCAGGTTGACAGACGTGATTCGCACCACGCCGATCGCGGGGGTCAGCATCTGTCCGGCAACCACCGATCTGTCATCGGCAGACATCGCCATGGCAGAGACGGAGGGCCGAACATCGCTGTTGCGCGAAGCCCTGGATGCAGCCACCCTGCAGCGGTTTGATTACGTCTTTCTGGATTGCCCGCCGTCGCTCAGCCTGTTGACCTTGAATGCAATGGTTGCGGCACATTCCGTGCTTGTGCCGTTGCAGGCGGAGTTTTTCGCGCTGGAAGGGCTGTCCCAGTTGATGTTGACGCTGCGCAGCGTGCGCGAGAGCGCAAACCCCGATCTCCGGATCGAGGGGGTTGTTCTCACAATGTATGATCGGCGCAACAATCTCGCACAACATGTGGAGGCCGATGCCCGCGAGACCATGGGCGATCTCGTATGCCGCACCGTGATCCCCAGGAATGTGCGGCTGAGTGAGGCGCCGTCGCATGCCCAGTCGGTGCTGACCTACGATCCCGCGTCCAAGGGCAGCTCGGCCTATCGCGCCCTTGCGCGGGAAATCATCGAGCGGCACGACCAGTCATCCAGAATCCCTGCCTGAGGACATCCCAATGAGCGAACGCAAGGAGCGGCGCGGTCTCGGACGTGGTCTGTCCGCCCTGATGGCGGAGGTCAGCCATGATGCCGCCGCACCGACGGCGCCGTCCCGTCCCGATCTGGTGGTTCCGGTCGAGCAGCTGCATCCCAACCCGGAACAGCCGCGTCGTCATTTTGCCGCCGAGGCGTTGGAAGAGCTCTCCGCGTCGATCCGCGCCAAGGGGATCATTCAGCCCCTGATCGTGCGTCCGATCCGGGACCGGGCCGATCACTACGAGATCGTGGCCGGTGAGCGTCGCTGGCGCGCCGCACAGATGGCGCAGCTCCACGATGTGCCGGTGATCGTACGCGATTTCAGCGACACCGAGGTTCTTGAAGTCGCGATCATCGAGAACATTCAGCGCGCCGATCTCAACCCGTTGGAGGAGGCGCTTGGGTTTCGCCAGTTGATGGACCGCTTCGGCCACACCCAGGAGCGTCTGGCCGCAGCCCTCGGAAAAAGCCGGAGCCATATCGCCAATCTGCTTCGCCTTCTGCAACTTCCCGAAGAAGTTCAGGTGCATCTGCGCGAAGGGCGCCTCACTGCCGGACATGCACGCACGCTCGTGACGGCGTCTGATCCCGAATCTCTCGCAAAAAAGATTATTGACAAGGGTCTTTCTGTCCGTGCGGCCGAGACCCTCGCCCGTGACTCAGCGCGGACCGACGCTCCGACGACGCCGCGGTCGGGGTCACGTGCCCCCAAGGACGCGGATACACGGGTGCTCGAACAGGATCTGTCGGCCAATCTCGGGATGTCCGTCGTCGTGGATCATCGTCCGGGCGGGGAAGGGCGGGTCACGATCCAGTACAAGACCATCGAGCAGCTGGACCAGCTGTGTCAACTCCTCGGCGGTCACGGCTGATCCGACAGCAACCGCCGCAAGACACTGTTGAGGATCAGCCGTCCCCGGGCCGAGGCGGTCATGCGGCTGCCATCGAGCGCAATCAGCCCGTCATCCACAAGCTCTTGCAGGCCGGCAACCTCCAGCCCCAGTGTCCGTAGCCGGCGGAGGTCCACACCCTCCGACAGGCGCAGGCCCATCATCAGCACTTCGGCCGCCGCGTCAGGTCGCGCCAGCGGTTCGCTGCTGTCCACATCGATCCCGGCTTCGGCCCGTGCCAGCCATGCCCCGGGGGCTGACGGTGCGACTGTGGCGCAGCGCTCCCCGGCGATGGTCAGGCGTCCATGCGCTCCGGGGCCGACCCCGGCCCAGTCGCCGCACCGCCAATAGATCAGGTTGTGCTGCGACATCGCCCCTGGCCGGGCATGGTTGGACACCTCGTAGGCGTCCATCCCGGCGGCCGAGCAGACCTCCTGCGTCACCTCGTACAGGTCGGCCGACAGGTCCTGATCGGGCAGGCCGCGCAGGCCACCGGCCGCCAGACGCGCCGCAAAGGGTGTGCCGTCCTCGATCGTCAACTGATAGAGTGACAGATGATCGACCGCCATCGACAGCGCCTCATGCAACTCCCGCTTCCACTCCGCTGCCGACTGATCCTGCCGGGCATAGATCAGGTCGAAGCTGACGCGCTCGAAATGAGCGCGCGCGACGTCAAAGGCGGCGCGGGCCTCCGCCACGCTGTGCATCCGTCCCAGCCGTCGCAGAGCGTGGTCATCAAGTGCTTGGATTCCCATGGAAACACGGTTCACACCGGCATCGCGATAGCCACGGAACCGCCCCGCCTCGACCGAGGTGGGGTTGGCCTCCAGCGTCACTTCCAGATCGTTGGCGGTGGGCCAGCCCCCACGCACGGCGTCCACGACGGCCGCCACGGTGTCGGGCTGCATCAGGGATGGGGTGCCGCCGCCGATAAAGATCGACCGGACAATCCGATCCGGCACCAGGGCTGCAACCCGCGCGATGTCCCTGCGATAGGCGTCGGCCCAGCGTTTCTGGTCAATCTGCGCCGTGACATGGCTGTTGAAGTCGCAATAGGGGCATTTTGCCTGACAAAAGGGCCAATGCAGATAAACGCCAAAACCGCCGTGGCGCCAATCGTCCACCGGTTCGGGCGCCGCTACAGGCACCCGGCCACGAACCTGGCAAAGGCGTCGGCGCGGTGGCTGATACGGTTCTTTTCCCAGCGGTCCATCTCGCCGAAGGTCATCGACCATCCGTCGGGCTGAAAGATCGGGTCATAGCCGTGCCCCTGGTCGCCGCGCATCGGCCAGACGATCCGGCCCTCCATACGCCCCTCGAACACGGCATCCGTCCCGTCCGGCCAGGCCAGCACCAGGGTGCAACAGAACGCGGCACGCCGTGGTTCCGGGGCGCCTGCGTCCTCAAGCGCCTGCCAGGTGCGGCGCATCGCCATGTCGAAGTCGCGCCCCGTCGGGGTTTCGGCCCAGTCGGCAGTATAGACGCCGGGCGCCCCGTCGAGGGCGTCCACCGCCAGACCCGAATCATCGGCCAGCGATGGCAGCCCGGTGGCCCGCGCGGCGGCATGGGCCTTGATCCGTGCATTGCCGACAAAGGTCGACTCGGTCTCCTCGGGTTCCGGCAGCCCCAGCGCCCCGGCCGAGGTCACGTCGACGCCGAACGGCTCCAACAGTGCCGCGATCTCTTCCAGCTTGCCGGTGTTGTGGGTGGCGACCACCAGCCGGTCGCCCCGCGCCAGACGTGTCATGTGGTGGCGGCCTTCTGGACGGCCACAAGCGCGGTGACCCCGGCCTCGGCCAGCCCCATCAACTGGTCCATTTCGGTGCGCGAGAATGTCGCCCCCTCGGCCGACATCTGCACCTCGATCAGGCGGCCCGCGCCGGTCATCACGAAGTTGCCATCCACGCCCGCCACGCTGTCCTCGGCGTAGTCGAGGTCCAGCACCGGCTGTCCGGCATAAACCCCCGCGCTGATCGCCGCGACATGGTCCACGATGGGGTCCGAGGCGATGACCCCGGCTTTCAGCAGCTTGTTCACCGCCAGCCGCAGCGCCACCCAGCCGCCGGTGATCGCCGCGCAGCGCGTGCCGCCGTCGGCCTGGAGCACGTCGCAATCCACCGTGATCTGCCGCTCGCCCATGGCCGAGCGGTCGATGCCCGCGCGCAGCGACCGTCCGATCAGGCGCTGGATCTCCACCGTGCGGCCGGTCTGCTTGCCCGAGGCGGCCTCGCGGCGGTTGCGGGTGGTGGTGGCGCGCGGCAGCATGCCGTATTCCGCCGTCACCCATCCCAGCCCGGTGTTCTTGAGGAACGGCGGTGTACGCTCCTCGATCGAGGCGGTGCACAGCACATGCGTGTCGCCCATGCGCACCAGGCACGAGCCTTCGGCGTGCCGCGTCACGTTCGTCTCGATCGTCACCGACCGCAGGCTGTCCAGGTCGCGCCCCGATGGCCGCATGTGTGATCTCCTTGGTTCTCTTGGTTGCATGCTGTTATCGTTGGCGCCCTGACCTGCGCAAGCCCGGCGATCCTCACCCTGGGGCCGACCCGGGAGCTCGAGCCGATTGACCCGGGCGCGCGCGTCCCCATATCACTCCAAGGCTCGGGATCACATGATGCAGGACGCAGGCAGCATTCTATCGGAACTCAACGACCGCTCGCGCGAGGTGTTTCGGCGCGTGGTCGAGGGGTATCTGGAGTCCGGCGATCCGGTCGGGTCACGCACGCTGACACGCTCCATGACCGAGAAGGTCTCGGCGGCGACCGTGCGCAACGTCATGCAGGATCTGGAATACATGGGACTGCTGGGCAGCCCCCATGTGTCGGCCGGGCGCATTCCCACGCAGATGGGTTTGCGGCTGTTCGTCGATGGTCTGCTGGAGGTCGCGCCCGTCACCGACGAGGACCGCGAGGCGCTGGATGCCACACGTGGAACCAACGAGCATGACGTGACCGGCCTGCTGGACCGGGTGGGCGCCGCGCTGTCGAGCATCACCCGCGGCGCCTCGGTCGTGCTGGCGCCCAAGCGCGAGGCTGCGATCCGCCACATCGAGTTCGTCAGCCTGTCGTCGGACCGGGCGTTGGTGGTGCTGGTGTTCGCCGATGGCAATGTCGAAAACCGCGTGTTCACCCCGCCGCCGGGTCAGACCCCGTCGTCGCTGCGCGAGGCGGCGAATTTCCTCAGCGCGATCGCCCAGGGGCATACCCTGTCGGAGCTGCGCGGGCGCATGCGCAGCGAGATCGCCCGCCGCCGCCAGGAGATCGACCTGCTGGCGCGCGACCTGGTCGAATCGGGGTTTGCGACCTGGGAAAACGAGGGGGAGCCGCACGAGCGGCTGATCGTGCGCGGGCAATCGAACCTGCTGTCGCCGCCGGCGGCCGCGGACGAGCTGGACCGCATCCGGTCGCTGTTCGACGACCTGGAGCGCAAGCGCGACATCGCCGAGTTCCTGGAGCTGACCGAGGAGGGGGCCGGGGTGCGCATCTTCATCGGCTCCGAGAACAAGCTTTTCTCTCTGACCGGTTCCTCTCTGGTGGTGTCTCCCTATATGAACGCCGAGCGCCGGGTGATCGGCGCGGTGGGGGTGATCGGCCCGACGCGTTTGAATTACGGTCGCATCGTTCCCATCGTGGATTATACCGCCCAGCTTGTCGGCCGCCTGCTGAACGAGCGCGGCTGACCCCCCCTGAGGCTTGCAGAGGAAGACCATGGCAGAAGCACGCAACCAAGAGGCATATCCCGACACCGGGGCGCCCGCGCCCGAGGAGGCGCCCGCGATGGACGCGGACACCGCGGCGCTGGAGGACCAGATCGCCGCGCTGGAGGCCGAGCGGGACGCCATGCGCGAGCGCATGATGCGCGCCCTTGCGGATGCCGAGAACAGCCGCAAGCGCGCCGAACGGGACCGCCGCGAAGGGCTGATGTACGGCGGCGCCAAGCTCGCGCGGGACATGCTGCCGGTCTATGACCATCTGACGCGTGCGCTCGATGCCATCGACGAGGTCGGCCGCGAGACCGCCCCCGGCCTGGTCGAAGGCCTGAACCTGACGCTGCGCGAGCTGGTCAATGTTCTGGAAAAGCACGGTGTGCAGCGCGTCCTGCCCGAGGTCGGTGACGCCTTCGATCCGCACAGCCACCAGGCCATGTTCGAGGCGCCGGTCCCCGATACCCGCGCCGGTGACATCATCCAGGTGATGGCCGCGGGGTTTCGCATGCACGAGCAGCTGTTGCGCCCCGCGCAGGTCGGCGTGTCCTCCACCCCCGCGGGCTGACATCGCCGCGGGCCGACGGGCGCCATTGCACCGCCGCGCCGCAGCGTTCAGGCTCTGCGGTGCGCCAACACGGGGGCGGCCATGCTGGGAATCGCGGTCATCGTCGCGGCGCTGGCGGCGCTGATATGGCTGGCCTATCGCGGTGTCAGCCTGTTGTTGCTGACGCCGGTGCTGTCGGTGCTGGCCGTTCTGCTTGCCCAGGGCGGCCCGCTTCTCGCGACCTATACCCAGGTGTTCATGCAGGCGACGGGCGGCTTCATCGTCCAGTATTTTCCGTTGTTCCTGCTGGGTGCCGTCTTTGGCAAGCTGATGGAGGCGTCGGGCTCCGCACGGGTTCTGGCGGATGGAATCATCCGGGGCCTTGGCCCCTCCCGCGCGATCCTGGCGGTGATCCTGTCCTGCGCGGTGATGACCTATGGCGGGGTGTCGCTGTTTGTCGTGGCGTTTGCCGTGTGGCCCATCGCCTCGGCGCTGTTCCGCGAGGCGGATCTGCCGAAGGTGCTGATTCCGGCGACCATCGCGCTGGGGGCCTTCACCTTCACCATGACCGCGCTGCCGGGTACTCCGGCGATCCAGAATGCGATCCCGATGCCGTATTTCGGTACCGATCCGTTTGCGGCCCCGGGGCTGGGGGTGATCGCGGGGGCGCTGATGCTGGGGCTGGGCTGGCTGTGGCTGGAATACCGCGCGCGCCGGATCGGGCCCGGCTATGGCGCCGATGCCGGGGCCGACGCGGACGCGGGGCCTTCGGTTCCGCCCTCGCTGTTCGTGGCCGCGCTACCGCTGGTGCTGGTCCTCGCGCTCAATCTTCTGTTCACCTTCGGGGTGATTCCCCGGCTGGAGACCGCCTATCTGGCGCAGCCACTGTACGGGCAGACCGATGTGGGCGCGCTGCGCGGGGTGTGGTCGATCATCGCCGCGCTGAGCTTTGCCTCGCTCGCGCTGGTGGCGCTGAACTGGCGCCGACTGGCGGCCCGGCTGTCCGAGACGCTGGACGCGGGCGCGCGCGATTCGCTGATGCCGATCTTCAACACCGCAAGCCTGGTGGGGTTTGGCGCGGTCATCGCATCGCTCGGGGCGTTCGGGCTGATTCGTGATTGGGTGGTGACGGCGGGCGGGGACAACCCGCTGATCTCGCTGGCGATCGGGACCAGCCTGCTGGCGGGGATGACGGGGTCGGCATCGGGGGGCATGTCGATCGCGCTGGCCACCCTGGGCGACACCTACCTGGAGATGGGCCGTGCCGCCGGCGTGTCGCCCGATCTGCTGCACCGGGTGACGGCGGTGGCGACGGGGGGCCTTGATGCGCTGCCGCACAACGGGGCTGTCATCACGCTGCTGACGATCTGCGGGCTGACCCACCGCGAGGCATACCGCGACATCGCCATGGTGGCGGTGGTGGGGCCCATCGTGGCGCTGGTGGTTCTGATTGCGCTCGGAACGGCGTTCGGCAGCTTCTGAGGCGGGCTTGCCGGTCGAATCAGCTGTTCCGGGGGCGGATGGGGGGGCGGCACCCCGGCTCCGTCAATTTGCGTGCAACCGGCCAGCGCCGCGTGACATCGCGCCTGCGCGCCCCAATCCGACGGCTTGTTCCCCACAACCCTCTGAGGGCATTGCACCTTGGCGGCCCGGCCGGGTGGCCGCGACGATTTGTACGCGCAAAATGCATGATTTCCGGTTGCAATTTCCATCCGGGGACGCGCAGAAACTTCATGTCAATCGAAGCTGACACTTGAAACTGTCCAGAGTATCTGACAGTCTCGGCTTGCGCCCAACGACCTTCGACGGTTTGACGGGTGTGTGATGCCCCGCATGCCGCAGGGCAATTCAGGGACGGGGAACGGGGGACCGCCTGCCCGACCTGAAGTCACTCTGGACAAAACGGAGGAACTCGTATGTCCGACGACAATCCCGACAAGGTCTGGCCGACCGGCTTGACGCTGAAGGAAGCCGAAGAGGTACATAGCTACATCATCGACGGCACCCGGGTCTTCGGGGGGATCGCTCTCCTCGCCCACATCCTGGTCGCGCTCGCGACCCCGTGGCTCGGCTAAGGAGGTCATCCCATGAACAATGCGAAGATCTGGCTCGTGGTGAAGCCCGGCGTCGGCATCCCGATGCTGCTGGCGGCCGTCGCCATCGCCTCGCTGGTGGTGCACGTCGGCATCGTGGTCAACACCGACTGGGTTGCCAACTATCACCAGGGCGTCCCGATGCAGTGATCCGGCTCCGGCCGGCCGCCGCGACGGCGCAGGGGTCGCCAGGGTTCTCCCCGGTGCCCTGGACGACCCGAGCGCCGCGGTGACGCCGGTCCGACCGGATCATTGCATGCCCCGCACCCGTGCCTGCATTGCGCGGGACGGTGCGGGGTCTGCAACGCGGGTTCCCGGCGCTCCCGGGGCCCCGCAAACCAGAACTCATCCGCCCGTAACAGGCTGCTTGCCCCGTGCCTGCCCGCCCCGCCGCATCCCGAGGGGGTCGGCCCAAGGAGGCCGCAAGAGTGTTCGACTACCGCCGCATCGCCCTGACACAGATCTCGCGCATCGGGACGCGCTTTTTGCCCTTTGCCGATGTCGCCACGGGCGATGTGCCGTTGAAACGGCTGCTGCGGCTGTCGCTGTTCCAGGTGACGGTCGGGATGGCTCTGGTGCTGCTTTACGGCACGCTGAACCGCGTGATGATCGTGGAGCTGGGCGTGCCCGCCACCATCGTCGCCGCCATGCTGGCACTGCCGCTGGTGTTCGCGCCGTTTCGCACGCTGATCGGATTTCGTTCGGACAACCACCGCTCGGCCCTTGGCTGGCGGCGGGTTCCCTATATCTGGCGTGGTACGCTGCTGCAGTTCGGCGGCTTTGCGGTGATGCCGTTTGCGTTGCTGGTGCTGTCGGGGTTCGGTGAATCCGGTGACGCGCCCCGCTGGATCGGCATTTCCGCCGCCGCGCTGTCGTTTCTGCTGGTCGGCGCCGGGGCGCACATGGTGCAGACCGTGGGCCTCGCGCTTGCCACCGATCTGGTCCCCGAAGAGGACCAGCCCCGCGTCGTCGGCCTGATGTTCGTGATGTTCCTGCTCGGCATGGCCGTCAGTGCGCTGATCTTCGGCTGGCTGCTCAAGGATTATTCCCCGCTCCGCCTCATCCAGGTCATCCAGGGGGTGGCCGTGGTGACGGTCGTGCTCAACATGCTGTGCCTGTGGAAGCAGGAGGCGCGCGACCGCACCCGCGCCATGGCCACCACCCCGCAGCCTGAGTTCCGCGAGGCCTGGGCCCGCTTTGCCGCCCGTCCCGGTGCCGTGCGCCTGCTGGCGATGATCGGGCTGGGCACCGCCGGCTTCGGCATGGCGGATGTGCTGATGGAGCCCTATGGCGGGCAGGTTCTCGACATGACCGTGAGCCAGACGACACAGTTGACGGCGGTGCTTGCGGGTGGCGGCCTTCTGGGCTTCGCCATCGCCTCGCGCGTGCTGATGCAGGGGGTGGACCCCACGCGATTCGCCGCGCTGGGGGCCGTGCTGGGCGTGCCGGCGTTTGCCGCTGTGATCGCCGCGGCCTTTGCGCAGATGACGCCGATGTTCGTGGCGGGCACGTTCCTTGTGGGGTTTGGCGCCGCGCTGTTCAGCCATGGCACGCTGGTTGCGACCATGCGCTCGGCCCCGCGTGAGCAGGTGGGCCTCGCGCTCGGCTCCTGGGGGGCGGTACAGGCGACCTGCATGGGGATCGCCGTGATGATCGGCGGGCTTGCGCGCGATCTGCTGATGCTGCGCGGCGGGCCGGACATGGCCCCCGAGCATGCCTATGTCCCCGTCTTTGCGTTCGAGATGGTGCTGCTGCTGGCGGCGCTGGCGGTGGCCGCGCCGTTCCTGCGCGCCGGCGTCGTTGGCGCGGCGCGTGCGAGTGGCTATGTTCGTTGAACGGGGCAGTGACGTTCGGGTCCGCGCTGCCTTTCCGGGGCGGCGGGACCCTTTCATGCGGCCGCCAAGGGGCCGGAAATCGACGGAGGACACATGACTACGATCGTCACACGCGCCTACAAGGACCTCGACACGGCCAAGTCCGTGGTGGAGGCCCTGCGCGCCGAGCGCCATCCCGACCGGGACATGGACCTGTTCAACAAGGGTGACGCCAACCTCGCCGACAAGCTGGCGGCGGCCAAGGTTCCGGCCGAGGCCGTTCCGGCCCTCGTCAAGGCCATCGAGGGCGGCAAGCCCGTCGTCGTCGCCCGGGCCGAGATCACGCCCTTCGGCGCCGCCGCGCGCGCCAAGAACGTGCTCGACGCCTTCAACCCGGTGACGGTGCAGGGCACCGACGGGGACTTCTATCTGTCCACCGTCCCGCTGGATGGCACCGCCGAGACCATCGACAGCACCCATGGCCGGTTCTTCACCACCGTCCAGGACATCCGCGCCAAGCGCAACTGGAGCTTCTCGGCCATGATGGGTTGGAAAATGAAAAGCGATCGCCGGCCGGCCCCGCACCTCGTCCACCGCGGGCGCAAGCTGTTCACCGAGGGCTACATGCCGCTGCTGTCGGACCGCAAGCCGGTCGAGGGCGCGATCTATCGCGAGAAGAAGCTGTTCTCGGCGGGCTTCTATCCGATGCTGTCGGACCGCAAGCCGGCGGATGGCTTGGTGATGAAGGACCACCCCTTCATGTCGCAACGCTTCTGGAAGGCTCCGCTCCTGTCCGAGCGGCGCTGAGCCATGGCGCGGGGGCCGGTCATCCCGGCCCCCCCACCAGCCGCCCCAGTGCCCAGACGGCGGCCTCCGCCACCGCGGGGTCGGCATCCGATGTCAGATCGGCCGCGGCGGGCACGAGTCCGGGTGTGCCGGAATTCCCGATGGCATAAAGCACATTGCGCACGAACCGGTCCCGTCCGATCCGCTTGATGGGCGAGCCCGAGAACCGCGCCCGGAACCCCGCATCGTCCAGCGCCGCCAGTTCCGCCAGTGGGGGCGCCACCAGATCGGCCCGCGCGGCGTATTTCGTCTCGGTCGCGGCGATGGCGAACTTGTTCCACGGGCAGACCGCCAGGCAATCGTCACAGCCATAGATCCGGTTGCCGAGGCCGGGGCGCAGATCCGGGTCGACCGGCCCGCGATGCTCGATCGTCAGATAGGACACGCAGCGCCGCGCATCGAGCTGGTACGGCGCCGGAAAGGCCCGGGTCGGGCAGATATTCAGACAGGCAGTGCAACTGCCGCAATGCTCCTCCTCCGGCGTGTCGCGGGGCAGCTCCAGCGTGGTGAACAGTGCCCCCAGGAACACCCAGTTGCCCAGATCACGGCCCAGAAGGTTGGTGTGCTTGCCCTGCCAGCCCAGCCCCGCGGCCTGCGCCAGCGGCTTTTCCATGACCGGGGCCGTGTCCACGAACACCTTGATCGCGCAGCCGGTCTCCTCGACCAGCCAGCGGCCCAGACGCTTCAGGCGTTTCTTGACCACGTCGTGGTAATCGCGCCCCCAGGCATAGACCGAGACCGCGCCCCGGGCGGGGTGCTTCAGGACCTCCAGCGGATCCGCGTCAGGGGTGTAGGGTTCGGCCAGCATCACCACGGACCGCGCGTCGGGCCACAGCGCCGCGGGATTGGCGCGCCACGCCGTGCGGTCCGCCATCCAGCTCATCTGTCCGTGGCGCCCGTCCTCCAGAAACTCCGCCAGCCGGGCGGGCGCCTGCGGGATGGCGTCGGGCGCGCACACGCCCATCGCCGCAAAGCCTTCGGCCAACGCGCGGGCGCGCAGACGGGCCTTCAGGGCGGCTGGATCGGGCAGGGCGGCGGGGTCGGGCGCGGCGGGCATGGCTGACAGATAGCCCCCCGCCGCGCCCGCGCAAAGCCTCAGACGATTTCCACGAGCTCGATCGCGAAGGTGAGGTCCTGGCCCGCCAGCGGATGGTTGGCGTCAAGCACCACCACCTCGTCGGTGACGTCGGTCACGGTGACGGGCAGGGTGCGGCCATCGGGGGTCTGCACCTGCAACCGGGTGCCGGGATCGAGGGGGATGTCCTCGGGGACCTGCGCGCGGGGGACCTGTTGCAGCCCTTCGGGCTGGTGGTCGCCATAGGCCTCGGCGGCGGGCACGGCGACGACCTTCTTCTCGCCCACGGTCATGCCCGGCAGCGCATTGTCGAGGCCGGGAATGATCTGGCCGGAGCCGACGACGAATTCCAGCGGGTCGCGCCCGGCCGAGCTGTCGAAGCTGGAGCCATCGGACAGCGTGCCATCGTAATGAATACGGACGGTGTCGCCCGCCTTGACGGTGCTCATGGTCTACCTCGTTTTCTGGGGGGGATGAATTTCGAAGGCCGCCGTCGGGCGGGTGCTTCGCTGCGACCCCCAAGGTGGTCGCTGAGGCCGCGCGTGTAAACCCCCACCCCGCGCGGGCGGGGGTGGGTGC
>NZ_NHSD01000199.1 GCF_016653255.1 Rhodobaculum claviforme
CGCTCAGCCAGAACCCCCACACCCCCCGCCCGCGGCGCGAGCACCGGCTGGAGGCCGCCATCGGCCGCGAGGTCCGCGCCCTGCGCCGCGCGCGCGCCCTGACCGCCGCCGAGCTGGCGGCCCAGGCCGGGCTGTCGGGCGGCATGCTGTCCAAGATCGAGAACGGCCAGATCAGCCCCTCGCTGACCACGCTGATGACGCTGGCCGATGTCCTCAGCGTGCCGTTGACCGCGCTGCTGCGCCGCTTCGAGGAGGTCCGCCCGGCGATGCATGTGCGCGCGGGCACGGGCCTGGACGTCGCGCGCGCGGGCACGCGGGCGGGGCATCAGTACACGCTTCTGGGCCACATCGGGGCCAACACCTCGGGGGTGACGGTGGAGCCGTACCTGATCACGCTCGGCGCGCCGCACGATGTCTTTCCGACCTTTCAGCACGCGGGGGTGGAGTTCATCCACATGCTCGAAGGGGTGGTGGAGTACCGCCACGCGGACCGCTTCTACCGGCTGGAACCGGGCGATTCGCTGTTCTTCGATGCCGACGCGCCGCATGGGCCGGAGCGGCTGATCGTGCTGCCGGCGCGGTATCTGTCGGTCATCAGCTATCCCCAGACCGGCTAGCGGCGGGGCACTGCCCAGGGCGTGGGCACTGCCGGGTGGTCTTGCCCCTGTGGAAAGGAATTTTCTTGGCAAGGGGGCGCGGACGGGCTCCCCTCGACCGGACATGGAGGTGGGCATGTGCGGGATCGTGGGGCTGTTTCTCAAGGACAGGGCGCTTGAGCCGGAGCTGGGCCGGCTGTTGTCGGAGATGCTGGTCAGCATGACCGACCGCGGCCCCGACAGCGCGGGCATCGCCGTCTATGGCCCGCCGCGGCCGGGCGCGGGCCGCCTGACGCTGCAATCGCCCGACCCGGAGGGGGACTTCGCCACGCTGGCCACAGATCTGGCCACAGATCTGGCCGCCACGCTGGCCGCCACGCTGGACGCCGATCCGGGCGGGGCGCCGGGCACCAGGGTCACGCTGGAGCGCCGCGGCCCCGGCGCGGTGCTGCACCTGCCCGACGCCGCGGTGGCAGCCGCGCGCGCCGCTCTGCCCCGCCTGCGCCCCGGCGTGCGCGTCACCGGCGCGGGCCGCACGATCGAGATCTTCAAGGACGTCGGCCGCCCGGCCGATGTCGCCGAACGCTTCGGGCTGGCGGGCATGACCGGCAGCCACGGCATCGGTCACACCCGCATGGCAACCGAATCGGCGGTGACGACGGACGGCGCGCATCCGTTCTCCACCGGGCCGGACCAGTGCCTTGTGCACAACGGGTCGCTGTCGAACCACAACAACGTGCGGCGCAGGCTGCGCCATGCCGGGCTGACGTTCCAGACCGACAACGACTCGGAGGTCGCCGCCGCCTATCTGACCCACCGCATGGCCGGGGGCTGCGATCTGGGCGCGGCGCTGGAGCACGCCCTGCACGATCTGGACGGGTTCTACACCTTCGTGGTCGGCACGGCGGACGGCTTCGGGGTGCTGCGCGATGCCATCGCGTGCAAGCCCGCGGTGATGGCGGAGACCGACGCCTGGGTCGCCTTCGGCTCGGAATACCGCGCGCTGGCCGCCCTGCCGGGGATCGACGCCGCGCGGGTGTGGGAGCCCGAGCCCGCCACCGTCTATTTCTGGAGGCACTGATGCAGACGGTCGACCTTGCGACCACCCCCCTGCGCGCCCTGAACGCAGCGCTGCAGGCGCAGGCCACCCACACCAACCAGACCGCGTGGGAGGTGCTCAACCCCCGCGGCGCCCATGCCATCGCGGTGGGGCTGGATGCGCCGATCCATGTCACCGTGCGCGGATCGACCGGGTATTATTGCGGCGGCATGAACAAGTCCGCCCACATCACCGTCGCGGGCAATGCAGGCCCCGGGGTGGCCGAGAACATGATGTCCGGCACCGTGGTGATCGAGGGGGACGCCAGCCAGTACGCCGGCGCCACCGGCCACGGGGGGCTGCTGGTCATCAAGGGCAACGCGGCGTCACGCTGCGGGATCTCGATGAAGGGCATCGACATCGTGGTGCACGGCAATGTCGGCCCCATGAGCGCGTTCATGGCGCAGGCGGGCCATCTGGTCGTGCTTGGCGACGCGGGCGAGGCGCTGGGCGACAGCCTCTATGAGGCGCGGCTGTTCGTGCGCGGCACGGTGAAGTCGCTGGGCGCGGACTGCGTGGAGAAGGAAATGCGGCCCGAGCATCTGGCGGTGCTGGCCGATCTGCTGGCGCGCGCGGGCGCCGACGCCGACCCGCGCGCGTTCCGCCGCTACGGCTCGGCCCGGACGCTTTACAACTTCAAACCCGACAACGCAGGCGCCTACGGATGACCACCCCTCCCCGCTTTTCCGCGACCTTCACGCCGGATGTGATGGCCGAGATCCGCCGCGCCGCCGACACCGGGCTTTATGACATCCGCGGCGGCGGCGCCAAACGCCGGGTTCCGCATTTCGACGACCTGCTGTTCCTCGGCGCGTCCATCAGCCGCTATCCGCTGGAGGGGTACCGCGAGCGCTGCGGCACGGATGTGGTGCTGGGTGGGCGGCATGCGTCGAAGCCCCTCCACCTCGACATCCCCATCACCATCGCGGGGATGTCCTTCGGCTCGCTGTCGGCACAGGCCAAGGAGGCGCTGGGGCGCGGGGCCTCGGCCATGGGCACCTCCACCACCACCGGCGACGGCGGCATGACGGACGAGGAGCGCGGCCACTCCACCAAACTCGTCTACCAGCTCCTGCCCTCGCGCTATGGCATGAACCCCGACGACCTGCGCCGCGCCGACGCCATCGAGATCGTGGTGGGCCAGGGCGCCAAGCCCGGCGGCGGCGGCATGCTTCTGGGCCAGAAGATCACCGACCGCGTGGCCGAAATGCGCACCCTGCCCCAGGGCATCGACCAGCGCTCCGCCTGTCGGCACCCCGACTGGACCGGCCCCGACGACATGGAGATCAAGATCCTGGAGCTGCGCGAGATCACCGGCTGGGAAAAGCCCATCTACGTCAAGGTCGGCGGCGCGCGACCCTACTACGACACCGCGCTGGCGGCCAAGGCGGGCGCGGATGTGGTGGTGCTGGACGGCATGCAGGGCGGCACCGCAGCCACGCAGGACGTGTTCATCGAGCATGTGGGCCTGCCGACGCTGGCGTGCATCCGCCCCGCCGTGCAGGCGCTTCAGGACCTCGGCCTGCACCGGGAGGTGCAGCTGGTCGTCTCGGGCGGCATCCGCACCGGCGCGGACGTGGCCAAGGCGCTGGCGCTGGGGGCGGATGCGGTGTCGATCGGCACCGCGGCGCTGGTGGCGCTGGGCGACAACGACCCCCGCTGGGAGGCGGAGTACAACGCGCTCGGCACCACCGCCGGCGCCTATGACGACTGGCACGAGGGGCGCGACCCGGCCGGGATCACCACGCAGGACCCGGCGCTTGCCGCCCGCCTCGACCCGGTGGCGGCGGGGCGGCGGCTGAAGAACTACCTGTCCGTCCTGACGCTGGAGGCGCAGACCATCGCGCGCGCCTGCGGCAAGAGCCACGTCCTGAACCTGGAGCCCGAGGACCTGTGCGCCCTGACGGTGGAGGCCGCCGCCATGGCCGGTGTGCCGCTTGCGGGCACCTCGTGGGTGCCGGGCCGCGGGGGATACTGACCCCCCACCCCACAACAGCGGAGACAGCGATGACCCAGAGCCTCGAGGAGTTCGCCCGCGCCAGCGGCGTGCGGTATTTCATGATCTCCTATACCGATCTGTTCGGGGTGCAGCGCGCGAAACTCGTGCCCGCCCAGTCCATCGCGATGATGCAGGACGACGGCGCGGGCTTTGCCGGGTTCGCCTCGTGGCTGGACCTGACGCCCGCGCATCCCGACATGCTGGCCGTGCCCCAGGCGCAGGCCGCGATCCAGCTGCCATGGAAGCCCGAGGTCGCCTGGGTCCCCGCCGAATGCGTGATGGCCGGCGAAACCGTGGCGCAGCTGCCGCGCACCGTGCTGGCCCGCCAGATCGCCGCCGCCGAGGCCGCGGGCCTGCGCATCAAGACCGGGGTGGAGGCCGAGTTCTTCCTGATGACCCGCGACGGGCTGGCGCTGTCGGACCCCTACGACACCGCGGAAAAACCCTGCTACGACCAGCAGGCATTGATGCGGCGCTACGATGTCATCGCCGAGATCTGCGACTACATGCTGGCGCTGGGCTGGAACCCCTACCAGTCCGACCACGAGGACGCCAACGGCCAGTTCGAGATGAACTGGGACTTCGCCGACGCCATGGTCACCGCCGATCGCCACAGCTTCTTCAAGTTCATGGTGAAGTCGGTGGCCGAGAAGCACGGCCTGCGCGCGACCTTCATGCCCAAGCCGGTCGCGGGGCTGACCGGCAACGGCTGCCACGCCCATATCTCGGCCTGGTCGCTGGACGGGCGCGAGAACCGCTTTGCCGGTGACGGGTACGGCGTCGGGCTGACGGAGGCCGGGTTCCACTTCCTCGGGGGCATCATGGCGCATGCGCCGGCGATGGCGGCGCTGACCAACCCGACGGTCAACAGCTACAAGCGGATCAACGCGCCGCGCACCACCTCCGGGGCCACCTGGGCGCCCAACACCGTGACCTGGACGGCCAACAACCGCACCCACATGGTGCGCGTTCCCGGCCCGGGGCGGTTCGAGCTGCGCCTGCCGGACGGGGCGGCCAACCCGTATCTGTTGCAGGCCGCGATCATCGCGGCCGGTCTGGATGGCGTGGCGACACGGGCCGACCCGGGCCCGCGGCTGGACATCGACATGTACGCCGACGGGCACACCGTGAAGGACGCGCCCCGCCTGCCGCTGAACCTGCTGGATGCGCTGCGGGCGTTCGAGGCCGACACAACCCTGACCGAGGCGCTGGGGGCGGAGTTCTCGGCCGCCTATACCCGTCTGAAACAGGGCGAATGGGACAGCTTCGTGTCGCATTTCTCGCGCTGGGAGCGGGAGCACACGCTGGACATCTAGCCCCGATTGCGGCCCTTGTCGCCGCCCCCGCACGCGTGCTTGGCTGCTGGCCGAGGGCGGCCGGACGAGGGCTGCGGGATGACGGGCCGGGGGGATGAGATGGCACCAGGATTGCGCACGGCAGGTCTGACGGCGGCGGCCATGGTGGCGTTCGCGGCCAATTCGGTGCTGAACCGGCTGGCGCTGGCGGACGGCGCCATTGATGCGGTGACCTTTACCGGGGTGCGGCTGGTGTCGGGGGCGCTGATGCTGGGGCTGATCCTGC
>NZ_NHSD01000200.1 GCF_016653255.1 Rhodobaculum claviforme
CCCCGAGCAGCAGCCCCCCCGAGGGCGGCAGCGGGATGATCGCGGCCGGTCCGCCATACAGCACCCCGCCCCCCGACAGCACGAACGCTCGCGCCGGGTCCGAGGTGATCCCGGTCCACACCGACACATCGCCATAGGTGATCCATGTGCTGTCGGAGAACACCGACCCCCCGGTCAGGATACCGGCAAGCAGCCAGACCCCATCGCGCTGCACCAGAAGCGGCCCGCCGCTATCGCCCGGCGCGGTGGTCCCCTCGCCCTCGATCATCGCCGGATCGGACACGAGGCCAAGGCTGTTGACGGTGCCCGACGGCGCGTCGAAGTCCGAATAGATGAGGCTGTTGTCGCCCGACACCGTGAAGTCCGGCGCGGGACCGCCGAAGATGGAGCTGGGCCCGACCAGGTCCATCGTGTTCAGCGCGCCCCAGCGCTCCCCCTGATAGGTGGCGCTCCGGTCGGTGGGCGCCCCCTCGCGGGCCACGCCATGGGCGCCATAACCGACCATGAGGCCGACCTCGCCCGGCCTGGGGTCGGTGACGAAGGCAAATGGCGTGCGATCCGGAACCGGGGTCGACAGGAACAGCAGCGCAAGGTCGCTGCCGTTGAAGAATGCCCCCCGGTCGAACTCCGGCAGGTCGGCGGTAAAGCGCTGGATGGCGCTGACGCCGACACGGGTGATGTTGCCGCCGTCGGGATCGGTGAACCCGACCTTCAGGTCGCGCGACTGCACGGTGAAGCTGAAGGTGCCGTCGCTGCGGTAGATGTCGATGCAGTGGCGCGCGGTCAGCACCGCCCCCGGCGCGATCAGCGTGCCGCTGCAGTATTTCTGGTCCGCGCTGCCGAAGCGCAGTTGCACCACCCCGTCAAAGGGCGCGCCCAGCGCGCGGGCGCCGTCGGCCCCGTCGTTCTCGTTGATGACGATGCGCGGCTCGAAGGATGGCGCGGTCAGGGTGGAGGCGTGCACGGGCGCCGTCCACAGCGTCGCAAGGCCGGCTGCGAGGACGAGGGAGATTTGCGGGGTCATGGGGGTGGTCCGGGATCATGGGGGGCAGCACCATGGACAGGGCGGGCGCCATGCCCACCGGTCCGCACCATTTGCACCAGTCACACCATTTGATTGACTGGACATGTAAGCGCACACCATCGCATGCACAAGCCGCCCTCCCTGCGCCAGCCGTCCCGCGGGGTGGATTTCCGGGGGGCTGGGGTCTATCTGCCACACAGACCGCACAGACAGGAGAGATGCGCGTGGCCACCGCCGCCTTCGAGGACATCGCCGACACCTTCGAGTTCCTGGAGGATTGGGAGGAGCGCTATCGCCATGTGATCGAGCTGGGGCGCGCTTTCCCGCCGCTCGATCCGGCGGTGAAGGTCCCCGCCACGCGGGTGGACGGCTGCGCAAGCCAGGTCTGGATCCTGCCCCGGATCGAGGGCACCGGCCCCGAGGCGCGCTTCGATTTTGACGGCGAAAGCGATGCGATGATCGTGCGCGGGCTGATCGCGGTGCTGCACGCCCTTTATGCCGGGCAAAGCGTGCGCGCGGTGCTGGAGGTGGACGCAGGCGCCGAACTGGCACGGCTGGGGCTGGACGATCACCTGTCGGCGCAGCGCTCCAACGGGCTGCGGGCGATGATCGGGCGCATCCGCGCGCTGGCGGCCGAGACGGTGCAAGCCGCCTGACGGCTCAGCGCCCGTTGCGCCGCATCAGCCAGACCAGAACCACCGCGACCAGTGCCAGCTTCAGCGGCACCCCCAGCCCGTAATCGCCCAGGTCAAGCCGCGCGCTCAGCCAGCCCGCGCCCAGAACGGTGACAAGCGCCGCCACCAGCGCGGCGCCGAGGATCAGTGCGAAACGACCTGTCGGCATCATCTGTCCTCCGACGCGGGGGTGGGGTGCATGGTGTCTTCTGTCCGGTCCCCCGACAGCTAGCCCGCGCGCGGGCGCCGTCATGCCCCCGTCACCCGCGCACCCCCTCCAGCCGGTCGAAGAACGCGGCGATCCCCGGCCGGTCGAGGTTGGCAAACGCGATCCGCAGCGCCCGCGCGCCGGCCGGATCGCCCTCGGGCATGAACATCGTGCCCGGCAGCATCAGCACGCCCGCCTCGGCCACCCACCGCCGCGCGAGCACATCCGAAGGGGTGGCGAAGGGATGCTCCACATAGGCGAAATAGGCCCCGCAGCCCAGCACCCGCCAGTCGGGCCGTGCCGCGAACCCCGCCTCCATCGCGGCGCGGCGGGCAAGGATCTCGTCCCGCTCGCCGGCCAGCCACTGGCCCAGGTGCTCGATCCCCCACAGGGCTGCGTGCTGGCCCGGGCGCGCGGGGCAGATCGCCACGGTATCGAGGAACTTCTCGACCTCGGCCAGCCGCGCGGGCGAGGCCAGGATCGCCCCAACCCGGTGCCCCGTCAGCCGGTACGCCTTGGAAAAGGAATAGAGCGAGATCACCGAATCGTCCCAGTCGGGATCGGTGAACAGCCCGTGCGGCGCACCGGGGCGGCTGTGGAAATCGCGGTACGTCTCGTCGATCACCAGCGCGATGCCGCGCGCGCGGGCCAGATCGCGGAATGCCGCGATCAGCTCGGGCGGGTACTCTGCCCCGCCGGGGTTGTTGGGGGTGACCAGCACGATGGCCCGCGTGGCCGGGCCGATCAGGGCGGCGGCACGGTCAGGGTCGGGCAGCAGCCCCGCGCCGGTGGGCAGGGGCTGCGCGGTGACGCCGGCCATGTCCAGCCACATCTTGTGGTTGAAATACCACGGCGTCGGCAGGATCACCGCATCCCCCGCCCCCGCCAGCGTGGCCATCACCGCGGCAAAGGCCTGGTTGCAGCCCTGGGTGATCGCCACCTGGTCCGCCGCGACGGCCCCGCCATAGATCGCGGCGGTCTGACCCGCGAGCGCCGCGCGCAGTTCCGGCTGGCCCAGGACGGGACCGTAGAAATGCACCTCCGGGTCGTTGACGATGGCATCCGCCAGCGCGCGGCGCAGCGCCTCGGGCGGGGGCTCCAGCGGCGCGGCCTGGCTGACGTTGATCAACTCCATGCCGGGGGGCAGCGTGGCCTCCTGCAACCAGCGGCGGGCCTCCATCACGGGCGGGGCAAAGGTGCGGGCCATGGCGGGCGACAACGGCGCGGGGAGGTGGGACATCGGCGGCCTTTTCCTTCTGCGGAGCGGCGCCATGTTGCCGGGGCGCCGCCCGAGCGCAACCCCCGGGTTGCCCTTGGCGCCCCGGGGGCGCAAGACTGCTTGCCCATGCCAGGAGGCGTCGATGCCGTACAGTGACCTTGATCCCGTGTTCGCCCATATCGACCGCAACGCCGACAGCCATGTCGCGCGGCTGATGGAATATGTGCGCCATCCGTCGATCAGCGCACAGGACGTGGGCATCCGCGAGGTGGCGGGCCTGCTCATGGGCATGCTGGAGCGGTTGGGATTCGAGGCCGAGCTGCTGGCGACCCGCGGCCATCCGATGGTGCTGGGCCGCGGCCCCGCGGTGCCCGATGCCCCGACGGTGCTTCTGTACGGCCACTACGACGTGCAGCCCCCGGAACCGCTGGAGGCCTGGACCACCCCCCCGTTCGAGCCGACGATCCGCGACGGCCGGATCTTTGCCCGCGGCGTGGGCGACAACAAGGGCCAGCACCTGGCGCAATTGCTGGCGATCGAGGCGCATCTGGCGGTCCATGGCCGGCTGCCGTGCAATGTCATCGTCCTGCTGGAGGGCGAGGAGGAGATCGGCTCGCCGCATCTGGCGGAGGCGGTGGCGGCGCATGCCGACAAGCTGGCGCACGCCGACCTGGTGGTCACCGCCGACGGCACGCTGCATCCATCGGGGCGCGGCACGATCCTGTACGGCGTGCGCGGGGTGACGCATTTCGACATCCGGGTGCGTACGGCCGCGCGCGACACGCATTCGGGCAACTTCGGCGGGGTCGTGCCCAATGCGATGTGGGCGCTGGTGCATCTGCTGGGCACGATGCGCGCGCCCGACGGGCGGCTGACGGTGGCGGGGCTGTGCGACCCGGTCGTGGCGCCCGGCGCGGTCGAGGCCGCCGCCGCCGCCGCGCTGCCGATCGACCTGCCCGCGCTGATGACCGAGCTGGGCCTGTCGGCCCTCGACGCCCCGCGCGACCGGCCGTTCTGGGACCGGCTGATGTTCCACCCCACGCTGACGATCAACGGCATCGCGGGGGGGTATTCCGGTCCCGGCTCCAAGACCGTGCTGCCGGCCGAGGCGGTGGCCAAATGCGACATCCGCCTGGTGGAGGCGATGACGCCGGACCAGGCGCTTGCGGCCGTGCGCGCACATGTCGCAGCGCAGGCCCCGGCCCTGGGTGCCACGGTCGAGGTCGTGGGGTCGGGCGGAATGCTGCCGTCGCGCACGCCGATGGACAGCCCCTTTGCCGCCGTTCTCCGCCGTGCATTGACCCTGGCAAGGGGAGAGTCGCCGTTGGAGTACCCGTGCATGGGTGGCAGCCTGCCGGACTATGTGTTTACCAAGACCCTTGGCCTGCCGGCGTTTGTCACCCCCTATGGCAACGCGGACGAGGCCAACCACGCCCCGGACGAGAACCTCTCCCTCAGCTGCTTCCATGCGGGCATCCGCAGCGGGGCGGCCCTGCTTTCCGGGCTGGGAGAGTTAACGGGGGCTTGCGTTTGTCCGGTCAATCACACAAAGTTGCACGGTTGATTGTATATCGGGGTTACTTGGAAAATGAGCTTTGACAGCGCCAATCTCCGCGAACCACGCAGCATGAAGGGCAAGGTGAAGTGGTTTGACGCCGGAAAGGGCTTTGGCTTCATCCTTCCCGAGGATGGCAGCGCCGATGTTCTGCTCCATGCCAATGTCCTGCGCGCCTTTGGCCAGGGCGCGGTGAGCGACGGCGCCGAGATCGAGGTCCTGGTGCAGGAAACCACGCGCGGCTTGCAGGCGGTCGAGGTTCTCAAGATCGTGCCCCCGCCCATGCCGCCGACCACGGACATGGCCGAGGTCACCGACATCGACGCGGAAACCCTTGCCGGCCTCGCGCTGGAACCGGCGCGGG
This sequence comes from Rhodobaculum claviforme, assembly GCF_016653255.1. Lineage (GTDB taxonomy): Bacteria > Pseudomonadota > Alphaproteobacteria > Rhodobacterales > Rhodobacteraceae > Rhodobaculum > Rhodobaculum claviforme. The sequence goes on from NZ_NHSD01000200.1 coordinate 5,045, forward strand.
TCAAGTGGTTCGACCGGGCGCGCGGCTTCGGCTTTGCCAATGTGTTCGGCAAGGACGGCGACGTGTTCGTCCATATCGAGGTGCTGCGCCGGTCCGGCTTTGCCGAAGTGCAGCCCGGCGAGGCGATCTGCCTGCGCTGTATCGACGGGCGCCGCGGCCGGATGGCGGTGCTGGTGACCCCATGGGAGGCGGCGATCTCGCGCGGCGACGGCGACCCCGCCGCATGAGGCACCGCTGGTCGGCACGCATGGGCATCGCCGCGCTGGCGCTGCTGCTGTTCGCGGCGACGGCGGCGGCGAGCTGCCGGGACGACGTGGTGGATCTGCGCGGCCCCTGGGGCCAGGCCCGATTCACCGTGGAGCTTGCCGACACCCCCGACAGCCAGGCGCGCGGGCTGATGCACCGCGAGAGCCTGCCGCGCGGCGCCGGGATGCTGTTCGTCTACGACAGCCCGCGAAGAGTGGCGTTCTGGATGCGCAATACCCTGATACCGCTGGACATGATCTTCATGGACGCCACCGGCACCGTCACCCGCATCCACCACGAGGCGATCCCCCTGGACGAGACCCCCATCGACGGCGGCACCGGTGTGCTGAAGGTGCTGGAGATCAACGGCGGCCTCGCACGCCGGTTCGGCATCACCAGGGGCAGCGAGATGCGCCACCCGCGCCTCGACCAGGACACCGCCGCCTGGCCCTGCGACTGACGCCTCAGCCCGGCCGCGCAGTTCGGTATCCCGGTTCGGCCGCCCCGGTCCGTACCCCGGTCCGGCCGCTCAGTCCGCAAGCGCGGCCACGCAGGCGGCAAAGTCGCGGCCCCGCGCCTCGAAATCCGGGTACTGGTCAAAGCTGGCGGCGGCGGGGGCCAGCAGCACCACATCGCCCGGCTCGGCCTCGGCGGCCGCGCGCGCCACGGCGGCGGCCATCGTGCCGCACAGCGCATGCGGCGTCTCGCCCAGCTGGGCCGCGAACGCGTCGGCCGATTCGCCAATCAGATAGGCCTTGACCACATGGCCGAACTGCGGCGCCAAGGCCGCGATGCCCCCCGCCTTGGCACGGCCCCCGGCAATCCAGCGGATGCGCGCAAACGCGCCCAGCGCGTGCCACGCGCTGTCGGCATTGGTGGCCTTGCTGTCGTCGACGAACCGCACGCCGCGCTTTTCCGCGATGGTCTGGCCACGGTGCGCAAGGCCCGCAAAACCCGCCAGCGCATCGGCGATGTCACGCGGCGCCACCCCCAGCGCACGCGCCACCGCCCAGGCCGCACAGGCGTTCTGGTGGTTGTGCGCCCCCGGCAGGCCCGCCAGCGCGCGCAGGTCGCACGCGGCGACCTGCCGGCCCTTGCGCCATTCCGCCAGGAAGCCCTTGCGCGCGAACACCGACCAGCCCGCCCCCTCCAGCCGCTGCCCCGACGAGACGCGGATCACCCGCATGTCCTCAGCCGCCTCGGCCAGTTGCCCGGCCAGGAACCGCCCCTCGGGCTGATCGACGCCGATCACCGCGCGATCGGGCCCCCCTTCGGCAAAGAGCCGCCGCTTGGCCGCGAAATACCCCCCCATGCCGCCGTGACGGTCCAGATGATCAGGGCTCAGGTTGGTGAACACCGCCACATCCGGTGTCAGCGCCCGCGCCAGCTCCAGCTGATAGGACGACAGCTCCAGCACGATCACCGCCCCCTCGCCCGGCGGATCGAGGTCCAGCACACCCCGCCCGATGTTGCCACCCATCTGCGTCGGGCGGCCCGCCGTCGTCAGGATATGGTGCACCAGCGCCGTCGTGGTCGATTTCCCGTTGGAGCCGGTGATCGCCACCACCCGGGGCGGGCTGTCCATCGCCGCCCACTGCGGATCCCCCAGCGAGCTGAAGAACAGCCCCACGTCATTGTCCAGCGGCACGCCCGCCGCCAGCGCCGCCGCCACGACCGGATGCGGCGCGGGGTACAGATGCGGGATGCCGGGGCTCACGATCAGCGCGGCCACCCCGTCAAGGGCCCCGGGGCGCCCCAGATCGCGCAGCCCGACCCCCTCGGCCTCGGCCGCCGCCCGGGCCGAGGCGCCGTCGTCCCAGCAGACCACCTCGGCCCCGCCGGCCGACAGCGCGCGCGCCGCAGCCAGGCCCGAGCGCGCCAGACCCAGCACCGCCACACAGCGTCCCGCAAACCCCCTGACAGGTATCATCACACGCTTCCTTTGCAGCCCCGCGCCACCGCTGGATGCGGGCCCCGTGGGGGC
>NZ_NHSD01000201.1 GCF_016653255.1 Rhodobaculum claviforme
CCCACCAGCCGCGCAAGGTTGCCCAGCACCACCGTATCGATGTCGACATAGACGGCGGGCAAGTCCGGCGGCACCAGCCCGTCGGCGAACATCGCAAGCTTGGCCTGGCAGCCCTGCGCCATGAAGCGCGGCGCGCGAAACGCCTGCGGGATGTCCCGTTGCCGCACCCCCGGCGCCAGCCCCTCGTGCGGCCGGTCGCCCAGCAGCACGATGCGCGCGGGCGCGGGCGCCGCAGCGGCGCGGATCGCCGCGATCAGGTGGTTGACCTCGGCCACCGGATATTTCGTGCCCCACAGCAGCAGCACCAGTTGCCACGCCGATTCGGGCGGCTGTTGCGGACCGGTTTCAGGACCAGAGGCGGCGACCACCGGGCAGTTCCATTCCTTCAGGGGGGCGCCGGGCTGCCGCTGCGCCAGCGGGAGGTTTACGGATAATCCCCGCCCGCACAAGCGCCTTTGTCCGCCGCCCGCCCCGAGAGGCTGGCCCGAGCAGCCTGGCCCGAGAGCCTGGCCCGAGCAGCCCCTCAGCCGTCGCTGGGCACCAGCCGCAGCAGCGGCGCGCCCTCGCCATCGGCAAGGACATAGATGAAGCCGTCCGCCGGGCCGACCGCCACGTCGCGGATGCGCCAGCCGCGCCCCTCCAGCAGGCGGATCGGGTCGGACACGGTGTCGCCATCGACCGGGAACAGGCCCAGATAGCGGTGGCGCAGGTTGCCCACCAGCAGGTGCCCCTCCCACTGGGCAAAGGCCTCGCCCGTCACCCATGCCATCCCCGAGGGGGGGAAGTTGTCGTCGCGCCCCGGGCCCCAGTGATAAAGCGGCGCGACAAACCCGTCGCCGGGCCGGTGCGGATCGGCAAAGGGCTGCCCGGTGCGGTAATCGACCCCGTAGGACGCCAGCGGCCAGCCGAAATTGCCGCCGCGCACCACGCGGTTGATCTCGTCGCCGCCCGATTCGCCATGCTCGGCCAGCCAGACCTCGTCGGTGCCGGGGCGCACGGCCATCGCCTGGATGTTGCGGTGGCCCCAGGACCAGATCGCGGGCGCGGCCCCGTCGCGGCCCACCAGCGGGTTGTCGCCCGGCACGCTGCCGTCCAGCGCAAGGCGCACCACCGCGCCGTTCTCGCTGGAGACGTCCTGCGCGATGTGATCCGGCCCGAAGGCCTTGGAGTTGCGATCCCCGGTGCCCATGAAGACGTGCCCGTCGTGGATCACGATGCGCGCGCCGTAATGCGCCGGGCTGTCGATGGCGGGGCGGACGCGCAACAGCACCTCGATGTCGCGCAGGGTGGCGGCGTCGGGGTCCAGCGTGGCGCGGCCCAGATGGGTGGTGGTGCCGCCCGCCACCGCGCCCGACCACGTCAGGAACACCGTGCCGGTGTCGGCGAAACCCGGCGCCAGCGCGATGTCCAGCAGGCCGCCCTGCCCGGCGGCGGCGACGTCGGGGGCGCCGTCGATGGTGGTGATCGCGCCGGTGTCCGCGCGCCAGATCGACAGCGTGCCGCCGCGCGCGGTCATCACGATGTCGCGCCCGTTGGGCAGGAACGCCATGCCCCAGGGGCGGTTCAGCCCCTCGGCCAGGATCTCCACCTGGTAACCGGGGCTCTGGGCCAGCGCGGGCGCGCCGGTCTGCGGCCCGGTCAGCAGGGCCGCGACGGCGACGGTGGCACAAAGGCTGCGGGGCATCGCGTGTCCTTTCCTCAGGGGTGCCGCGGCCCGGAGCGGGGCCCAGTACGGACCCAGTACGGGGCGCGAAAACGGCGCGCGGAACGCAGATCAGCCTAGGGCGCGGCCCCGCGCCGCTCAATCCCGCAGGCGTGGACAATCCCGTGATCGCCCCGCGCGCGGCGGCGTGCTAGAACCCGACCGAACCGGAACGGAGGGCGACGATGCGCTGGATCGTGGGCGGGATATCGGCCGTGGTGGGGCTGGCGGTGCTGCTGGCGGCGGCGGTCCTGGTGCTGCCGGCGGAACCGGTGGCGGGGCTGGCCGCACAACGGCTGACGGCCGCGACCGGGCGCGCCGTGGTGATCGAGGGGCCGGTCCGCGTGACGCTGTGGCCGCGCGCGGGCGTGCGCACCGGGCCGGTCAGCATCGCCGGGCCCGACTGGTCCGACCTGCCCGACCGCCCCATGCTGCGCGCCCGCGCGCTGGACATCGGGCTGGACGCGGGCGCGCTGATGGGCGGCCGGGTGGCCCTGGCCCGGCTGGAGGCCGACGGCGCCGAGGTCGTGCTGGAGCGTCACCCCGACGGGCGGGTGAACTGGGCCTTCGGCGGCCCCCCGGCGCCGGGCGCGCCCGGCCCCGCCGCGCCGGTGCGCGACGATCCGCTGGCGGGGTTCGACCGGCTGCGCCTGACGGATGCGGCGGTGACGGTGCGCGACGGCGTCACCGGGGCGCGCAACCGGCTGGAGGGGCTGACGCTGGAGCTGGCGCGCGACGGCGAGGCCGCGACGCTGGCGGCCGACGGCACCCTGGACGGGACCGCGCTGGGGCTGGAGGCGCGCGCGGCGCCGGGGCTGGCGGCGGGCCTGCCGGGCGATCTGGCGCTGACGCTGACAACGGGCGGCGCGCGGGTGACCTTCGACGGCCGCGCCGACCCCGCCGCCCTGCGCGCCGAGGGGCGGCTGGAGGCCCGCGCCGAAGGCCCCGCCCTGGCCGCGCTGGGGCTGCCGCCCGGACTGGCCGCGCGCAGGGCGGCGGTCACGGGCGCCACGGTGCTGACGCCGGGGTCGGTGGCGCTGCGTGACGGGCGGCTGACGCTGGACGACACCACCACCGACATCACCGCCGAGCTGGCGCTGACCGGCCCGCGCCCGCGCCTGACGGGGCGGGTGGCGGCGCCCGCGCTGGACCTGCGCCGTGCGGCCATGCAGGGGGGCACGCAGGGGTCGGCACAGCAGTCGGCACAGGGAACAGCACCCGGATCAGTCGCGGGCGGCGGCTGGTCCACCGCGCGCATCGACGCGGGCGCGCTGCATCTGCTGGACGCGGATGTGGCGGTCTCGGCGCCGTCGGTGCGGCTGGACGGGGTGACGCTGGGGGCGGTGCGCGGGGCGCTGACGGTGGATGCGGGCCGCGCCGTGCTGCGCCTCGACCGCGCCGAGGCGTTCGGCGGCGAAGTCGCGGGCGAGGTCGTGGCCAACGCCCGCGGCGGCTTCTCGGCGCGCGCGAACCTGGCGTTCGAGGGGCTGTCGGCGGCGGCGCTGATGGCCGCGCTGGCCGACAGCGACGGGCTGGAGGGGCGGGTGTCGGGCACCATCGCGCTGCTGGGCGTGGGCAACAGCGTCGATGCGCTGATGCGCGCGCTGTCGGGGGACGGGCGGGTGACGATGGGACCGGGGCTGGTGCGCGGGTTCGACCTGGGCACGCTGCTGCGCGACCGCGACCCGCGCGCGCTGGGGCAGGCCCGCACCACGCCGTTCGACGGGCTGTCGGCGACATTCACGGTGGCCAACGGGGTGGCGTCGAACGGCGACCTCGTCCTCAGCGCCCCGGCGCTGCGCGCCGAGGGGGCGGGCCGCGTCGACATCGGCGCGCAGCGTCTCGACTATCGGCTGACGGCCGCGCCGCTGGAGGGGCCGGTGGGGCTGCGCCGCGTGCGGCTGCCGGTGACGATCACCGGGCCATGGGCCGACCCCCAGCTGTCGGTCGATTTCCAGGCCGTGGTGCGCGAGCAGCTGGAGGACCGCCTGGAGCGCGAGGTCGAGCGCCGCCGCGACGACGCCGCCGACGCCATCCGCCGCGAGCTGGAGCGCGCCCTCGGCGTCCCGTCCACCC
>NZ_NHSD01000202.1 GCF_016653255.1 Rhodobaculum claviforme
CCAGAAGGTCCTCCAGCACGCCCAGTTCGGCCTCGGGGGTGGTGGGGGCGGCCTGTGCCAGACCCGCGCGCAGGCGCCGCGGAAACTGCGCGTCGTCCTCCAGCGCCTGCGCCAGCCGCAGGCCCAGCCGTTCGGGGATGGCGGCGGGATGGCGCAACACCCCGTCCAGCGTGCGGTAGATGCCGATGAAGCTGCCGATCTTGGACCGCCGCGCCCGGCTGGTGGCGCCGAACAGCGCCTGCAACGCGGCCCGGTCGCCGGGGAACACCCCGGCCTCGGCGGCGCGGGCCACGATGCGCGCGCGCTCGTAATAGGACAGCCCGGCGCGGATCTCGTTTTCCTCGACCATGGCGACATAGGCCTCGGCCGCGCCTTCGGGGCGGCGCAGCACCGCCAGCACGGTGGCAAAGCGCGCCTCGCCGGTGTCGCGGTGCAGCGCGCGCAGCGCCGTCAACCGTCGCCACCCCGAGATCAGCCCGTACCGCCCCGGCGCCAGTTCGCTGACCTCGATGGCGGTGCGCTGGCCATGGGCGCGCAGGCTGGCGAGCAGGGCCGCGAAGTCCTCGCCCTCGGGGGCCAGGCGGTCGCGCACCAGCCAGCCGTCCTCGATCTGGTCCAGCGTCAGGCGCAGCGCCAGGCGGCCTTCGGCGCGGGCACCGGCCAGCGCGTCCGACACCTCGCGCAGCGCGGCCGCAGTGGCCTCGGCGCCGGCCACGCGGGCGATGGGGGGGGTGGCGCGATCCGCCGGGCGGCTGGTGGCGGCCTCCGCTGTCCCTGCTGACGGGTCTTGCGCGGGGAGGTGTGAGGGCAGGGGGGTCAGGCGGCGCCGGGCCATCGTCAGCTCCCTTCGGTGGCTGTGGCTGTGGCCGCATCGCGCCGCCACACGCTGTGCAGAAGCTGCTTGAAGGCGGCATAGGTGGCATCAAAGGTCTCGCGCCCGCGGATGTAGGTGTCGCGGTTGAAATCCCGCGGGTCGGCCTCGTAGAGGCCGCGCACCTGCTCGCCGGCCTGGCCGATCAGGGCGGTGAACTCCTGGCGCTGGGGGGCCAGCGCGCGGCCCATCCAGGCCTGCATCAGCGACGCAAGCTCCGCCTGCTGGGTGCCGTCGTAGCGCGTGATCAGCGCGCGCACCGCGTCCCATTCGAACGCGAGGCCGGGGCGGCCGAGCGCGCGCGCGGCCATGTTCTCCCCCTCCTCGATCGAGGCGAAGGTGGCGTGCAGCATGTCGAAGAACCGCCCCGTGGAGTCGAACTCCAGAAAGCTCGCGCCCGTCGGCACCAGCAGGATGTCGGCCGCCGCCAGCCCGTTGATCGTCAGATACCCCAGCGCGGGCGGGGTATCGAGGAACACCAGGTCATAGTCGTCCAGCACCCCGTCATCGGCCAGGCTGTCGCCCAACGCATCCCACATCTTCCAGCCCCGCGCCGCCATCCGCCACACCGGGATCTGGAATTCGGCCCAGTAGAGGTTCAGCTGCGCCCCGATCAGGTCGATGTTGGGCCAGTGGGTGGGCTGGATCACGTCGCGCGCGGTGATCTTCAGCGCCTCGTCCAGGGTTTCGTCCAGCGCCTGGGGGGCCTCGCCCCGGTCGGCGCGGGCGCGGTTGTCGGCCTGCATGTGGCGCGCGTAATGCCGCGCGATCAGCGGAAACACCGTGCCCCACTCATCCGCCACCCGCCCCCCGAAGATCGAGGTCATCGAGCCCTGGCTGTCGAGATCCACCACCAGCACCCGATACCCGTCGAGCGCCGCCGCCATCGCCAGATGCGCCGCGGTGGAGGTCTTGCCCACCCCGCCCTTGAAGTTCGCCACCGCCACCACCTTGGCTGGCAACCCCTCGGGGCGCCAGGGCTGGTATTCCTTGGACCTGGAGCCTTCGGCCGCCAGATGCGCCCGCAGCCGCAGCACCTCGTCGAGGGTGAACCATCGGGTGCCGCCGCCGGCGTCGGTCCGCCCCTGCGGCAGCTCGGGGTTGGCCTTGAGCACCCGGCGCAGATGCGCGGGCGCCACCGGGATCAGATAGCGCGTCACCTCCCAGGCCGAGAACCGCCGCAGCGTGCGTGTTCCGGCCGCATCCAGCCCGCGTGCCGCCAGATCGGCCCGACCCTGCGCACAGGCCGCCGCGATCCGGGCAAGCTCCGCAGTGTCCACGGGGCTGTTGGCGGGTGTGTCGGTGGCGCTGCCTGCATCCGGGGGGCTGGGCTGTGCGCGGGTCCGACCGGCCGGGCGCGGGGGGGGCGTGGACATGGGGACAGCCTTTCGGAGTGCGCACTTTGGGGCCATGTGCGCTTTTTCATCGCATATCCCCATTTGGGGCGCACATGTCGATCCTCTGCGGTCCTCTGCCGGATTTCTTTTTGTCCCTGTGCCTTTTTGGCGACAGCGCCATCGGCCTGTGGCCGTTAATATCTGTTAGGTAAGTTGTTACAGTGCCAGGGTCTGTCGTCCAAGCCCCTTGAATGACTGGCGTTTCTGGCCCCGTGTGGGGGTGTGGTGAATCCGATCCCACGTTCGCGCGATTCCGGTACCCCGATCCTGCGATTCCGATCCCACGATCCGGCGATGCGCGGGATGCCGGCCGGGGTGGACCGGTCCCGGGGGCGGCGATAGCGTGGGCGATAACGATACCACGAAGCCCGCCGCCCCGCCGCGACCCCTGTCCGAGGGGCCGTCCGCCGAGGCCTCAGGCAGGGCCGCAGAGGGGATGCAGAGGGGACGCAGCGGGGACGGTGGGGCGGCAGGTGGCCGCCGGACGGGTGCAACGGACGGGCGTAACGGATGGGCAGGGAGGCAGGCCTTGGGGCAGGCGGGCGGGACGAGCGGTGACATGACGGGGGGTGCGGGACGGGCGCTGGCGGGGCCGTCCACGCCGGATTTCTTCCTGTGCGATTTCGCGGGCGTGCTGCCCAAGGACGACATGGCCTCGATGGAGCATCCGATCTTCTCGCTGGCCACGCGGCCCGATCTGCGGGTGCTGCATTATGCCCGCGGGCCGGTGCAGATCACGGTGACGCCCTCGGTGCGGGGCCGCGCGACGCTGTTCGACAAGGACATCCTGATCTATTGCATCAGCCAGCTGATGGGGGCGCTGAACGCGGGCCAGCCGGTGTCGCGCACGTTGTCCCTGCGCGCGCACGATCTGCTGGTGGCCACGGGACGCGAGACCTCGGGCGACGGCTACCGCCGGCTGGTGGACGCCTTCGAGCGGCTGGCGGGCACCCGCATCACCACCAACATCGCCACCGCCGAGACCACCACCACCACCGGCTTCGGCCTGATCGAGAGCTGGCGCATCGTGCGCGCCACGCGCGGCGGGCGCATGGTGCAGGTGCTGGTGACGCTGTCGGAGTGGCTTTATCGCGCGGTGCTCTCGAGCGCGGTGCTGACGCTCAACCGCGACTATTTCAGCCTGCGCAAGCCGCTGGAGCGGCGGGTCTACGAGATCGCCCGCAAGCATTGCGGCCGCCAGCCGGAATGGCGCGTGGGGCTGGCGACGCTGGCGGAGAAATCCGGCTCCGCCTCGCCGCTGCGGGTGTTTCGCCGGATGATCCGCGACATGATCGCGGCCGACCCCTTGCCCGACTACACCCTGTCCGAGGGGGCGGGCGACATCCTGGTCGTGCGCCGCCGCGTGGTCCCCGCCGCCCCCGGCGAGGGTCCCCACCTGCGCTCCGCCACCCTGGAGGAGGCCCGCCGCCGCGCGCCGGGCTGGGACGTGCATGCGCTGGTGGCGGAATGGCGCGACGTCTGGGTCCGCACCGGCCGCGCGCCGCTGCGCAGCCCCGATGCGGCGTTTCTGGGCTGGCTGGCGCGGCGGGTGTGACGCCGGCCGCGCCGGGGGTTGGCGTGCGCGCGCGATTGCGCCATGACGGCGATGACCCGAGACCCGCCCCGAGAGGTACCATGCAGATCGCCCCGACATCCCTTTCCGGCGTGGTGGTTCTGACGCCTCGGGTTTTCAGCGACGCCCGTGGGCGGTTTTGCGAGACCTGGAGCCGTGCGCGGCTGGCCGAGGCGGGGATCGACATCGATTTCGTACAGGACAATGAGTCCCTCAGCCGGCCTGTGGGGACGTTGCGGGGGTTGCACTACCAGTCGCCGCCGATGGCGCAGGCCAAGCTGGTGCGGGTGGTGGCGGGGGCGATCCTGGACGTGGCGGTGGATGTGCGCCGCGGCTCGCCGCGGTATGGCCAGTGGGTGGGGGTGGAACTGAGCGCGGACAGCGGCCGCCAGCTGCTGGTGCCGGCGGGGTTCCTGCATGGGTTTGTCACGCGGGTGCCCGACACGGTGGTGGGGTACAAATGCTCGGCGCCCTATGCGCCCGAGTGTGACGGGGCGGTGGCGTTTGGCGACCCGGATCTGGCCATCGACTGGGGCCTCGACCCGGCCGCCGCCGTCATTTCGGACAAGGACGCGCGCGCGCCGCGGTTTCGTGACTGGACCAGCCCGTTCGATTACACCGGGCCCCTGCCCTGGGAGGGAGCGGACGCATGAAGATCCCCATGAAAATTCTCGTGACGGGGGGCGCGGGCTTCATCGGCTCGGCGGTGGTGCGGCGCGCGATCGCCGACGGGCATGCGGTCGTCAACCTCGATGCGCTGACCTATGCGGCGTGCCTGGACAGCGTGGCGAGCGTGGCGGATCACCCGGCCTATGCGTTCGAGCATGCCGACATCCGCGACCGCGCGGCGCTGGACCGCATTTTCGCAGCCCATGCCCCCGACGCGGTGCTGCATCTGGCCGCCGAATCCCATGTCGACCGGTCGATCGACGGGCCGGGGGAATTCATCGACACCAATGTGCGCGGCACCTTCACGCTGCTGGAGGCCGCGCGGGCGTACTGGGAGCGCGCGGGCCGGCCCGGGGCGTTCCGCTTCCACCATGTCTCCACCGACGAGGTCTATGGCTCGCTGGGCGCCGAGGGCCAGTTCACCGAGGCCACGCCCTATGACCCGCGCAGCCCCTATGCCGCCTCCAAGGCGGCGTCCGACCATCTGGTGCGCGCCTGGGGCGAGACCTATGGCCTGCCGGTGGTGCTCACGAACTGCTCCAACAACTACGGTCCCTTCCACTTCCCCGAGAAGCTGATCCCGGTGGTGATCCTGCGCGCGCTGGCGGGCCAGCCGATCCCGATCTATGGCGCGGGTGAGAACGTGCGCGACTGGCTCTATGTCGAGGACCACGCCGAGGCGCTGCTGGAGGTCCTGCAGCGCGGCCGGCTGGGGCGGTCCTACAACATCGGCGGCGAGAACGAGGCGCGCAACATCGACCTGGTGCGGATGCTGTGCGCGATCCTGGACGACCGCCGGCCCGAAGGCGCGCCGCACGACCGGCTGATCAGCTTTGTGGCCGACCGGCCCGGGCATGATGCGCGCTATGCCATCGACCCCACGCGCATCCGCACCGAGCTGGGCTGGCGGCCCTCGGTCACGCTGGAGCAGGGGCTTGCGCGCACCGTGGACTGGTATCTGGCCAACGAGGACTGGTGGCGCCCGCTGCTGGCGCGCCCCGGCGTGGGCGCGCGGCTGGGCCTTGCGGGCGCCACGGCGGGCCAGGGGGCATGAGCGGCGGCGCACATCGGCCCCCCGCGCCGGGTGGGTCGCGGGCATGAGCGCGCCGATCCTGGCCTTCGGCCGCAGCGGGCAGGTGGGCGGGTACCTGGCGGCGATGCCCGGCGTGGTGGCGCTGGGGCGCGACGCAGCCGATCTGTCGGACCCCGACGCCTGCGCCGCGGCCATCCGCGCCCATGCGCCGGCGGCCGTCATCAACGCCGCCGCCTGGACGGCGGTGGACGCCGCCGAGGGCGACCCCCGGGGCGCGCATCTGGCCAATGCCGCCGCCCCCGGCGCGATGGCGCAGGCCGCGGCCCGGCTGGGGGTGCCGTTCGTGCACATCTCCACCGATTACGTCTTCGACGGGTCGGGCGACCGGCCCTGGCGGCCCGACGACACGCCCGCGCCGCGCAATGTCTATGGCGCCTCCAAGCTGGCGGGGGAACGGGCGGTGGTGGCGGCGGGCGGGGTGCATGCGATCCTGCGCACCAGCTGGGTGGTGGCGCCGCGGGGGCGGAACTTCGTGACCACCATGCTGCGGCTGGGCGCAGAACGCGACCGGCTGACGGTGGTGGCCGACCAGATCGGCGCGCCGACCCCGGCGGGCGATCTGGCGGCGGCCTGCCACGCGGTCGCACGCGCGCTGATCGACCGGCCCGATCTGTCGGGCACCTATCATTACGCGGGCACGCCGGACACCAGCTGGGCGGGGTTCGCGCGCGCCATCATGCAGGCCGCGGGCCTGGCGTGCGCGGTTGCCGACATCGCCACCGCCGACTGGCCCACCCCCGCCGCGCGGCCGCTGAATTCGCGGCTGGACTGCGGCAGCTTCACCGCCGCCTTCGGCGTGGCCCGGCCGGACTGGCGCGCCCTGCTCCATGACCTGACAGGAGACACCCCATGACCGTATCCAGCGCCTCGGGCCGCAAGGGCATCGTGCTTGCGGGCGGATCGGGCACACGGCTGTGGCCGATCACCATGGGGGTCTCCAAGCAGCTGATGCCGATCTACGACAAGCCGATGGTCTATTATCCGCTGTCGGTGCTGATGCTGGCGGGCATCCGCGAGATCGCCATCGTCACCACCCCCGAGGACCAGGCCCAGTTCCAGCGCGCGCTCGGCGACGGCAGCGCCTGGGGCCTCAGCTTCACCTGGGTGATCCAGCCCAGCCCCGACGGGCTGGCGCAGGCCTATACCCTGTGCGCGGATTTCCTGGCGGGGGCGCCGTCGTGCATGGTGCTGGGCGACAACATCTTCTTCGGCCACGGCCTGCCCGAACTGCTGGCGCGCGCGGATGCCCGGACCGCGGGCGGCACGGTGTTCGGCTACCACGTCGCCGATCCCGAACGCTATGGCGTGGTGGCGATGGACGACGCGGGCCGCGTGACCGAGATCATCGAGAAGCCCGAGCGCCCGCCGTCCCCCTATGCCGTCACCGGGCTTTATTTCCTCGACGGCACCGCGCCCGCGCGCGCGGCCCGGGTGCAGCCCTCGGCGCGCGGCGAGCTGGAGATCACCAGCCTGCTGCAAAGCTATCTGGAGGAGGGCGCGCTGGAGGTCGAGCGCATGGGCCGCGGCTTTGCCTGGCTCGACACCGGCACGCATGCAAGCCTGCTGGACGCGGGCAACTTCGTGCGCACGCTGCAGGACCGCCAGGGCCTGCAGACCGGCTGCCTCGATGAAATCGCCTGGACCCAGGGCTGGATCGACGCCGATCAGCTGCGCACCCGCGCGGCCCGCATGTCCAAGAACGCCTATGGCCGCTACCTCACCGGCCTGCTGGAGGGCTGAGAGGGGGGACCCTGTGCACGAGGCCCCCGGTGCGATCAGGCGCGGCGGCGCCAGCCCACCGCGCCCAACCCCCCCAGCGCCACGAGCAGCATCCACCCCGCCGCCGGCAGCGGGATCGGGCTGGGGGCGAGGGTGTCGCCCCGGCTCAGCATCGGGCCTTGCAGCACGCCGTAGTCCTCGGTGCCGGCCGCGCGCCAGTCCATGCGCAGGCCGGTGTTGCCGTAGCGTTCGTAGAAGATCATCTTGAACGGCACCGCGCCATCGTCCCCGGTGGTGTGGCTGAACAGGCAGCAATCCATCTGAAAGGTGCCCGAGACGCGGAAGGTCCGGGTCTCGTGGTCGGGGTATTCGGGATAGACGCCGGCGGGGTGGCCCATCCAGGTCGCATTGCCGTCGTCCGAGCTGATGCGGAAGTCGTAGGTGGTGTTCGGCGCCAGCAGCAGGGTGCCGGTGAAGCGCCACAGCGACAGCCGCAGCGGCTCTCGGGGGACGATGGCCCCGTCCCGCAGCACCAGGCTGGCGGCATCCGTCCCGAGGAAATCCGCCACCGTCCCCGCCCCGGTCCCCGACGAGATCACGGTATTGGCCCCCTGCGGATAATCGAAGGCGGTGGCGACGAAGCGGCCGTCCGCGGGGCGCGCGCGCATCGCGTCCTCGGTGGCGGACAGGATGGCGTCCTTGACCCGCGCCTCGGCGGGCAGGTTCGCATAGGGGTCGGTGTTGAACCACACCTCGCCCAGCAGCCCGATGTGGCTGGCGGCCTGAACGGCGCTGGCGGCCATGCCCAGCACGGTGGTGATGCAGGCCGCGCCCAGCACGCCGCGCACCCGCCCCGCACGCAGACCCCGCGCCGCGGCGGTGGAAAAGGAAAAGGGGAGGGAGACCATGGGTGGACCTCGCTGGGTGGGGGCGGCCGACCGCGGACACGGGCGCCGGACTGTCCGGATGGCGCCATTCTCTGCCCCGCCCGGTCCGCGTTCAATCGCGCGGCCGGACAGGGCAGGCGGGCCGACGGATGGAGGGCTGTCCGAACGGACAGGCCCGGAGGCGCTGCGCACGGGGTCCCGATGGCATGAGCGCGCCCCGGGGCAGGGGTGGCACAGGGGTCTGTACGGGGG
>NZ_NHSD01000203.1 GCF_016653255.1 Rhodobaculum claviforme
CGACAGGGCGCCCGCCACCCCCCCCACCCCCGGCGCGCCGCCGGGCCGGGCCGGCGCATCGGTGTGGTAGTCATAGTCGATGAGCGACATGTGCAGATCACTGGTCGCGAGGATCCGCAGCGACCACACCGTGTCCGCGGACTGGGCTGAGACGTCCTCGTCGCCGGTCACATGTCCTCCGATCGCTCCTGCGCCGACCACATGGGCCGACTTGACAGGCTAGGGGGCCGACCGTCGGGGGAAACCCCAAAAGCGCGAGTGCAACACTTCTGCTCATCCCGGGGTTGCATTCGCGCAACAGCGTGGCGCGCGGCGCGCGGCGTTTGCCCTGCCGCGGCGGGCATGCCAAAAGGTGGCTGCGATCACGGAACGGGGAACAACGACCATGCGGCTGGCCGAGGCGGTGACCTTTGGTGGAACCGGCGGGGCCGGCGCGCAGGCGGGCCTGGACCGGGGCGCGCATCTGCGCGGCGACGATGCGGCGGTCGCCCGGCTGCTGTCCGATCCGGCCGCCCGCGTCCTGCCGATGTGGCGCGGCAAGCCGCTGATCGCGGGCGACGGCCGGGACCGGCCGGGCTGGCTGGCGACCGGCCATGCCGTGGCCGCGCCGAGCCGCGAGCCGCCGCTGTTTCTGGGGCTGGCCGACGGGGCGCCGCGGTTCGCGGTCGACGTCTCGGACTGGCAGCCACCGGATCTGGACGTGGCCGCGCTGGCGGCGTTTTCCGATCCCAGCGAACAGCACCACCCCGACCTGCCCACCGACCACCGCTTCACCGAGCTGCGGAGCGTGATGACCCGCCTGCCCCCCCGCGAGGCGGAGCTGATCGTCACCGCCCGCGCGCTGATCGGCTGGCACCGCAGCCACCGGTTCTGTTCGGCCTGCGGCGCGCGCAGCGCCATGCGCGAGGCCGGCTGGCGGCGCCACTGCGACGCCTGCTCCACCAGCCATTTCCCGCGCTCGGACCCGGTGGTGATCATGCTGGTCACACGCGGCGACCGGCTGCTGCTGGGCCGCTCTCCGGGCTGGCCCGAGGGGATGTATTCCCTGCTCGCGGGGTTCATCGAACCCGGCGAGACGATCGAGGCCGCCGTGCGCCGCGAGGTCCGCGAGGAGGTCGGCGTGCCGGTGGGCGCGGTGCGCTACCTCGCCTCGCAGCCGTGGCCGTTTCCCGCATCCCTGATGCTGGGCTGCGCGGCCGAGGCGCTGGACGACACCCTCAGCCTCGACCCCAAGGAAATCGAGGCCGCCGAATGGCTGGACCGGCAGACGCTGGTGGATATCCTCGGCGGCCACCATCCCCGCATCCGCGGCGCCCGGCCCGGCGCCATCGCGCATTTCCTGATCCGCCAATGGCTGGCGGACCGGCTGGACTAGAGGAACCCAAGGGATGATACTCACCGCCTCCGACCGCATCCACGCCCCGCGCGACTTCGTCTTTGCCCGAGCGACCGAGTTCGACCGCCTCGCCCGCGCGGCCGCGGGCCGGGGCGCCGAGGTGGCCGCCCCCGAACACGACGGCGCACAGGTGCGCTATGCCCTGCGCTACCCGTTCCGCGACGAGCTGTGGCCGGTGGTCCTGATGCTGGAGGGCGCCACCCCGCCCGAGGGGTTGCAGATCGCGCTGGAGGCCCGCGTCGCCACCGCACAGGGCGCCGTGCGGTTCAGCGAACTGTCGGCCGAGGTGACGCAGGTCGACCTGCGCGCCGAACTGCGCCCGGTGAACATGCAGGGCCGGCTGCTGATCGGCTCGCTCCACATGCTGCGTGCGCGCGTGCAGGCGCGTCTGGACCGCGACCTCGCCGCCCTGGCGCGCGGCGCCGAAGCGCTCTGGGCCGAGGCGCGCGCCTGACGGCGCTCCTCCCTCGGCGGGGCTTTCCCCGACGCCCGGCGCAGTCTATCAAGACCGGGTCGGGGTGTGGCGCAGCCTGGTAGCGCGTCGGTTTTGGGTACCGAAGGTCGCTGGTTCGAATCCAGTCGCCCCGACCAGAAACCCTCATCGGGTTCAGAAAGCTGAAGCGGCCTCGCACAGGGGATGCCAAAGGTCCGCAACTCCGCCAGAGGCGCGGGCCCGAAAGGCGCCCCACGGCCCCTTGCACGGCCGGTTCGAATCACCGCGCCCGACACACAGCCCGTCACGGACCACACCCGCATCCCCGGCCGTCCGACCGCGCGCCGCCGCTTCCCCCAACCCTGCGACATCATCGAGGCCGCCAACAAGAGCGGACGCCCGCGCAAACGGGACCGAGGACGCAGCCGCTCCGCGGCAATGGCGCCCTTGGCTGGTGTTCAGCGTTGATCTGATCGTAGCGCCTTTGGCCGCGGGGCTTTCTGTCTGACGCTTGGGGTCTTCCCCTCATCAGACAGGAGGTTTCCATGAAGGAGGAGAGAACCACCCCGCTGCGCCGGCGGATGATCGAAGACATGCGCATCCGTGGTGTGGGCGACACGGCGCAGAAGTCCCACATCCGGGCGATCAAGGATTTCGCGGCCTTTCTCGGGCGCTCCCCCGATACCGCGACGCCGGAGGATCTGCGGGCCTATCAACTGCACATGACCGACACCGGGGTCACGCCGTCGACGGTCAACGTGCGGATCGTGGCGCTGCGCGTCTTCTTCGGCATGACCTGCGGGCGGGAGGAGAGGAAGCGCCACATGTGGTTCCGCACCGAACCGCGGACGTTGCCCGTGGCCTTCAGCGTCCAGGAGGTGTCCGACATCCTGATGGCAGCCCCCGGACCCGGGCTCAAGTATCGCGCCGCGCTGAGCATCTCCTCCGGCGCAGGGCTCCGGGCGGCCGAGGTCTGCAACCCCAAGATCGGCGACATCGTGCCGGAGGCGCGTCTTCGACACGACGACAGCGTCCGGATGCTGACCCACGTCGAGCAGGGCAAGGGGGCGACGGACCGCAAGGTCATGCTGTCGCCCGGCCTGCTGGAGTTGTTGCGGGCCTGGTGGCGGGAGACGCGTCCCGAAGGCTGGCTGTTCCCGGGCAAGCCCAGGATCAACCCGAGCTCCGCCCGCCAGCGGAACCGCGCCGTCACGTCGGCCAAGCATATGGCCGGCGTCAGGAAGCCCGCGACACTGCACACGTTGCGCCATAGCTTCGCCACGCATCGGCTGGAGGCCAACACGGACGTGCGGGTGATCCAGGTGCTGCTGGGTCACGCCGGGCTGACGACCACCGCGCGTGACACCCATGTCGGCACCAGGACGATCCGCGACACCGTCAGCCCCTGCGAGATGCTGGCCAAGTTGCAGGATCAGACGGTGAAGCGAAGCCTGGAGTGACAGGGCGCCGGGATGATCCGGCCGAAGCGGGAGCTGGCAGATGCCTTCCGTGCCGTCATGCCGGAGGCGTGCATTCAGCACGACGGACCTGCGTGGCGGCAGGCCAATGCGGGGCATGTCAGCCTGAGTCAGCTGAAGGTGATGTCAGCGATCGAGACCTGCCGGACCGAGGCGCTTGGGCCAGGCATGTGGCGAGCTGCGCCAGTTGTGATCACCACCACAACGCCTGCAACTCCTGCAAGAACCGGCACTGCCCGAAGTGCCAGGGACCGGCCGCGCGCGACGGGATGGCCGCGCGGGCCGATGGCGGTGGAAGACTTTCACGTCGTCTTCACCCTGCCGGCCGAGGTCGCGCAGATCGCGTTCTGGAACAGGAAGGCGGTCTACGATCTGCTGTTCCGCGTCTCGGCCGAGACGGTCTCGACCATCGCGGCCGACCCCAGACGCACGGGCGCGCAGGTCGGCATGACCAGTGTCCTGCACACCTGGGGTTCGGCACTGACGCACCATCCCCACATCCACATGATCGTCCCGGGCGGTGGCCTGTCGCCCGACGGCACCCGGTGGGTGCCCTGCCGCCCGGGCTTCTTTCTGCATGTGAAGGTGCTCTCTCGCCTGTTCCGGCGCCTGTTCATCGAGGGGCTGCTGGCCCTCCATCGTGACCCGCCCCGGGTTTACCGGAAGGGGTTTCGTTCAACGGTTCAGGCGAGCCATACCGATGGTCTCGGGTGGATCAAGGTGGCGCAGCTCGGCCTCTGCCGGGGGCATGTAGCCGATGGCGCTGTGCAGGCGCTCCGTGTTGGATCGGTCGACCCGGTGCATGGTCTCCCACTCGACGTTCGGGAGGTTTTTCCATGGCCCGAGCTGCCTGATGACCTCGGTCTTGAACAGACCGATGACGCTCTCGGCCAGCGTGGTGTCGTGGGACTCGCCGACCGTGCCGACGGAGGGATCCACGTCGGCATCGACCAGACGCTCGGTGTAGCGGATCGACAGGTCCTGCGACACGCGGTCGGAGTGATGGATCAAGCTCCTGCTCCCAAGCGGTTTTCTCTGCCAGAGCGCCTGCGGCCGGCGCATCCAGGACGAACCGGGTGGTCATCGACGTGGAGACGCACCAGCCGACGATGCGCCGTGCGAACACGTCGATGATCGAGCCATGGGACGCCACCGGTCCGAGTAACCATGGCGAGGGGTGCGCGGGATCACACTCGGCAGCCTTGCGTTCGTACCAGCTGGACGGGGCGATCGGCAGCACGCCACTGATCGGCCTCCGCCAGCGGGCCCGAACCGGTGGCGTCGCGCTGGCTCAGCCCCGAACTCCCCCCGGAACTCTTCAATGAACGCAATCATTTGCGGAACGGGCGGTCGAGCTCCGCCTGGGCAAAATATGCGTTCGCCAGTGGGCTTGAACCGTCGCCCATCGGGCTCGAACCGATGACGCCGCGATGGGCGACCGCCTTCACTGGCTCACCCTTCTTCAGGATCTCATCGGCCTGCCGCAGCTCACGGTTGTCGCGCTCGCGTTCCTTGATGCGCGCCTTCTCCGCGGTGCTGGGCCCGGGTAGTCGGCCGGTATCGCGCTGAGACTGCTTGTGACCCTGACCCGCAGGCTGTCGGGCGAGCAACCGAGCCTGGCCGCGATGTCGCGCACCGCGGCCGTCAGGCTCGCATAGCTGTCGAGATGATCGATGACCATCTGCACCGCCCGCTCGCGGAACTCTGCCGGGTACGGGCTCGTCGTGGTCTTCTTCATGTCCATGGGAGGGCATCCTTCGAGAGTTTTGCCCGCCGGCAAACCCGGGGCGGTTCAGCGTGCTGGTGCTCTGTCCTTCTTCGGAGCCTTGGCCGGACTGGCAGATGCCGGGGCTTTCGCCGCCTGCCTGGCCCCGTTCCGCAAGTCCAAATGGGGTGTCTACGCCAAACCGCCGTTCAGCGGACCCGAGGCGGTGCTGGCCTATCTCAGCCGCGACACGCACCGGGTGGCGATCTCGAACAGTCGCCTGGTCAGCGCCGACGCCGCAACCGTCGCCTTCCGCTGGAAGGAGTGTCGCATCAAGCGGGGCGACCGGCAGCGGGTCATGCGGCTGGTCACCGGGGCGTTCATCCGCCGCCTCCTGCTCCATATCCTGCCCGACGGCTTTCACCGCATCCGCCATTACGGCCTGCTGGCCAGCGCCGGCCGCAAGGCCAACATCGCGAAGGTCCGCGCCCTGCTCGGCACGCCAAGCGCCACCGTGCCACCCAAGGCGGAGGTCAAACCCGTCCAGCTGACCCTGCGCAAGCCCTGCCCCTGCTGCGGCGGCCCCATGCGCGTGATCGAGATCTTCCGGCGCGGCCAGAAACCCCGGCCATGCGCCCCACCGAGGGACCAGGCTGCAGGATGACGCGCCCATCCCCCAGATCGTCGTCATGCCGGCCCCAGCCAAAACGGGACCGGCCGATCCCGCATGTTCCGCCCGCCCACCGCGCCGCGCCTCGCAGGCTAGGATGGCGCCCATGGCGCACGTTTCCAGACCGCCTGTGCCCAGAAACGGCCCGTCCCGACGCGAGCAAAGGACACGATCCCAAGCTGAGACCGACCCCAGCCACCACCCTCAGCGCTCTTTCCCCATAGAGACCTCCCGACCCCTCGCGGCTTCCTCCTTGGGAGGTTTTCCAACGCGGGCCGAAGTCACGCCAAAGACAAAGCCGCCCGCCGCGGCACGCATCGGAAAACCTCCACCGAAGCCGACGTCCAAGGGATCATCGCCATCGTCCGCCGAATCGAAGCCAGCGCGCGCGTGGCATGGAGCGCCTGCCCGGCCGCCTGTTCCGCCTCAGCCAGCACTGCGCCGCCCTGGCGAGGGCTGACGCGCCGAACCGCCCACATCCCCGCCGCGTCGGTTCCGTGCATCCGCGGGGCGGGGTATGGCCGACTTCAGTCAGACACTTGGGTGGATGAGGTCCAGGCGCTACCGCGCCGTCAGGGGAACTATCAGCGGCTCAAGTCGACACGCTGGTGCGGGTGGGGCGCATTGAATGCCTGCTACATATAGCTCCACCCTGTCCAAACTCGACGCGACTGCACTGATATTACTGATATTCACTGCTCACATCTGTCTTGACCTGTTCAGAGGCATACGAGATGTTGGGGTGGATAAATTGCTGGATCAATCTGGCTTCGGGAAAAGGTGGATATGCCATGAGGGCGCGCAACCGGCTATCGGCAGCATTCGTGAAGCGCGCCCCAGAGGGCAAGTGGTGCGACGGGGCAGGACTGTGGCTGGTGAAGCGTCCGGACGGTGGCGCGCAGTGGGTGCTGCGTCTGACCGTTCACGGGCGGCGGCGCGAGATGGGCCTCGGCGGTGCGGATGTCTCGCTGGCACAGGCCCGCGATCTTGCCGACCGCTGGCGTTCGGTCGCGGCGGCCGGGCGTGACCCTGTCAAAGAGCGCGAGGCCGAGGTCCGCGCCGCCCGGCGGGAGGACATCACCCTCGCGATCATCACGGCCGATGCGTTCGAAGCCCGCAAGGGCGAGTTGAAGGGCGAGGGCAAGGCCGGCCGGTGGATGTCGCCGCTGGAGGTCCACGTCCTGCCGAAGCTGGGCCGGGTGCCCGTCACCGACATCGACCAGCGCGACATCCGGGACTGTCTCGCGCCCATCTGGCACGGGCGCGGCGCGGAGGCGGCCCAGAAGGCCCTCCAGCGCATCGGGATCGTGCTGAACCATGCCGCCGCGCTGGGTCTGGAAGTGGACCTCCAGGCTCCAGCCAAGGCCCGCGCCCTCCTGGGCAAGTCCCGTCGTGAGCGCCAGCACATCCCCGCAGTCCACTGGCGCGACGTGCCGGAATTCTATGCCACCCTGGCCGAGCCAACGATCACGCACCTCGCCCTGCGCCTGCTGATCCTGACCGGAGTGCGCTCCGGGCCCCTGCGGTTCCTCCGGGCTGACCAGATCGAGGGGGATACATGGACCGTCCCGGGGGATGCGATGAAGGGGCGCAAGGACAAGACCGCCGACTTCTTCGTGCCACTGTCCGCGGAGGCGCTGCGGGTGATCGAGCTGGCTCGCCCATTCGAGCGCGATGGCTTTCTGTTCCCATCTGCGCGCAAGGGTGTAATCTCCGACGCCACGATGGCCCGGCTGATGGAGCGACGCGGGATGTCCGAACGCCCCCACGGCTTCCGGTCATCCCTGCGCGATTGGCTGGCCGAGTGCACCGACGCGCCCCACGAAGTCGCCGAGACCGTGCTGGGCCATGTCGCCGGCTCCAAGGTGGTGAAGAGCTACAGACGTACCGACTTCATCGACCAGCGCCGGGTGCTGATGCACCGCTGGGCCGAGCATGTGACCGGCGCGACGGGAAAGCTGGTCAAGCTGGCCGGCGCAGGTTGAGGCGACCGTTCGATGAATGACGATGCATGGGCGCAGCTCTGGCGCAACCGAAAGGGAAATGATCAGCCCCTCCGGAGCACAGAGAACATGTGCGACGACGGCGACGCGGTCCCTTTCGAGGAGGTTGTGCATGCACTGGAGGCCCGCGCGCGACATCTTCTCAAACGGGAGTCGATGGTCGGCCGCTCGCGGCATGTCACCGGCAGGGCGCGTCTCCGTGACGAAGAACTGGTGGGCCGGCTCGCGCGGCTCCATGATCATGTGCGAGACTGCGCCAAGGCAGCCCAGGTTTTCTCGCCCGGCCCGACCAGTACCGCAGAGGGGAAGGCCCTGTTCACCATGGTGGACGACGCTGCAACATCGCTCGCCGGCAAACGCTTTTCGCGGATGGCTGATAACAGCATCGAAGACCTTCTTACGAACGTCTGGAGCGCGCTTGCTGAGTGCCTCGACCTGCTTGGCGCCATGGCGGCGAAAGCCGCCCTGCGCCTCGACCCCGGCGCCCGACTGGACCTGCTGACCCCAGAGGAGGTCGAGGCGACTTTTGAGGACACACCTGAGGTCATGGATCTCGCCGCGATGCTGCGACTCCATGATGGCCTGCAGGACAGCATCGCTGAAGCACGGGCGATCTTGGCCGGAAGGTTTCACGGACCCAAAACAACGAGAGGCCGACAGGAACAGCGCAGAGGGCGGTGGATCGCCGCGCATCTCCTGGGCATTGCTGAGGGCATGGGCCTCAAGGCGTCTCGCAACCACACGAAGCATGAGGGCGCGCCCAGGAACAGCGCTGCGGACGCGGTCGCGATGGCCATCGGCCGGCTGCAGTCCAACCGGCTGGCGGATCATGTTGCCCGCGCTGTGCACAGCGAGTTGCCGCGCAACAGGGACGATGAGTTCGACATTCGGGTCACGACCGAGGCCATCATGCGCAGGCTGGTCCAGTCCAAGGACGCGCACCTTGAAGATCCGAGGGAGGTCGGGCGCCTCTTCGGGCGCTGCCTGCGGGCCTAGCCCCACACCAGCGTGCCCTGACTGACGTCACCCGGCCTCCGCATCCCGACCTCGGTGGCAGACGCCGGGGCTGACCACCTCGTCCGTCCCAATGGCGGGTGCCAACACATGAGCGTGCGCAGGTGTAATCGGCCAAGCCGACAGACCGTGCAACCTTAGACCCATCGAAACTTCGAGCCCGACACTGCCGTGATGCTACTCCGTGGACGCCCGACCGCTGGCCTGGTCGGAGACTGTATTTGAGTCTGACGATACGGGGGACATGCACGACCAGATCTGCCTCACGATAGCCAATCGGAGGTACAGATGGCCGCGTTTAAATACCTGACAATGAACGACATTCGTGAGGCTCTAGGGGGCCGATCGCGCGGCGCGATCTACAAGGACATCGCGACCGGGCGCCTGCCGCAGCCGCTGCTGCTGGGGGGCAAGAACCTCTGGCGCAGTGATGAGCTGGAGGCCCACCTCGCACACCTCACCGATGCGCAGCGCGCCGAGCGCGAGGCTCGGCTGGAGAAAGACGCCACCGCCGCAGCCCGCCGGGACATGCGCGCCGCGCGGAGGGCGCGGGCATGAGCATCCGCGCGATCAAGTGGGCCCATGCACTCCTGCCCCTGTTGACCCTGCCGCCCACCGAAAGGTGCGTGTTGCTGGTTCTGGCTTACCGTCACCATGACCGGACCGGCGCTTGTTTCCCGGGCATGAAGACCATCGCCGAAGACTGCGGGGTCGGCGAACGCCGGGCCCGTCAGGCGGTGAACGTGCTGAAGACATGGGGTGTCATCAAGGTCCGCCGCGGGAGCACCGCGGCGGGCAACGCCTCGAACCGCTACACCCTGTTCGGCAAACCGAAGCGACCCAAGGAAAACGGCAACCCGCTGCCGGTTTCGGAGGTTGGCAAACCGGCACAAAAAAGCCGGTTTCAAAGGGGCAACCGTGTACCGGTTTCAAACCGGCAGACGGTTGCCGACGATAGGGGTTACTCTTCTGAGATGGAAAACCCCGGCCAGAGGCTGCGCCTTGTGCAGGGGGGGCGCGCCAATGGCTGATGGTTCGCTCTTTCCCCCCGAGGCCCAAGCCAGGAAGGAGCTCCGGCCTCATCAGGAAACCGCGCTGGACCTCATCCGCGCATCTGCTCGCCTGGGCAACCGCCTGATCGTTTGCGGGATGCCCACCGGCGCTGGGAAGACGGTCATGGCCGCGAGGCTGATCGAGCGCGCACTGGCCAAGGGCAAACAGGTGATCTTCACCGCCCCGGCCATCAGCTTGATCGACCAGACCGTCGCAGCGTTGGAGGCCGAAGGCATCACCGACATCGGAGTGATGCAGGCCGATCACCCGCGGACCAATCCGCTGGCGAGGGTTCAGGTAGCCTCCGTGCAGACCCTCGCCCGCAGGGACATCCCCGAGGCCGCCCTGATCATCGTGGACGAGTGCCACATCCGGTCCCGGGTCATCGACCGGCTGATGGACGAGCGCCAGGACGTGTTCTTTGTCGGGCTGTCGGCAACCCCATGGGCCAAAGGGATGGGCCTGCGGTGGCAGGACCTCGTAGTGCCAGTGACCATCGGCGAGCTCATCGAGGCCGGGCGCCTGTCCCAGTTCAAGGTCTACGCGCCCGACGTGCCGGACCTTTCAGGGGTGAAGGTGCAAGCCGGTGAATACGTCGAGAGCGGGCTTGCGGACGTGATGGGGCAAGCGGCCCTGATTGGGTCCGTGGTGCAAACGTGGCTTGAAAAGGGCGAGGACCGGCCGACGCTGTGCTTCGCTGTCAACCGCGCCCACGCCGCTGACCTTCAAGCCGAGTTCGAGCGCCATGGCATCGCGGCCGGATACGTCGATGCGATGACTGATCGGGTGGAGCGCGACCTGATCAACCGCCGCTTTCGCACGGGCGACATCTGCGTCATCTGCTCCGTGCGGACCATGACCACCGGCGTTGACCTGCCGGTGTCGTGCATCATCGACGCCGCCCCGACGCGCTCCGAGATGCTGCACGTCCAGAAGATTGGGCGTGGCCTGCGCGTCAATCCCGGGACCGAGGACTGCCTTATCCTGGACCATGCCGGCAACAGCCTACGCCTGGGGCTGGTGACCGACATCAGCCGCGCAGACCTCGACACCACCGCGCCGGGCGAGAAAGCCAAGCGCGAGGCGAAGGCCGAGAAGCTGCCCAAGCCGTGCGTGTCCTGCGGCACCCTTCACGCTGGCCGGGTGTGCCCGACATGCAGCCATGAGCGGCGCCCCGCAGCGAACGTAGAGACCGCTGAGGGCGAGTTGGTGCAGATCAGCGGCAAGCGGTCCGCACCGACGAAGGCCGAGAAGCAGGCGTTCTGGTCCATGGCCCTTTGGCTGCAGCAAGCGCGCGGATGGTCGGCCGGCCGCACGGCGCATCTCTACCGCGACAAGTTCCGGGTCTGGCCCCGCGGCCTGCGGAACGTGACGGAGCAGCCGGACCAGGCCTTCATGTCCTTCGAGCGGAGCAGGCGCATCGCCTACGCGAAGCGCATGGCGGGGGGTGGCAAATGACCTTCCATCGCAAGACCGCAGACGTGGCGAAGGGCAAGTGGCGGGGCATCCTCCTGCGGCTTGGAGTTCCGTCGGGTGCGTTGACCGGGAAGCATGGCCCGTGCCCCATGTGCGGTGGCACGGACCGCTTCCGTTTCGATAACAAGGAGGGCCGTGGGACGTGGATCTGTGGCGCCTGCGGGGCCGGCGACGGCATGGCGCTGGCGATGCAGTTCACCGGTAAGGCCTTCAACGAGGTTGCGCCGGAAATCGACATGATCTTGGGCAACGAGGTGGTGGGCGCCGAGAAGCCCGCGTCCGAGATCACCGAGGCGCAGCGCAAGACCGCCTTGCGCGAGGTCTATGCGCAGACCGTGCCGGTGCAATCCGGCGATCTGGTGGACGCCTATCTGACCGCCCGCGGCGTCGGCGATCTCGTCTATCACCGGACCCTGCGCTTCGCGCCCGCTCTGCGCGACGGAGAGGGGGGCTTGAGGCCCGCGTTGGTGTCGGTGGTGCAGGGGCCGGATGGGGCGAACGTGTCGCTGCACCGCACCTTTCTGCGCCCGGACGGCAAGGCGAAGGCGGAGATGGCCACACCGCGAAAGCTCATGCCCGGCAAGCTGCCCGACGGGGCCTGCGTTCGGTTGTGCGACTTCACCGGAGGACCGCTGGGGATCGCGGAGGGCATCGAGACCGCCAAGGCGGCATCCTCGCTCTACTACCTGCCGGTCTGGGCTGCGCTCAACGCGGCCATGCTGGCCCGCTGGCAGCCGCCCGAGGGCTGCGACGAGGTCGTGATCTTCTCCGACAACGATCCGAAGTTCGGCGGTCAGGCCGCCGCCTTCACCCTCGCCCACCGCCTCGCCTGCAAAGGCATGGCTGTCAACGTCCTGACCCCACCAATCCCCGGCGAGGACTTCGCCGACATGTGGATGAACCGCCACCGCCCCAAGGGAGAACGCCGATGACCACCACCCTCAACGCCCGGCAGGAGGCCTTCGCAGCCGCCTATGTCCGATCCATGAATGCCACCCAAGCCGCCATCGAAGCCGGATACAGCGCCAACGGCGCGTCCTCGAAAGGATGGGACCTATTGAGAAACGTGAAGGTCCAGGCGCGCATCGAAGAACTCCAGACCGAGATCATGGCCCGCAATGACGTGGAGGCAGATCGCCTGATCCGGCACCTCTACCTCATCGCCACGGCGGACGCCTCCGATCTGGTCCAGCTCCACATTGATCCCTGCCCGCGCTGCTGGCCCGACCTCGATGCCCGCGATCCCGCGCGCGCCGAGCCCGATCCGGAGTGCATGACCTGCCGCGGGCGCGGGCAGCCCCGTGTCGCCTATACTCCGGTCGATCAGATGTCGCCCAGCGCCAAGGCGCTGTTCCGGGGCGTGCGGCACAACCCCAAGACCGGCTCCATGGAGGTGCTGATGCACGACCGCCTGAAGGCCGCCGACATGCTGATGCGGCACCTCGGGCTGTACCGCGACCAGGACGAGGCCCCGCGTGCCGACCCCCTGCGTGACCTCATCGCGGACATCTGCCGCCGCGGCTCCACCGCGCCCCTGGCCAAGGACTGACCACCCATGCCAGACGCCTGCGGCAATGATCTTCTCGAAGAGCCCGCGCGCAACATGCGCAACCTGTGGGTCGCGGTTTTTCGGGAAGCCATCAGCGAGGCCCGGCGCAACCCGGAGGATCGGTGGCTGCGCACCGCCGACGCGCGCACCGTCGCGGCCCTGGCGGGGATCGAGCCCGACCTCGCGCCGCAGATCGCGGCTCGGGTGCGGCCGCAACATGAAGCCGCTGCCGAGCCAGGCAACGGGACACCCCGGCCCGGCGCTGCGTGCGTGCCGCGTCGGGCAAGGGGTGGCCGGGATAGGTGAGCCCAAGTTTGGGCCGACCGGCACTGAGGCCGGATTCGGGCCGAGTACTGCGCGACATCGAGAAGATGCTGGCCGAGATCACTCACCCCAAACTTGGGGCCAGTGATTTCCTTAGCAAATACAGGGATGCTACCGGCCGGTCCTTCAAGGAGTATCTCCTGCCGCGCGACCTGACCGTCACCCTGATCCTCGGCTACCGCGCCGACCTCCGCTATCGGGTGGTCAAGCGGCATGACAGCGTGAAGCACAGCATCGAAGCCCTGGCGGAACATGGGGTATTTGTCCGCCCTCAGTCTGAGGACGAAGAATCCAAGGACGCGATGGGCCGGAGAATATTTGTCCAACCCCCAACGGGGGACGAACAAGAAGTTGCGACAACCACCAACGGTGGGCGTGCCTGAGCCCAGCCAGAACGGCCGCACCGATGCCACGCGCGTCTACCACCTCGGCCAGCGCGACACCTACATCGTGGTCGCGCAGCTCTCGCCCGAGTTCACCGCCCGCGTGGTGGACCGCTGGCAGGAACTGGAGGTGCAGGCCGCAGCGCTGCTGCGGTTGCTGTTGCATCTCCGATGTTGATTGGTGCGGGCCTTGGAGCAAACTGGGGCGGCAGAGTAGCTGCGTAGGCCATGGGTGTAGCGAGCGAGGGGCCCCACGCCGCAATCCGGGGCACCCTGTCTTTTTCGCCATCGTGTGCGCCGAGTGGCCGTAGGTGATCGGGGGCCCTGTCCTTTTCGCCAGATCACGAGGCCATGCGGGGCGCAGGATGCTGCCGGGTGTATCTTTTCGGCGCTCGCTGTGGTTCCAAGTGGCGGCTTGGAAGGTTGCGAGCCAGCGCCAACCGAGGGCAACCGAGGGCAACGCTGCGACCGCGGGTGGCGGACGAGCAGCCCCGACGGGTTTTCATCAAGCTCGTCCGCACAGAAATTCAGGAACGAGAGGACTTCGGAAGGGTCAGTTTTGAAAACCGACCCTTTGAGACCGCTGGGCGCATCCAGTCGATAGAGCCTGATGATCCCGGCGGCGCAGGCCGTCATCATGTCCTCGCGCGAGATCGCGGAGCTGGTGGAGAAGCAGCACGACCATGTGCTGCGCGACATCGAGAAGATGCTGGCGGAAATCAACCACCCCAAGTTTGGGGCGGTTGACTGTGCCGCCGAATATCGGGACGCAAAGGGGCAGATGCGCAAGGAATACCTCCTGCCGCGCGATCTGACCGTGACGCTGATCCTCGGCTACCGCGCCGATCTGCGCTATCGCGTGGTCAAGCGGCTGGAGGAACTGGAGGCGCAGGCCCGGCCCGACCCCGTGGCGATGCATGACCACCTCAACCTTGAGACGGCGGACCGATCAGCCCGCGCCCTGTAGTTCGCTGAGATCCGCTACCTCCCAAGAAATGCAGGGTACAGCGCCGGGCCGATGTCGGACGCGAACGCGCATGCAGACCCTGTCAGCGCCGCTTGAGGCCTACACTGCCATACGGGACATAGCCAAGCGTGGCGGTGTCAAGATGTCATCTGCATTTGGAGTTGTAGATGCGCCAAGCAACTACGCGTTGACCATCCGTCTACCTATGGCCAATAACATGTCAGGCAACGCAAGAAAGTTAAGGCTACATGGTTACCGTCGACATAAAGACCAAGGTGCTTCCTACTGCCCACAGAGTCTACATGGTTCGCCCTGGAACCGGTTATCACCTACTAGGACCGACCACGGAGAGCCAGGCGATTGCCCCGGACTTGGCATTCCTTGAAATCGAGGATGGTGTCCGTCCGAGAGATGCGGCCGGCATTGATGCCCAGATCACGCGGGCGCGTGCGTTTGCGGAATGGGTCAAGACCGAGGAAAGAAGGGGCGAAAACCGCCCGTCGCAAGCCCTGGAAGATTACGCTGGGGCGGAAGCTCCACCGAGAGTTGCGTTATACCGGAACACGGCTGACGAAATTTTGCACACTCTCCCCGAAGGTTCTCTGATTTTTGTCCCTAACCCTGACCTAACACGCAACGGAATGTTCGGTGAATTAGTCGCTCCTGACGCGCCGCGTATTAGATTCAGAGGGGCTGGCCACAGGAGTGAGTTTTCCTACCTCGGCCGTCGACTGAAGAACGTGAAGAATCTCCCGATGCAAAATCTGGACCCAGACTTCTTTAGGCCAATGCGGAAACGCGTTTGGACCCATGAATATGCTGCACGTGAGACAGAGTTGCTATACCGGCAGTACTACGGTGACTTTGAAATCATTGGCAGGAAAGCAGTGGCGGAGATCGAAGTCACGCGTCGGCGCGTTTCGGGCACTGACCTTAACATCATCGGAGCCCTTACGACCCTGGTTGATGAGACTCTAGCGCGTGTGGAGCGTGGTGATAGAGAACAGTTGACCATGCACAATGTGGTCTTCATGCAACCTGACCCTCAGGGACCGGTGTTGCATGCCAACATCGGTTCGCCCGGCAGTGTTCTCGTCGAGTCGGTCACCCGCCGTGTCGCACCGGTGGTAAAGGTCATCATGGTGCTGGCGCTGGCGGGGTATGTCGGCGCGGATGTCTGGGACATGGTGCAGGCTAGGAATCTGGTGCTTGAGAACACAGACGGCCTAGCAGGTGTGGCCGATGCGCAACTTGCCGAGACCCATGAGAAGACCTATGCTTTCGTTCGAGCTTCTGGGGCCGATAGCCTTGACGAAATCTTGGAATATGTACGCGATTTCCACGCGCGGACCGGCGGTAGGGTTGATGGACACGTTCACCATAATGAATAGGCTTGGTCCATTTTGGGCAATTGCCCGGTTCATCTGGGCGTTCAAGGGCTTGATATCTATTGTTTTGCTGGCCGGCACTTTTCTCGGGTATATGACTTCTGAGATGATTGAGCATCGACGGACGATGGTCAAGAATTTCAATGCTACGCTGTCAGAGATTGGCGCAGCCGAAGCGACATTTCGTAACGCTGGTGAGCTTGCCTTCAAGGGGCCGAGTCGGACAGGAGATTCTATTACTACCAAGCAAGCGCAATCCCTTGAGCAAGCTGTGCGTGCTTTGCGGTCTAAGCTTATAGAAGGTCTGACCCCGAACAGGACTATCGAAAATGCGCGTGACGCGTATGTGCGAAGCCTGACTGACCTGCAAGGTCGACTTAATCTCTTTGCACCCGGCGCCGAAGGAACCGAACGTGTACTTGAAGGCTTAATATTGGTGCAGCCGGCCGCTGATGCCTATCATGAATCTGCGACTACTTTTCAGACAAGCGTTTGGACGTCTTTCTGGTCAGCCTTCTGATCGGATGCGCAGGTACGGGTTTAGTGGCTTGAGGCTCGCTATAGCGAAAAGGGTATTACATAGAACCACCATCCCGATTGTATAGCGGCGCCAAGCATGGACTTGTAGTTTTGGTAACGCCCACACGAGGTGCCCGACTGATGTTTTGCGGAAACAATTAGTCGACCCAAAAATTTATCTTCCTGTTTATTGAAGCAACAAACCCTCGGTCAACTGCCAATCCAAGCTCCACTGCTCCGTCTGTCAGCGGAATAGGTGCCCTTGGATGGCGATGAAGGCTTTCCGGATATCGGCCACTGGCCCCAGCGCGGCCTTGGCGTCGTTGGTGCCCCCATAGCGGATCCGAAGGAAGTCCCGGACCTTGCCGAGCGATAGCTCTTCGATACCGTGAGCCTCATAGGCTTGAAGAACATAGTCGAGGAACTGGCGCATTTCCTCCTCGTACCCACCAAGACCGTTTGCACGTGCTGTCTCGGCGCGCTCCTTCCGGGCTAGGGGTGCCAGTGTGAACCTGACGTAGGCTAGTACGTCGAAGATGTCGCTGTTCGGCGCGTCGATCAGGCGGCGCATCTCCTCCATGCGGTCGCCGACATAGCCGAGCTCGCCAAGGCGCTGCAGAAAGGCCTCGCGGCGGTCGGGCTCGCTCCAGATCGCCCGCAACTCGCCTTCGGAGGTCACCAGATTAGCTAGATCGCCGAACAGCTGGGCCATGAACTCCTGCGCGGTCATGGGGCGACCGTCGTGGGACCAGTAGGTCGTCGCGGCGATGTATAGGATCTGGCGTTCCTTGCCATCGGCCAGCTTCACGACGACCTTTTCGCCCGCGGGGGGATCATCTTCCTGTCCCGGCTCTGGCGGATCGGGCTCCGGGCCCGGTGATCTCGTTGAGGGGCTGGGGCCGGGCGGGTACGGGGGGATGGGTTCGCCGTCCCACTCGGGATCGTTGAAGTGCTCATAGGCCTTCACGAAGTCATAGACCGTGAAGAAGTCCTTGCCGTCGAAGGTCCGTGTGCCCCGGCCGATGATCTGCTTGAACTCGATCATCGACTTGATGGGGCGCATCAGCACGATGTTGCGGATGTTGCGGGCATCCACCCCGGTGGACAGCTTGTGCGAGGTGGTCAGGATCGTCGGCAGCGTCTTCTCGTTGTCCTGGAACTCGCGGAGGTGCTGTTCTCCCAGCTTGCCGTCGTCGGCGGTCACGCGCTGGCAATAATGCGGGTTGGGGTTGTCCTTGACCTGGTTGATGTAGTCCCTGACCCGTGCGGCGTGCTCCGTAAGCGCCACGCCGACCCCCTCCTCCCGCTGGTGATCTGACCAAGCCATTCTCTGCGCTCATGAGCGTTGGAGGTTTGGGCTTGGAAAGAGACGGCAAGGTGGGCGTCCATTTGGACGGCTCGTGG
>NZ_NHSD01000204.1 GCF_016653255.1 Rhodobaculum claviforme
ATCCTGGCGCCGCCCGCGCCACACCCCCCACGCGATCAGCGCGGGCGGCGCCAGGATCAGCCCGTTCAGCCCCAGCGTCGTCAGCCCGCCATGGCCGAACAGCACCGCCTGGAGGAACAGCCCCACCAGGATCGCGGGCACCGCGAACCAGCCCAGCAGCACCCCCATCAGCCCCGCCAGCATCGGATGCACCGTCGTCGGCGGCACCGGCACCGCCACCGAGGCCAGCGCAAAGAACACCGCCGTCAGCATCGCCGCGCGCGGCATCGCCGCGCCGGGATCGGGCAGCCGCGCGATGCGGCCGAGGCTGAGCGCCAGAAGCGCGGCGCAGCCCGCATGGCCCGCCACCGCCATGCCCACCGGCACCAACCCGTCAGGCAGATGCATCGCCATGCCCCCTGCGCCGGAAATACAGCGCCGTTCCCAGCGCCCCCCAGGCCACCAGCGCCACCATCACCGCGCGCTGCATCGGCCCCGCGGTGGTGGCGGGGCGCTCGATCACGGCGGCAGGGACGGGCGCGGTTTCGGGTCCGGCTCCGGGCGCGCCTGCGCCGATCTGCACATGGGTCAGCGCGCCGTGGCCGGCCTGGCGGACCTGGATGCTCCAGCGTCCGGGGAGGGCGGGGTCGGGGACGAACACGAAGCGCCCCTCGGCGTCGGTGGTGCCGCGGTCCCAGGCCTCGGCGGGGGTGTCGGGGGCATAGATGATGACCTGCGCGCCCTGCATCGGCGCGCCGGTGTCATAGCGCGCCAGCAGGCGGACGGCGGTGGCGACCTCGGCCTCCAGCAGGGCGGCGTGCGCCAGCGCGGGCAGCGGCGCGGCCGCCACCAGCCCGGCGAGGATCAGCGCGCCCCGACAAGTGCCCCGAGCCGTGGCCAGAGTCGCGCCCCGACCCTTGTCCCGGGCCGCGCCCATAGCCGCGCCCCGACCCTTGTCCCGGGCGGCGCGGCGTTCAGAGGGGCGTGTCATGGCAGTGCCCCTCGCCGACGTGACCCACATGCAGCCCGTCCATCGAGAACTCGTGCATCCCGCCGTCGGCGAAGGCGTCGAAGCCCACCGCCTGGCGGTTCATCGGGTCGTCGGCCGGGCGGTCGGCACGCCCGAAGACATGGTCGAGGTGCAGCGTGATCTCCAGCGTGCCGCCGGTGTCGGCGGTCACGAAGCCCTTGCGCACATCGCCCAGATACTCGCCGCAGGCATGCGCCACGGCGTCGCGGGTGGCGAGGGTAAAGGTGACCTGCGTGCCGTCGCGGGTGGCGGTGCCCTCGAACACCATCGAGTAGCCGGCGAACGGACCCTCGGGCGCGGGGACCAGCGCCCAGGACAGGGCGTTGTAGTGGCCGGGCGCGGCCGGACGGGTGGCCAGCGCGACACGGCCGTCGGCATCGGCATCGACCAGATCGACGGTGACGGGGCCGTCAAAGGCCACGCCCGCGCCGTCGATGGCGGGGCTGTCGGCCTGGAACGGCGGGTCGGTGCGCCAGGCGGTGATCGCGTCGAAGGTCACGATCACCCGGCTGAAGTCGAGCTGCCAGCCGTCGCGCGTCAGCTCGGGCGCGTGAAAGCCCACGGTGGCCTGGTCCTCGCCGGTGGCGAACAGAGTCAGCGTGTCGGCCTGTGCGGCCATCGCGCCCGCCCCGAGGAGCGATGCGGCAAGGGTGAGACGGATCATCATGGTGTCCTTTCGGTCTGGAAACGGGCCATCGCCACCGCCGCCACCACAGCCGCCACCGCGCGTGGCAGTGTGCGCGGCAGCGTGTTCGGCGGCGACGGCCGGGATGGCCGGGCCATGCGGTTGGCCACGCGGTCGGCCATGCGGTTGGCCATCCGCTCCGGGGGGATCGCTTCCAAAGGACAGGGGCCGTCACACGCGGACGGAGTGCGTCGCAACATGATGATCCTTCCTCCGGACGCCCCGTCCGGTCTGGCGGTCTGCACGGTGGATGGCAGGTCTCCTGGCTCGCGGGTCGCGGCACCCTCCACCTTCCCGGGCGGTCCCGAAGGACCGGTCCAGTGGCGTGGGAGGGCACTCTCCGCTCACAGTTGCGGGGGCAGCACCGGATTTGGTCCCTGGCTTGCGCCGGGTCCGCACCGGTTTCCCTATTCTCCCGGCTTTCACCGGGCACCATCCGGCGGCGACGATAGCCGCGCCGCCCCCCCGGCGCAAGCGGGGTCGGGGGCGATCGCGGGGTGCCGGAATCGGTGGCATCAAGGGCAACAAACCGCACGCAAAGCGGGCATTTCCGGTCTGAACCGATCTGGCGGCAGGATTGTCTACAAAACTATTGACAAACTGGCGGCAACTGCCCGAGCCTCGGAGCCACGGGCCGGAGCAGGCCCGACCCTGATCTTGTCCGGGGATCGCACCCGGGGATCGTATCCGGGTATCACAGCCGACGATCGCATCCGGGCCAACGCAGCCAGTGCACCTGCCCAACAGAAGGAAGCCGCCGATGAGCGTATTGAGAACCACCCTGATGGCCGGCGCCTGCGCCGTGGGCCTCGTGTCGGGCCTCTCGGCCGAAACGCTGCGCTGGGGGGGCGGGCGCGACATCAACTCGATGGACCCGTACTCGTTCGGCTCCAGCTACACGCTGGCGTTCCTCAACCATGTCTACGAGGGGCTGGTGCGCTATGACGAGAACCTCCAGATCGAACCCGCGCTGGCCACCGGCTGGGAGATCCTGGACGAGCGCACCTGGCGCTTCACCCTGCGCGAGGGCGTGACGTTCCACAACGGCGCGCCGTTCACCGCCGATGACGTGCTGGCCTCGCTGACGCGGGTGACGCATCCGACCTCGCCGTTGCGGGGCAACCTGCCGGCCTATGCCTCGGCCGAGGTGGTGGACGACCACACCATCGACATCACCCTGACGGGGCCGTACCCGCTGCTGCTCAATGACCTGACGAACATCCACATCTTCAACGCGCAGTGGCTGGTCGACAACAACGCCGAGCTGCCGACCGACTTCGGCGCGGGGACCGAAAGCTACGCCACCTTCAACGCCAACGGCACCGGCCCCTTCCGCGCGCTGGAGCGCGTGCCCGAAAGCCGCACCGTGCTGGAGGTGTTCGACGGCTGGTGGGACGACGCGCAGCACAACATCACCCGGATCGAGTTCACGCCCATCACCTCGGCCGCGACCCGTGTCGCAGCCCTGCTGTCGGGCGAGATCGACTTCACCGAGGACGCCCCGGTGCAGGACCTCGCGCGGCTGGAGGCGGCGCCCAACGTCACCCCGCTGGTGACATCGGACCTGCGCACCGTGTTCTTCGGCTTCAACCAGAACGAGACGCTGCACGACGGCCGGCCCAACGCCTTCACCGATATCCGGGTGCGCCAGGCGTTCGGCCATGCGCTGGACCTGGAGCTGATCCACCGGCGCATCATGCGCGGCATGTCGCGGGTGTCGGGCTCCATCGTGGCGCCGGAAATCCCCGGCTGGCGCGAGGATCTGGACGTGCCGCCCGCGCATGATCCCGAACTGGCGCGGTCGCTGCTGCAGGAGGCCGGGGCCGAGGGGTTCTCGTTCTCGATCACCTGCGCCTACAACGACTATGTCAACGAGGAAGAGATCTGCAACGCCGTCATCCCGATGCTGAACCGCGCGGGCTTCGACGCGAGCCTGGACATCGGTCCCAGCGCGATCCAGTCGCAGAAGTCGTCGAACCGACAGACCGACGTGTTCATTCTGGGCTGGGCCAACCTGCCGATGCTCGACAGCTTCTCCATCCTGACGCAGGTGATGCATTCGCTGGAGGGCACGCGCGGCGTGTTCAACTGGGGCAGCTGGTCGTACCCCGAGCTGGACGCGCTGATCGACGCGGCCTCGACCGAGCTGGACTTCGACACCCGCATCGGGTTGCAGTCCGAGGCGCTGGAGTTCGTGCGTGACAACGCCATCCTGATGCCGCTGCACCAGCAGCCGATGGCCTGGGCCGCGACCGACCGCGTCTCGGAGGTGCTCCAGCTGGGCGACAACAAGGCGCGCCACTGGAAGACCCGCATCGCCGAGTGACCCGTTCCCCCGGCCGCCCGTCCTGGGGGGCCGGGGTTCCTGCACATCCGGGGGGCCGCCCATGCTCGTGTTCGTCGTCAAGCGCCTGGCCAATGCCGCCATGGTCATGCTGGTCGTGGCGTTCATCGCCTTTCTGATCTTCCGCTTCATCGGCGATCCGGTGAACCTGATGGTCAACGAACAGGCCACCCAGGCCGACCGGGACGAGTTGCGCACGCGCCTGGGCCTCGATCAGCCGTTCGCGGTGCAGTACATCCGCTTTGTCACCAATGCGGTGCAGGGGGATTTCGGCATCTCCTATCGCAACCAGCAGGACGTGATGACGCTGATCGCGGAACGCTTTCCGGCCACGCTGGAGCTGGTGCTGGCGGCGTCGATCCTGTCGCTGGCCATCGGCGTGCCGCTGGGTGTCATCACCGCGATCCACCGCGGCCGATGGTTTTCCGAGGCGTTGCAGTTCGGCTCCATCCTGGGTGTCTCCCTGCCCAGTTTCGTGATCGCGATCCTGCTGATCCTGGTGTTTTCCGTGACCCTGGGCTGGCTGCCGGCGTTCGGGCGCGGCGAGACGGTGCAGATCGGCTGGTGGTCCACGGGCCTTCTGACCGAGTCCGGCCGCCGCGCCATCGTGCTGCCGGCGATTGCGCTCGCGTCCTATGAAATCACGCTGGTGATGCGCCTCGTGCGCGCCGAGATGCTGGAGGTGCTGCGCTCGGACTTCGTCAAGTTCGCCCGCGCCCGCGGCGTGCCGCGCCGGGTGATCCATTTCCGCCACGCGCTGCGCAACTGCCTGATGCCGGTGGTGACGATGACGGCGATGAACGTGGGCACGCTGATCGCCTTTGCGCTGGTGACCGAGACGGTGTTCCAGTGGCCGGGCATGGGCCTTCTGTTCATCCAGGCGGTGACGTTTGCCGACATTCCGGTGATGGCCGCGTATCTGTGCCTTGTGTCCTTCATTTTCGTTGCGCTGAACACGCTGGTCGACATCGTCTATGCGGTGATCGACCCGCGCCTGCGCGACGCCACCGCCTGAGGAAGCGCCATGTCCGCCCCGACCGATCCCACCCCCCGGACCGGCGCGCTGGCGCGCCTGCGCAACAGCGACCTGTGGCGGTCGTTCCTGTCCCATCGCGGCGCGGTGGTGGGGGCGGTGCTGCTGGCGGTGCTGATCGTCTCGGCGTTGCTGGCGCCGGTGATCGCGCCGCAGGACGTGCACGATCCGCGCGCGCTGGACCTGTGGTTTTCCGAACTGCCGCCGGTGTGGGTCGAGGGCGGGGAGTGGCCCTACATCCTGGGCACCGACGTGCAGGGGCGCGACATCCTGTCGGCGGTGCTGTACGGCTCGCGCAGCTCCATCCTGATCGGGTTCTTTGCGGTGCTTCTGTCGCTGGCCATCGGGCTGACGATCGGGCTGGTGGCGGGGTGGATGGGCGGCATCGTCGACAACCTGCTGATGCGGTTCGGCGATGTGCTGCTGTCGATCCCGGCGATCCTGGTGGCGATTCTGGTCTCCAGCCTGGCGATGCAGGTGATCCCGTCGGGCTGGCGCGATGTCACGGCGGGGGCGGTGCTGGTGGCGGCGATCACCCTGTCGAACTGGGTGCAATACGCCCGCATCGTGCGCGCCCAGACGGCGGTGGAGCGGCGCAAGGAATACGTCCAGGCCGCGCGCCTGCTCAAGGTGCCGGCCCGGCGCATCCTTGCGCATCACATCCTGCCCAACACGCTGACGCCGATCCTGGTGGCCGCGACGCTGAGCTTCGGCATGGCGATCCTGCTGGAGGCGACGCTGTCGTTCCTCGGCGTCGGCATGCCGCCCAGCCGGCCGTCCCTGGGCACCCTGATCCGGCTGGGCAACCAGTACCTGTTCTCCGGCATGTGGTGGATCGTGCTGTTCCCGGTGCTGCAACTGTCGCTGCTGGTGATCGCGGTCAATCTGGTGGGCGACTGGTTGCGCGATGCCCTTAATCCCAAGCTGAGGTGACCATGTCCGATCTTCTGTTGCGCAACATCCGTCTGGCCTGCGGCACCCCCGCCGACATCCGCATCGAGGGCGGCCGCATCGCGGCCATCGG
Organism: Rhodobaculum claviforme; assembly: GCF_016653255.1. Taxonomy (GTDB): domain Bacteria; phylum Pseudomonadota; class Alphaproteobacteria; order Rhodobacterales; family Rhodobacteraceae; genus Rhodobaculum; species Rhodobaculum claviforme. The sequence continues at coordinate 6,096 of NZ_NHSD01000204.1, forward strand.
CGCGGGCCTCGACGGGCCGGGCCCGGAGGCGGGCGCCCCGCACGCGGACGGCGGCGGCGCCATCGCCCTGCCGGGCCTGGTGGAGGCGCACACGCATCTCGACAAGACGTTGTGGGGCATGGACTGGTACCCCGCCCGCGGCGGCGGCGAGCTTCAGGACCTGATCGACAACGAGCGGGTGTCGCGCGTCCCCCTCGGCCTCGATGTGCACCGCCAGTCGATGCGCCACGCGCTGCGGCTGGTGGGGGCGGGCACGTCGCTGATCCGCAGCCATGTGGACATCGACACCGACCACGGCCTGTCCCTGTTCGAGGGGCTGGCGCAGACCCGCGCCGCGCTGGCCGATCAGGTGGAGATCGAGATCGTGGCCTTTCCCCAATCCGGCCTGCTGGTGCGCCCCGGCACGGTCGCGCTGATGGAGGATGCGCTGGCGGCGGGGGCGGATGTGGTCGGCGGCCTCGATCCCTGTTCGATGGACCGCGACCCCAAGGGGCACCTCGACGCGATCTTTGCCATGGCCGAGCGGTTCGGCAAGCCCGTCGACATCCACCTCCATGAACCCGGAGAGATGGGCGCGTTTTCGCTGGAGCTGATCCTGGAGCGCACGCGCGCGCTGGGGATGGCGGGGCGCACCAG